>JBAWCC010000266.1:0-37508 GCA_049590095.1 Allosphingosinicella sp. | reverse complement strand
CCAGCGGATCGGCGGAGGATCTCTACCGTGGGCTCGTCTCGAGCTGGCGCGATCCGGGCGAGATCGTCATCGGCGGCTCCGAGCCGGCGACCATCGGGCCGGAAGTTCTGGCTCGGCTCGGCGGTCTCGGAACGTGCGAGCGGATGATGGCGCTCGACATGCTGACCTATCTGCCGGACGACATATTGACCAAGGTCGACCGGGCCGCGATGAGCGTGTCGCTCGAGACGAGGGTGCCGCTGCTCGATCACCGGGTCGTCGAATTCGCCTGGCGGCTGCCGCTCGATCTGAAGCTGCGCGGCGGCGAATCGAAATGGGTGCTTCGGCAATTGCTGTACCGGCACGTGCCGCGCTCGCTGATCGAGCGGCCCAAGATGGGCTTCGGAATCCCGATCGGAAGCTGGCTGCGCGGCCCGCTGAAAGGCTGGGCGGAGGAGCTGCTCTCCGAGCGGCGGCTGGCCGGCGAGGGCTATTTCCGCCCCGAGCCGATCCGCGCCGCCTGGGACCTTCACCAGAGCGGCCGGGCGAACATGCAATATCAGCTCTGGGCGATCCTGATGTTCCAGTCGTGGCTCGAAAATCCGACCGAACAGGGCGGGGAAGTGCCGCTCCGGGACGTCGCCTAGGCCTTAGCCCGGGAGCGCCTCGTAGACCCGGTCGAGGTTCGGGCCCGCATAAGCGTCGCCGCCGAGGTCGCGGCCGCCCCATATCGCCGAATACATCCTGTGCGGGGACTGGTTGCGATAGACGTTGCGGCCGTGCGTGGTCTTCCGGAACTGGATGAAATATTCGCGGGCCGTCCCGGCCCTGGGCTCGATCACGCAGTCGTTGTCGACAAAGACGCAATCGTGCACCCGGGCGATGCCCTGGGTACCCCGATTCCCGGCCCGAATGCGGTTTTCGGCGATGACGACGTCGCGATAGCCGTCGCCCATGATGTCGAGGACGAAGTAGCCCCCGCCCGTGAGCAGATTGTCGCGGATGTGGATCCCGGCCATTTTGGAGGGATTGCCGACGGTCCTGATCGTGGCGCCCTCCTGCCCGCCGACCTCCGAATGGATCCGGCAGTTGCTGATCCTGATCCCCTCGATTCGGTCGCTGATGATGATGCCGCTGTTCGAGCCCGACAGGTCCATGTTGGAGATCGTGACATTCTCGTTGGCGACGGTGGCGTAGATGCCGACGCCGACATCTCCGCCGATCCTGCCGTCGCTGATCGTGATGTTGCGATTGGGCCGGTTGGGGTGGTCGGGCTCCAGATCGATCCCCCCGAACGGCGCGGTGCCGTTGATCCCGCTTATGTCGACCCGCCGGATCCGGCCATCGCTGCCGTGGACGACGGAAATGCCGTTCCGGCGGCAATCCCGGATCTTGACCGAGTCGATCGAAAAGTCCCGCGACTCCCCGGGCCCTGCTGAGCCGACATAGATTCCGTCGCCCCAGCAGCCCGCGACCTCGAGTCCGCTCACCTCCCACCCGCTGCTCGAGAAAGCGGCGATGCCGAAACCCCATTCGCCGCCCGTGCCGCTATGGACGTTCCGCTCGCCGGTGACCCGCCCCGGTCCGCGCAGCTTCCAGTCACGGATCTGATAAGCCTGCACGACCGCGCCCCGCATCTCGCGGCTCGGAAGCGCGCGCAACTCGGCACCGTTCAGCTCGAGGATCTGGCCGGTCCTGAGCTTCAGGCCGCCGACGGTCTCGCGGGTGGGCCTCCAGTTCGTGTCGACCCGATAGACGGCGCCGCGACGGAGCCGGACGATGTCGCCGGGGCGGGCCGAGTCCAGGCAGGTCTGGAGAGATCGCGTGTCGTCGGCCCGGCCGTCGCCCTTCGCGCCGAACTGTTCGGGAGACAGCACCCGGCCCGACGTCTGGGCCGATCCGGACCCCGCCGCCATCGCCCAGGCCGCGGTCCCGGCGAGAATGAAATTCCGTCGATCGGTGATCATTCCGCTCTCGTGCCCGGACCAAGCTTAGCGGGACATGAAGCGCCGGGCCGGCCGGGCCCGGATCGGGTTCAGATGACCGCCCTCGTGTCCCGCGAGATCCCTTCCGGACGCCGGGACGGTTCGGGGCGGTCCAGCTCGCCCTGGTCGGGGGCGATCAGCTCCTGCAGCTGCTCTCGCACCGCGGCGGCGTCGCCCGCGAAGATCGCGGCTCGGAGCCGGTCGACACAGGGTCGCAGCTCCGCGAAGGAGATGAAGCGCTCCTTGGCCATCTTGATTCGCGGGTGGGCGGTGTCGAGCGCGCTCTCGCCGACGAACAGCTCCTCGTACAATTTCTCGCCCGGGCGAAGGCCGACATAGGCGATCTCGACGTCGCCGGCCGGATTGTCCTCCTCCCGGACGGTCATGCCGGACAGCGAGATCATGTTGCGCGCGAGCTCGGCGATCCGGATCGGCTCGCCCATGTCGAGCACGAACACCTCGCCGTGGCGGGCCATGGCGCTCGCCTGGAGCACGAGCTGGGTGGCCTCCGGGATCGACATGAAGAAGCGGGTGACGTCGGGGTGGGTGACGGTGACCGGGCCGCCCCGGCGGATCTGCTCGCGAAAGGTCTGGACCACCGAGCCCGAGCTGTCGAGGACGTTGCCGAAGCGGACGATTCCGAAGCGGGTCTCGCCCTGCTCGGCGAGCGCCTGGATGACCAGCTCCGCCACACGCTTGCTCGCACCCATGACGCTCTCCGGCCGAACCGCCTTGTCGGTCGAGATCATGGTGAAGCGGGTGAGCTTGGCGTCGAAGGCGGCGCGGGCGAGCACCCAGGTGCCGATGACGTTGTTCTCGACCCCGACCACCTCGTTATGCTCGAGCAGCGGCACGTGCTTGTAGGCGGCGGCGTGGTAGATGGTCTCGATGCCGTGCATCCGGATGATGTCGCGGATGAGCAGCTCGTTGAGCATCGAGCCGACCACCGGGACGATTGCCGGGCGGTCCATTGGATCGCGGTCCCTGAGCAGCTCGATCAGTTGCTGCTCGATCGAGTAGAGCGCGAACTCGCTGTGATCGAGCAGGACGAGCTTGGCCGGGCGAACCCGAACGATCTGGCGGCAGATTTCGGAGCCGATCGAGCCTCCGGCGCCGGTGATGAGGATGGTCTGGCCGTCCACCACTTCCTTGATGAGGTCGCTGAGCGGCTCGACCGGGTCGCGGCGCAGAAGGTCGTTGACGTCGATCGGGCGGACGTCGCTCACCGTGAAGCGGCCGGAGACGATCTCCTCGGGCGCGGGCACGGTCATGACCTGGACGTTGAGCTTGTTCAATCGCTCGATCGCGCTCAGCCGCTGCGAGCGGGTCGCATTCGGCATGGCGAGGAATACCTCGCGGATATTATTGTTCTGGACCAGGTCGGCCAGCGCCCTGGGAGGGTAGATCCGAGCTCCGGCGATGATCTGGCCCTTGAGCGCGGGATCGTCGTCGACGAAGCCGCAAAGGTGGAAATGGCGATCGCGGCGCACCGATTCGGCGAGGCTGATCCCGGCCGAATTGGCGCCGTAGATGACGATGTTTCGGCGCCCGGCGCGGCCGCTCGGATGCTTGCGCTCGGCACCGATGACCATCGCGGCCATCGCGTAGCGGCCCATGAACAGGAGCACGAACAGAAAGCCGCCATAAATGAAGCCGATCGAACGCGGCACCAGGATGCGGATGCCGTCGACCATCAGCGAGGCGCGCATGAAATAGACGAGGATCACCCATGCGGTGGCGGCGATCGCCGCTCCGAACAATATCCTGCTGACGGTGCCCAGGTCGAAGAAACGCAGGACGATATGGTATATGCGCAGCTGGAAGAGGCCGATCAGGCCGATCACCATCGAGAGCCCGGCCGCGAGCAGCACCAGCAAATCGACCGGCAGATAGGGTTCGCCAAGGCGCGCCGAGAAGGCCGCCCACAGCGCGACCACCATCGCGAAAACGTCGTAGCCGGCCAGTATCGCGCGCTTCTGGCCGCGATCCGCCGAGGATACTCGTCTGACAAATTGAAATATCATTTGAATGGCGGCCCTTAGACCAAAACGCGAGTTGCTGGAAGCCCGGGGTCCGTGGCCTAACCCACGACCGCGCGGACCAGCCCGGCGAGCTTCCCCGCCCGCAGCCGGAGCCGCTCGGGTCGAAGGGTCGGATGGACCTCGACGGCCAGGCTGCTCCGGGTCATCGCCCGAGCGTTCGGCAGATCGGGCCGCGGAAGGTCGCTGAACGCCCCCTCGAGATAGACTTCCGAGCAGGAGCCGGTGAACAGGCGCAGCCCGGCCTCCGCGGCGCGGGCCAGTATCTCCTGTCGAGCGTCCTCGGCGCCCGGCTCCAGATAGAAATTGAATCGGTAATAAGCGTGGCGGAAGCGCGGCTCGGGAAACGGCACCCGAAGTCCCGGCACACCGGTAAGGGCCTCGGCCCAGACGGCGGCGTTACGGGTGCGAGCCGAGTGCCATTCGGGGAGCTTTTCCAGCTGCCTGAGGCCGATTGCCGCCTGCGGCCCGGTCAGCCGCCAATTGGTGCCGACGCTGTCGTGAAGCCAGCGGAAACCAGGTCCCGCGGGCGGCGCCTCGACCTTGCGGCGGCTCTTGCCATGGTCCTTGAAGCTCCAGGCGCGGTCCCAGTCGTCTGCATCCTTGAACAGGGTCGCGCCGCCCTCGCCGCCGGTGCTGATGATCTTGTCCTGGCAGAAGGAAAGCGCGGTGGCGTGGCCGAAGCTTCCGGCCGGCCGACCGTCTATCTCGGCTCCGTGCGACTGAGCGCAATCCTCGATGACGAGAAGGCCCCGGCGCTCCGCCAGCGCCATGATCGCCGGCATGTCGCAGGGCCAGCCGCCGAGATGGACGGGGATGACCGCCCGGGTCCGCTCGGTCAGGACCGCCTCGATGCTCTCGGCGGTGATATTGCCGCTGTCGGGATCGATATCGGCGAAGACCGGCGTCGCGCCGAGCAGCATGACGCAGGTCGCGGAGGCGACGAAGGTCCGCGGGGTCACCACCACCTCGTCGCCCGGCCCGACGCCGAACGCGCGCAACGCGAGCTCGAGCGCGAGCGAACCGTTGGCGAGAGCGATGCAATGCTTGCCGGCATAGGCACGGGCCAGCGCCTCCTGAAAGGCGAAGACCTCGCCGCCGGTCCACTGATTGACCCGCCCGGATCGGAGGACCCGGGACACCGCCTCGATCTCGTCCTCGGCATAAAAGGGCCAATGCTCGTCCTGCCCCTGCCGCAGATCGGCGGGAGTGGCGGCCGCTTCGGGCCTCTGCTCAACATGCGACATCGTCATAGAAAGGCTCTCCGGGCGCGGGCGTGGCCCACGCCCGCTCAAACGTTCAGAAGGCACTTCGCGGCGCCCGATCCCTGGCCGTGCCCGCATAGGCGGCCGGGTCGAGATCGTAAACCGCCGCCTGCCGTCGGGCTTTCCGAACCGCCAGCAGCGCCACGAAGAAAGAGAGAAGGCAGGGCATCACCATCATCTTCTGCCGAAGCCCGAGACCGACATTGTAGTTCACCATCGCGAGCAGCAGGGTCAGCGTGACGAAGAGAATGGCGGCGAAGCGGGCGAACATCGCTCCCCGGGCCACCTGCAGTGCCGTGCGGAACCGGATCAACACGGTCAGGACGATGAGGAGCAGCACGAGATTCTCGAGCGAGGCGGCGTAGCCGAGCATCCCGGTGGCGTCGATGAACAAGGGCCGGAACAGAAGGCTGACCAGCTTCACCGGGAAGGAAGCGCCGATGATGTCGATGTCGCCGCCCGATTCTTCGTTGACGTTCGATCTCGTCTGGATGAACTCGGTCATCGCATCGGCGTTGGTCAGGTTGAGGCCGGCGAAGGTATCCGAAACCAGGCCCGCCACGGAGAAGATCCCCCCAACCGTCACTGCGAGCAGCGCGATCCGGGTCAGCATTCGGGTGTTTCGGCCGAGCAGAACCGCCAGGGCGAGCGCGACCAGCGCGATCAGGGCGATATGCGGCCGGACCAGCAGAGCGACCACCACGCCCGCGCCGAAGACCAGATACCGGGTCTGCAGGCGGAAGGCGGCCCAGGTGCACATCGCGACTCCGAGGAAGACCAACCCGTCCTTGCCGATCGCGCTCGTCCAGAAATGGAGACCCGGAAGGAACAGCAGCAGATAGAAGCGATTGAAATTGGGCTGCCCCAGCTCGCCGTGGATTTCATCGAAGGACCTCAGCACGAACAGGAGGCCCCAGAATCCCGCCGCCTGAAAAAGCAGGAAATAATCGAGATAGCTGCCGCCCACGGAAGTCTTCAGAAACTGGACGAAGTTGACGAGGAAGATGGTGCCGAGGCCGTTTTCGCCATCGGCGAATAGATTATATTCGTCGTAATAATAGAGCTTGGCGTCGCTTCCGAAGGACTGTGCGTAAAGAAAGTAGGCAAGGGCGGCGCCGAGATGCATCAGCAGGAGCAGGACGAACAGGGCCAGCCGGGACCGCGATTCGTTCGCCCTGGCGAAGCGGAAGCCGGCGATCGAAATCACGATGCCGAGGAGACCGAACAGGGTCATTCGCCTGCCTCCCCCCAGAGCCGTCGGATTTCGGGCCGGCGCGGGGCCGCGGCGATGGCGCCGTCGCCGGTCGAGCGATCGGCGGCGATTCGAACCTCCGAGCCGACCCCGTGGTCCGGTCGTGACTCACGCTGATCCGCAACCGTCATTACCGAAATTCTTTCCGTGGAATTCACAAGAGCGGGCGCGCGCGACCGGGCGTGCCCCTGGGGCTGGATTCGCGGCACAGCCGCCGCTGGAGCGACCTACACGCAGCCGGCTGAGGTTGGAAGCCTCCGCTTGCGTCCCGCGAGGACCTCATCGAACCGGCTGGTGAACCCCCGACAAGCCGATGGCCGCTCTGATCCGGGTCGCGGATGGCGCGTGCTGCGAGAGGCAGGCCGAGCTTGACGGCCGGCATCGGAGCGGACAGGCCGGAGCCGGATGACGCGCTCCTATTACGAGAAGAGCATTGCCGCCGCAGCCGGGGACGCCGACGAGCTCGGTCACGTCAACAATGCAATATGGGTCCGCTGGATCCAGGATATGGCGACCGAGCATTGGCGGGCCGCCGCGGATCCGGACCATGTCGACGCCTATGTCTGGGTCGTCGTCCGCCACGAAATCGATTATCTGCGCGCGGTCCTTCCCGGCGAGACGGTGACGGGGCGAACCTGGGTCGGCGATGCTCCCCGGGGGGCGCGCTTCGACCGCCACGTCGAATTCACGGGCGCCGACGGCAAGCCGCGGGTCAGGGCCCGCACGACCTGGGCGATGCTCGACAAGGCGACCCGGCGCCCGCTCCGGGTGCCGGACGAAGTGGCGGCGCAATTCTCTGAACTGCCGGGACATCCTCTGGGGGATTAAAAGGACCGTATCGCCTCGACGATCCCGGGAAAGGCCCTGCCGCTGACCGCATAGCCCATGTGGCGGCAGTCGAGCTCCTGCTCGCGGTCGCGCTCGCCCGGCTCGCCCCGCGCGCAGGCGGGGGCGATCAGGCCGTCGCGCCGCGACCAGAGGGCGAGGGTCGGCACCGGCGGCTTGATCGCCGGATCCCCCCCGACGGGCGGCCGATCGACCGGGTGGCGGGCGATAAACTCGTAGAGGCGCCAGACATTATTGCTACGCCGATCGCCCGAGAATGGAGTTCCGAGCGTCGCGACCTTGGCGACCAGCTCCGGCCTCGCCTTGGCCACTTCGCGCGCGTAGATGCCGCCGAGGCTCCATCCGACCAGGATGACGGGCTCGCCGCCCCCGAATCGCTCCAGCCGTTCCGCTATCCGCTCCAGCGTGTCCGGACGGACGCCCCGATTGATCCCCAATCCCCAGCCGCTCACACGGTAGCCGGCGCGCGCCAGTGCCCTCTGCAGGCCCAGGGTGGTCCGGTCGCTGGCGAGGAAACCGGGGAGGACCATCAGCTTCGGCCCGTCCGGCGGTCCGCGCTCGCCGAGCCGGCCGAAGGCGCGATAGACTCGCGGGAGCAGGGCAGTGCCTTCGAGAACGAGCAGCCACCGCCGCGGCGGCAGGGTGTCGGTCTCAGAGATATTTGCTCCCCATCAGCCCCCGGAGAGCCTCCGGAAGCCTCACCCGCCCGTCCGCCTGCTGGTGGTTCTCGAGCAGCGGCACCAGGATCCGCGGGCTCGCAAGCGCGGTGTTGTTGAGCGTATGGACGAAGCGGACTTTTCGCTCCGGATCCCGCCACCTGAGGTTGGCCCGGCGCGCCTGCCAGTCGTGGAGGGTCGAGCAGCTGTGGGTCTCGCGATACTTGCCCAGGGATGGCACCCAGCTCTCGATGTCGTTCATCCGATACTTGCCGAGGCCCATGTCGCCGGTAGACGTTTCGACGACCTGATAGGGGATTTCGAGCCCGCGGAGCAGCTTCTCCGCATTGGCGAGCAGCCGGGCGTGCCAGCGGGCCGATTCCTCCTCGTCGTCGGCGCAGATGACATATTGCTCGAGCTTGTAGAATTGATGGACCCGTAGCAGCCCGCGGACGTCCCGTCCGGCGCTTCCCGCTTCCCGCCGGAAGCAGGGGGAATAGCCTGCATAGAGGATCGGCAGCTGGGCGGACTCGAGTATCTCGCCCGAATGGAGCGAGGTCAAGGCGATCTCGCCGGTGCCCGCGAGGTAAAGCCCGTCCTTCTCCATCTCATAGGCCTCTTCCTCGTGGCCGGGGAAATGCCCGGTCGCGACGAAGGCCTGAGGCCTGGCCAGCGCCGGAACGGTCATCAGAGTGAACCCGTCCTCGGCGATGATCTGCTGGGCCCAGAACATCAGCGCCTGCTCGAGCAGGGCCAGGCGCCCCTTCAGCGCATACATTCGCGAGCCGGCGACCTGGGTGATCCTCGACAGGTCCGCCCAGTCGTTCATCTCGACCAGGGAGACATGGTCACGCGCCTCGAAATCGAAGCTCGGGGGCTCTCCTTCCGTGCGAACGACCGTGTTGAAGCTTTCGTCGGGCCCGACCGGCGCGCCGTCCCAGGGGATGTTCGGAACCCGGAGCATCAGCCCGTCCAGCTCCGCCGATTTCTCGGCGAGCGCCGACTCGGCCTCGCTGGCCTCGGCGCCGAAGGCCTTGGCCCTGGCGCCGAGCGCCGGCCGCTCGGCCGGATCGGCGGTCTTGAAGCTGGCGCTGATCTCGTTGTGTCGCCGCCTGAGCTCGTCGATCCGGGTCTTGAGCTCGCGTACCTCGCCGTCGAGCTCAAGCAGACGGTCCAGGTCGAGCGAGGCGTTCTTGCGCTCCGCCGCCTTGCGCACGGCATCGGGATTCTCGCGGATGAACTGGAGGCTGAGCATGGCGGGGGCCTAGCAGCCCATCGCCGCACCGCAAAGCCTCAGCACTTGGTTGAACGATTGGATTCCCGCCTATATAGGCTCGTCGCTTCGGCGCCTGGAGACGTGGGTGAGTGGCTGAAACCAGCGGTTTGCTAAACCGCCGTAGGGGGATTACTCCTACCGAGGGTTCGAATCCCTCCGTCTCCGCCAGCCTGTGGCAATTCCCGTCGGTCCGGGCCGGAGTCCTACCGTGAGCCCGCCTCCGCGGCATCCTGAGAAAGCCGTCCGCATACCGTTCCGGCGCGCTATCGACTCGGCTCGTCGCCGGTTCATTGCAGCGAAAGCCTTGAAAGCATTTACTTCCGCTCTGGAGCGTTAGGGGGGATCGGGACATGTTGAGGCAAGTTTTCCTGCGGGTTGCGGCCGCCGCCGCTTTGACCCTGGCCGCATCGGCGGCGCCGGCTCAGATTTCCACGATCGATCCCAACAGCGCCGTCGATCCGGCCGAATCCGGCTGGGAGCCGGCCGAGAGCGAATACCAGCCGGTCGATACCGGAACTCGGAATTCGACGCCCGGGGACGAAGCCGCGTTCGAGAGCAGCGCGCCCGCGGAAGCGGCCCCCGCCCCGGCCGGAACGGCGAGCCAGCGCGCCAGCCAGGCGGCCAGGGGCGAGACCGTCCCGCTCAAGAAGGTGCTCGGCGCCGCCGAGGGCGTGTTCGGCAAGGGCGCCGAAGGGCTCGCGGACCTGATCGAGGACGTGCTTCGCGAGCGCGGCGATCCCACCGGCTACATCACCGGCCGCGAGGCCGGCGGCGCCTTCTTCGCCGGAGTGCGCTACGGCTCGGGAATGCTCCACCACCAGGTGGAGGGCGACCGCAAGGTCCATTGGACCGGACCCTCGGTCGGAATCGATTTCGGAGCCAATGCCGACAAGGTGTTCGTCCTCGTCTACAACCTTCACGACAGCGAGCGCCTGTTCCGCCGCTTTCCGGCCGGGGAGGGCAAGGCCTATGTCGTCGGCGGCTTCACCGCGAGCTATTTGAGGCGCGGCGACGTCGTCCTCATTCCCGTCCGCCTCGGAGTCGGTGCCCGGCTTGGGCTCAACGCGGGCTACATGCGCTTCAGCCAGAAGAGCCGCTGGCTGCCGTTCTAGCTTGCCTCCCCATCGGCACGATGGGGAGAGGGACCACCCGAAGGGTGGTGGAGGGGTAGAAGGCGGGGAAGTGGCGGGTTCGATTGGGAGCCGCCGAGGCCTGCGCCAGCCACCCCTCCACCATGCTTCGCATGGTCCCCCTCCCCACCGCTTCGCGGCAGGGAGGCAAAATCAGGCCGCCTCGCTGACCGCCATCGGTCGGTGCCCCCGGCTGTGGGTGCCGGCGCCCCGGCTGGTCGCGGCGATCAGCGGCAAGGCGGTGGCGCAGAAGCCGCATTCGGCCGAGACCCGGCCGACATACCAATGGGTCCGGCCGCAGCCGGGGCAGTGGTTCACCTCATTCTCGCGATAGGCCACGCAATAGCCGCGCTGCTGCGGGTCGTGCGCGAAGCTCTCGTCCTGGATCTCGAGACTGAAACTGGCCATGGCCTTATCCCTCCAAAGGGTCGGAGCGAAATACGGCGCTCCACCGAGCCTGCCCCTGAGCGCCCCCGGCATTCCTGTCAGCCCCCCGAAATCCTTTGTTTCAAAAGGGGATTCGGAGCGCGAAAAGGTTAATGGCGCCTGGCGCCAATCAGGTCACGAGTCGCTTCAGGCCCTCGATCGTGTCGGCTTCGGCCGCGGGCTTGTCGGTGCGGATCCGCGAGATCCGGGGGAAGCGCATCGCGACGCCGGACTTGTGGCGCTTCGAGGAATGGATCGAATCGAAGGCGACTTCGAGTACGAGGCTCTTCTCGACCTCGCGGACCGGCCCGAAGCGCTGGACCGTATGGTTGCGAACGAATCGGTCGAGCCAGAGCAATTCCTCGTCGGTAAAGCCGAAATACGCCTTGCCGACCGGGAGCAGCTCGCCTTCCGGAGTCCGGCAGCCGAAGGTGAAATCGGAATAATAAGAGGAGCGCTTGCCGCTCCCGCGCTGGGCATACATCAGGACGCAGTCGGCGGTCAGCGGATCGCGCTTCCATTTATACCACAGGCCGACCCGGCGCCCGCTCGTATAAGGGCTGTCGCGGCGCTTCAGCATCACCCCTTCGATGGCCGCGTCGCGGGCTCCGGAGCGAATCTCCTCGAGCTCCTCGAAGGTTGACGCCTCGATCAAGGCGGAGAGGTCGAACCGCTCGGAGTCCAGGCGAGGGACGAACTCCGCCAGGCGCGTCCGGCGTTCCTGCCAGGGCAGCGCCCGGAGATCCTCCGGCCCGTCGAAGAGGATGTCGTAGAGGCGGACGAAGGCGGGGTAATCCTTCAGCACCTTCGCGGAGACGAGCTTCCGCCCCAGCCTCTGCTGGAGCGCGTTGAAGCTGGCCGCCGCTCCGCCATGGGCGTCCGCCCCCTGCGCCTCGCCCTTGACGAGCAATTCTCCGTCGACGGCGCCGTCGGCCCGGAAGCTTTCCGCGACCTCGGGAAAGCTCCGGCTGATATCGTCGCCCGCCCGGCTGTAGAGCCTCGTCTCTCCCCCGGCGCGGACGATCTGGACCCTGATCCCGTCCCATTTCCATTCCGCCGCATAATCTTCGAGCGACAGGCGCAGATCCTCCAGCGGATGGGCGAGCATGAACGGCCGGAAGACGGGGACGTCCTCGGCGCTCGGTTGCGCTCCCCGACCCTCCGCCCAGTCGAAGATGGGCAGATAGGGCGGGTCGATCCCGTGCCAGACCTCCTCGACCGAATCGACGTCGAGATCGAAGGCCAAGGCCAGCGCCGTCTTGGCGAGCCGGGCCGAGACTCCGAGCCTCAGGGCGCCGGTCGCCAGCTTGAGCAGGGCGTAGCGGCCGCTGGAGTCGAGATGGTCGAGCATCGTCGCCAGCGCGCCCGGCGCCTCGGCCCGGCCCAGGGTCTGAAGCCGCTCGACCACATTGGCGATCCGGAGCGATCCGTCGTCTATCTCGGCGGGCTGGTCGATCCTCTTGGGCCAGAGCAGGGACACCGTCTCGGCCATGTCGCCGACATAGTCCCGGCTCATCCGGAAGAGGATGGGATCGACCCTTTCCTCGACGAGCGCCCGGATCGCCGCCGGCTTGACCCCGGCCAGGTCGATCTCGCCGGTCAGGGCGGCCAGCGCATAGCCCCGGTCGGGATCGGGCGTCCGCTTCAGATAGTCGCCGATCAGCTTCAGCTTGCCGTTGCGCGAGCGCGTATAGACGAGGCCGTCGAGGAGCTGTGAGAATTCGCGCATCGCGGGCGTAACGAGCTTGAGCCCGAACTGCTCCCCGGCGAAGGCCGGGGTCCGGCGGCGCGGGTCTCGAAACCGGGCCCCGGCCTTCGCCGGGGAGCAGCGATCTCAAGCTTCCAGCTCGATGTCCCAGTAAAGGTAATCGCGCCAGCTCTCGTGAAGGTAGCCCGGCGGGAAGCTCCGGCCGTTCTCCTGCAATTGCCAGCTGGTCGGGCGGTAGGGACGACGGTTGAGGCTCATATGGGCCTGGAGCGGGGTTCGGCCGCCCTTCCTGAGGTTGCACGGAGCGCAGGCGGTGGCGACATTCTCCCAGGTCGTCCGCCCGCCCTGGGCACGCGGAACGACATGGTCGAAGGTCAGCTCCGCCGGGGAGCCGCAATATTGGCATTCGAAGCGGTCGCGAAGGAACAGGTTGAACCGGGTGAAGGCGGGATGCTCGCTCGGCTTCACATATTGCCTGAGCGCGATCACCGACGGCAATTGCAGGGTGCGGGTCGGGCTGTGCACCTCGCGGACATATTGGGCGACGATATCGACCCGCTCCAGGAACACGGCCTTGACCGCGGTCTGCCACGGCCACAGGCTGAGCGGATAATAGCTCAAGGGCGTATAATCGGCGTTGAGCACGAGCGCGGGACAGGCGTCCGGATGGCGGAGGAGGTCGGGATGGTACATGCGCCGCGCGAAGCCCTCGATCCTGCGAGGAGAAACGCCCGGCCTGTCGCACCCAGAACGGGGGAGCCCCTCCCCAGTCCAAGCCTCCTCCCATGGGAAGGTGACGGCGCCATGACAGCATGGCGCGAGTCTTCCGGTCAAGGGGCGCAATGAAGCTCGTCACCCGATTCGCGCCGAGCCCGACCGGACGGTTGCATCTGGGCCACGCTTTCTCGGCACTGCTCGCTCACGATTTGGCGCGCAGCCGCGGCGGCGCTTTCCTGCTTCGGATCGAGGATATCGATCCGGGCCGGTCCCGAGCCGAGCATGTCGACGGGATCATCGAGGATCTCGACTGGCTCGGAATCGAATGGGACGGAGAGATAATCTTCCAGTCCGAGCGGCTGGACCTTTACCGGGAGGCCCTGGACCGCCTCAGGGAAGCCGGTCTCGTCTATCCCTGCTTCTGCACCCGTTCGGCAATCGCCGCGGAGATCGCCGCCAGCGCCGCCGCCCCACATGGTCCGGACGGCCCGCTCTACCCCGGCACCTGCCGGGCCCTTTCGTCCGAGGAGCGCGAGCGTCGTCGCGACTCCGAGCCCCACGCCTGGCGCCTCGACGTGGCGCGGGCCGCGGCCGGCGCGGGGCCGCTCTACTGGAGCGACGGCGACACCGAGGTCCAGGCCGAGCCGGAGGCCCATGGCGACATCGTCCTCGCCCGCAAGGATTCTCCGGTCAGCTACCACCTCGCCGTCACGGTGGACGACGCCGCCCAGGGAGTCACCGACGTGGTTCGCGGCCGCGACCTCTATTCCGCCACCGACGTCCATCGCCTGCTCCAGGCCCTGCTCGAAATTCCCACTCCGCTATATCGCCACCATCCCCTGCTTCTGGGTCCCGACGGCCGGCGCCTCGCCAAGCGCCACGGCGCTCCGACCCTTCGCGAGCTTCGCGAGGGCGGCGCCGACCCGAAATCGCTGGCGGCGGATCTGCTGACGGGACAAATGCCGTATGGATATTCGGTCGATTCTTCCTAGATAGGCGCGATGAGCACAATCCTCGTCATCCTGATCGCCCTCGCCGCCGGAGCGACGCTCTTCATCCTCGCCAAGGGCGTGATCGGAATGGCGTCCGGCAAGGACATTACCGGGCAGCGCTCGCAGGACCTGATGCGCAAGAGGGTGTTCTTCCAGGCGATCGCCATCGTCCTGGTCGTCCTGCTGCTGCTCGTCGCCGGCGGAAAGAGCTGAGCCCTGGTCCGGCTCAACAAAATCTACACGCGCACAGGCGATTCCGGCTCGACCGGCCTCGCCGACGGCTCCCGTCGCTCCAAGGCCGACCCTTTGTTCGCGGCGATCGGCGACGTCGACGAGGCCAATAGCGCGATCGGCTTCGCCATCCTCCAGGTAACGGACGAGGCCCGGCGGCGGATGCTGACCGCGATCCAGAACGAATTGTTCGATCTCGGCGCCGATCTCGCAACCCCCGGGGAGGATTTCGAGCCGTCCGAAATGACCCTCCGGGTCGTCCAGCCCCAGATCGACCGCCTCGAGTCCGAGATCGACTCGATGAACGCGGGGCTCGAGCCGCTACGCAGCTTCATCCTGCCGGGCGGCGGCGGCGGCGCGGCGGCGATTCACCTCGCCCGGGCCATAGTCCGCCGGGCCGAACGCTCGGCGATCGCGGCTTCGGCGGCGACCCCGCTCAATCCGCTTGCCCTCGTCTATCTGAACCGGCTCTCCGACCACCTCTTCGTGATGGCGAGGCTGGCCGCCTCGGTGCAGGGCGGCGAAGTGTTGTGGAAACCGGGTGCGACTCGCTGAACCGTCATCCCAGCGAAGGGCGTTAAACTCGATCGGTTTTTTCGTATAGGAGCCCGCGCATGGCCACTCAGGCAGATACACCGCCGGCCGCGGCCCTGGCCCGACGCTACCGCGCCGTCCGGGCGCTGAGCGAGGCGATCTCCGCCCCGCTTTCCGACGCCGACGCATGCCTCCAGCCGATGCCGGACGCCTCGCCGGCCAAATGGCATCTCGCCCATACCAGCTGGTTCTTCGAGACCTTCGTGCTTCGCGACCATGTGCCCGGCCACCGGCTCTGGAATGAGAGCTGGGCCTATCTGTTCAATTCCTATTACGAGGGCGAAGGCGAGCGCCATCCGCGCGAGCGCCGCGGAATGATCAGCCGCCCCGGCCTGGACGAGGTCCGCGCCTGGCGGGCCTATGTCGACGAAGCGGTGGCGGAGGCCCTGCCCCGGCTGCCCGAAGCCGCTTTGGCCCTGGTCGAGCTCGGCCTCAACCACGAGCAGCAGCATCAGGAGCTGATGCTGATGGACCTCACCGCCGCGCTCGCCGAGAACCCCCTTCGCCCGGCGCTCTGGCCCGGCGTCGCCCCGGCCCCCGCGCCGCTCGCGTCCGAAATGCGCTGGGTCGAGGGACGGCGGGGGCTCGCCGAGATCGGCGACGACGGCGCCGGCTTCGCCTTCGATTGCGAGGGGCCTCGCCACCAGGCCCTGCTTCATCCCCATGCGCTCGCCGACCGGCTGGTCACCAACGCCGAGTGGCTCGGCTTCATCGAGGAGGACGGCTATTCCCGGCCCGGTTTGTGGATGGCCGACGGCTGGGCCTGGGTCGCGCAGGATCGAATCGAAGCGCCGCTTTACTGGAGCCGCGATGCCGGCGGCTGGAGCCGGTTCGCCCTGGACGGCCAGCGGCCGATCGCTCCGGCCGAGCCGGTCGCCCATATCAGCTGGTACGAAGCCGACGCCTACGCCCGCTGGGCGGGCGCCCGACTGCCGCGCGAGGAGGAATGGGAAGCCGCCGCTTCCCGCTTCGATCCGGCCGGGGGCACGCAGCTCGACCGCTCCGGCCCTGTCCGCCCCCGCCCCGCCGCCGGCACCGGGCTGCGCCAGATGTACGGCGACCTTTGGGAATGGACGATGAGCGCCTTCGCGCCTTATCCCGGCTTTCGCCCGCAAGAGGGCACGGTCGGCGAATATAACGGCAAGTTCATGTGCAGCCAATTCGTCCTGAGGGGCGGAAGCTGCGCCACTCCGCGCGGTCATCTTCGCCCCGGCTACCGTAACTTCTTCTACCCCCATCAGCGCTGGATGTATTCCGGCCTGCGCCTGGCGAAGGACCTGTGATGGATGCTCTCGTGCAAACGGCCGCCGACCCGGATTTCCGGCGCGACGTCCTCGCCGGCCTGGCGGCCCCGATCCGCGCCATCCCGGCGCGCTGGCTCTACGACCGCCGAGGCTCGGAGCTGTTCGAGGCGATCACCCGGCTCCCCGAATATTATCTCACCCGGACCGAGACCGCTTTGCTCGAGCGGCGCTGCCCCGACGTCACCCGAATCGTCGGCCCCGGCCAGGCGGTGGTCGAGTTCGGCTCCGGGGCCTCGGTCAAGACCCGGATCCTGCTCGCCGCCGCCGCCCCTTCGGCCTACGTCCCGATCGACATCAGCGGCGATTTCCTTCGCGACGCCGCCGCTTCGCTCGCCGACGACTTTCCGGGTCTCGCGGTCCATCCGATCGAGGCCGATTTCACCCGGTCCATCGCACTTCCCGAGGCGCTGGACGATCTGCCCAGGCTCGGCTTCTTCCCGGGCTCGACCATCGGCAACATGATCCCGGCGACCGGAGTCGACCTGCTCCGGGCGATGCGCCGGACCCTCGGCACCGGCGCCTGGCTGCTGATCGGATTCGACCGGGTCAAGGATCCCGCCGAGCTGCTCAGCGCCTATGACGACGAGGCGGGAGTCACCGCCGGGTTCAACCTCAACCTCCTCGAGCGGATCAACCGCGAGCTCGAGGGCGACATCCCCCTCGACGCTTTCCGCCACCGCGCCGTGTGGAACGAGAAAAGGAGCCGGATCGAGATGCACCTCGAGGCGATTCGCGACGTTGCCTTCGAGGTGGCCGGCAGGCCCTTCACGATGACCGCGGGCGAGACCATCCACACCGAGAACAGCCACAAATATGGCGAGCGCGACGCGAGGCTGCTCCTGCTCGCGGGGGGATGGACCCCGGCGGAGGAGTGGACCGACGAGGAGGGCCGCTTCGCTTTGGTGCTGGCGAGGGCGGAGCCGGAAAGGACCGCGCCCTGAACGTATCCCGTCATCCCAGCGAAGGCCTTCGCTGGGACGACGCTACTTCGGCGGCGCTCCGTCCTTATATTTCTCGAACCAGGCCAGTATCGCCGCGGCCTTGGCCCCCGATTGCGACGGCCGGGCGGCGATCCCGCCGTGGCTTGCGCCCGGCACCTTGACCAGGGCCGTCGGCACGCCCCGCAATTGGAGCGCCGTATAATATTGCTCCGCCTCGCTGACGGGTGTGCGGTAATCCTGGCTTCCGACGACGACCAGAGTAGGCGTCTTCACATTCCCCACCAGCGACAGCGGCGAGCGGGCCCAGAAGGCCTGGTGATCCTCCCACGGATATTTCCCGAACCAGTAACGTGAGAAGAAGGCGGGATTGTCGGCGGTGAGCGCGAAGCTGGCCCAATCGATCACCGGCTTCTGGGTGGCGGCGGCCTTGAAGCGGTCGGTCTTGCCCACGATCCAGGCGGTGAGGACTCCGCCGCCCGAGCCTCCGGTGACGAAGAGTCGCTCGGGATCGGCGAAGCCTCCGGCGATGGCGGCGTCGACCGAGGCCATCAAATCGTCATAGTCGCGGCCGGGATAGGCATGGTGGATGAGGTTGGCGAACTCCTCCCCATAGGAGGTCGAGCCGCGCGGGTTGACCGACAGGACGGCGTAGCCGGCGGCGGCGTAGAGCTGGTTGTCGGTCGAGAAATGCGGGCCGTAGGCGGCGAAGGGGCCGCCGTGGATTTCCAGGATCAGAGGCACCCGGCGGCCTTCGCTCCAGTTCGGCGGCAGGGTAAGCCAGGAATCGACCCGTCGGCCGTCGAAGCTGGTCGCGGTGAGCTGGCGCACCTCGCCAAGCCTCTTTGAGTCCAGCAGTTCGGCGTTGAGGCGGGTAAGCTGCCGTCTGGCGCCGCCGCGAAACAAGGCGACGTCCGCCGGCCGCTGCGCGCTTCCGCTCGGCGCGGAGATGGCGCCGGCGCGGGAGACGCTGAAGCCGCCGCCGGTATAGGGCCGGTCGAGGCTGGAACCGCTCAGGCCCTCGGCGACGGTTCGTACCGAGCCGTCGAGCCCGACCCGGGCGACCTTGCGCGACCCCCGGTCGTCATAGGCGACGTAGACGGAGCGGCCGTCCGCCGCCCAGACGGGCGACTCGACGGTCCGGTCGAGCGAACCGGTGAGGAGCCGCGAGCCGCCGCCGTCCCGGTCCATGACGTAGAGGGCGCTGTTCTGGTAGCCGAGCCTCTTGTCGTCGAATCCCGTGTAGGCGACCAGCCGGCCGTCGGGGGAGACGACGGGCTCCGAGTCCGGCCCGCGCCGGTCGGTCAGGGCCCGGATCGCTCCGCTGGCGATTTCGAGGGCATAGACCTCGCTCTCCACCGGCTCGCCGGCCCAGTCGGGCGAGCGATTGCTGCTGAAGACGATCGAGCGGCCGTCGCGGGACCAGCTCAGAGGGCCGTTGTCGTGGACCGAGCCGAAGCTGAGCTGGCGCGGCGCGCCGCCGTCGGCCGCGACCAGGAAGATGTGGCTGAAGCCGGGCTTGAGATAGCCTTCCTCGTCGGTCCGATACTGGATCTGGCTATGGATCTCGAGCGGCGGCGCCCAGGATGCGCCCTCGGGCTTGGAAGGAAGGGCGCCGAGCTTCATGCCCTCGCCGGGCACGAACATCGTATAGGCGATCCGGCGGCCGTCGGGCGACCAGGCGAGGCTGGCCGGCGAATCCGGAAGGCCGGTGATCCGGACCGATTCGCCGCTCGCCAGCCAGCGGACGAACAATTGCGCGGTCCCGCCCTCCGCGGTCGAGACATAGGCGAGACGCTTGCCGTCCGGAGACCAGCGCGGCTGGCTGTGCGCGCCCGGCCCGGCGGCGAGCGGCGCCTGCTCGCCGCTTCGGGTGTCGATCAGCCAGATCGTGGGCCGCATCCGGTCGGTCATGATGTCGCCGGAGCGGCGGACATAGGCGATCTTCGAGCCGTCCGGGCTGATCTGCGGATCGCTCGCCGTCTCGAGCGAGAAAAGGTCGCGCGCTTCGAAACTGCGCGACGGAGCCTCCTGGGCGGCGACGGGCGTCGCGAACAGAAGCAGGATTGCGAAGGCTTTGCGGATCATGAAGGCCCCTTTCAGTCTGTTCCCCCGTCATTCCTTGCGGAACGGAGTCATTTCGGCAAGCGCGTCGATCTCGTTGGCGACGGCGCGCCGCTCGGCGGCGAGGAAATCGGCGACGGCTTCGCGGAAATTCTCGTCGGGGATGAAGTGCGCCGACCAGGTCGGGACGGGCTCGTAGCCGCGGCTGAGCTTGTGCGGCCCTTGGGCGCCGGCCTCGACGCGGGAAAGGCCGCGCTCGATCGCTGCCTCGATCGCCTGGTGGTAGCAGATCTCGAAATGGAGGTGGGGTACCTCCTCGGTCGTCCCCCAATAGCGTCCGTAAAGCGCGTCATCGCCGATCAGGTTGAGTGCGCCGGCGATCGGCCGTCCGTCCCTCAAGGCGAAGATGAGGAGGATCCGGTCGGCCAGCCGCTCGCCGAGCAGCGAGAAGAAGCGGCGGGTGAGATAGGGCCTGCCCCATTTGCGAGCGCCGGTATCCTGGTAGAAAGCCCAGAAGCTGTCCCAATGCGCCTCGGTGATCGCCGCGCCGGTGAGGTGCTCGACCTCCAGCCCTCCCAGCGCCGCCGCCCGCTCGCGGCGCAGGGCTTTGCGCTTGCGCGACGACAAGTCTGCGAGGAAATCCTCGAAGCCGCCATAGCCGCGATTGCGCCAATGGAACTGGCTGTCGACCCGGATCAGCCATCCGGCCCGCTCGAACAAGGGCACTTCCGCCTCGGCGATGAAGGTGGCGTGGGCGGAGGAGAGTCCGTGCCGGTTCACCACCGCCTCGGCGGCGGCGATCAGCCCCTGGGCGAGGTCCTCCCGCCCGGTGAGCAAACGCCGGCCCGGAACGGGCGTGAACGGTACGGCGATCTGAAGCTTCGGATAATAAGCCCCGCCGGCTCGTTCCCACGCCTCGGCCCAGCCATGGTCGAACACATATTCGCCCTGGCTGTGGCTTTTCAGATAGGCCGGCATGACGGCGGCGGGCCGGCCGTCCTCGCCGTCGATGGCGATCGGCATCGGCTGCCAGCCGGTGCGCGCCGTCGCGCTGCCCGATTCCTCGAGCGCCGAGAGGAAGGCGTGGCCGAGGAAGGGGTCGCCGGTGCCGGCGCAGCGATCCCAGTCCGCCGGGTCGAACGCGGCGACTCCTCGGCCGAGACGGGCCAGAATCTCGCTCATTCCGGCGATGCTTCGAAGATGATCTGGTCGGCATGGACCGAGGCTCGGGCCCGGTCGCCATCGCGGCGCACGGTCCAGGTGTAGACCGGCAGACCCCGCCGGCGCGCGGCTCCGGCGAAGCGCGAGGGAAGGTCGCGAATGTCATAGGCCAGGAAATCCGCTTTGGCCCGCCACAGGGCGAGCGGGCGCTCGACCCGGCCCCTCGGCCCCCGCCTGCCGCTTTCGGTGACGACGAGACCGCGAAGCACGGGGGCCGCGTGGCGGGCGAACCAGGCCCCGACCTCGGGATTGAACGACATCACTCCAACGGGACCTTCATAGGCCGTCAGTGCCCCGGCCACGGCGGCGCACAATCGCTCGACTTGCCGGTCGGGCGACTTGACCTCGACGAGCAGGGGCGCTCGTCCGCTTACGATCGCCAGCGCTTGCGCGAGCCGCGGCATGGCCTCGCCGCAGAGGTTCAGCGGGATCGCCTGCAATTCGGCGGCGCTGCGGGCGGCGACCGGCCCCTGCCCGGCCGTCAGCCGGTCCAGCTCGTAATCGTGGAAAACCATCGCTTCGCCGTCGCGGCTGAGCTGGACGTCGAGCTCGACCCCGAAGCCTCGGTCGACCGCGGCCGCGATGGCGCCACCGCTATTCTCGACCAGTCCGCCGCCGTGCAGGCCCCGGTGAGCGAAAGGAAGCGCTCCGAGCCGCTCGAGCTCAGAGCGCCTTGACGGCGACGATCGCATCGATCTCGACCGCGGCCCCCAGCGGCAGCACCGGCACTCCGACGGCGCTTCGGGCGTGCCGGCCGGCCTCGCCGAAGACGTCCTGCATCAGCTCGGAGGCGCCGTTGGCGACCTTGGGCTGGTCGGTGAAGCTTCCGGCGCTGTTCACGAACACGCCCAGCTTGACGATCCGCTCGACCCGACCCAGCCCCACCGCTTTCTCGATCTGGGCGAGCAGCATCAGCCCGCAGGCCCGAGCCGCGCGCACGCCATATTCGAGGTCTCGATCCTCGCCAAGGCGTCCGGTGAGCAGCGCGCCGTTCTCGAACGAGACCTGTCCGGAAATATGAAGGAGATTTCCGGCCAGCACCGTGGGTACATAAGCGGCGACTGGAGCGGCCGGGGCGGGGAGCTCGATTTCGAGCTCGGCGAGTCGGGAGGCGATGTCGGTCATGGCGGCAGGCGTAAGCACCTGTCGGTTGAGCGGGTCAAGCCGAGTCCGGCCGCTCGTGACGCAGGTCACGCGCAGTCCGGACCTGCCGGTGCCAAACCTCTCCAGCGGCCAGGCGACTCCGAGTCGCCTGCCCAGGCGGGACGGCCGTCGAGAACAGCAGCAGCAGGCGAGGACGATATGACCGAATCGAAAGCAAGGGGCGCCGAGGACGAACAGGTCGACGGCTGCGTCGAAGACATCGAGCTGGACGAGATGGAAGCGACCCTGGACGTCGAGCTGCCCGCGGCGAGGGGCGGCGTCGAGCAATCCAACGACCCTGAGAGAGGAGCTTGATCATGGCTTTTTCTCTTTCATGGCTTCCCGAAACGCTCGAGAATGGCGGGCTCAAGGTGGCGGAGCAGCCGGGATGGCTCACCCGCGGGCACGGCCCGATGGGGGCGGTGCGCGGGGTGATCTGCCACCACACGGCAGGGCCCCGAACGGGCAACATGCCGAGCCTCGGCGTGGTCACGAACGGCCGGCCCGGGCTGTCGGGCCCGCTGTCGCAGCTCTGCCTCGGCCGCGACGGAACCTATTTCGTGGTCGCGGCGGGACGCGCGAGCCACGCCGGTCCCGGGAAATGGGAGGGCATTACGACCGGCAATTCGAGCTTCATCGGAATCGAGGCGGAAAATAGCGGCAAGGCCGACGACGCCTGGCCGGAGGTGCAGATGGACGCCTATCGCCGCGGCGTGGCGGCGATCCTCGCCAAGATAGGGGCCGAGTCCCGAATGTGCTGCGGGCACAAGGAATGGGCGCTTCCGGCCGGGCGAAAGCCCGACCCGCGCTTCGATATGTCGAACTTCCGTTCCGAGGTCGCCGCGATCATGGCCGGCACCGGCCCTGTCCGGCCGCTCATTCCGGCCGCCGACTTGCGATCGCGCCCGACCCTGCGCCGCGGCGACCGCGGCGACGCGGTGAAGACGGTGCAGGAGAAAGTGGGCGCCGGGTCCGACGGCATATTCGGACCCAATACCGAGGCGCTCGTTCGCCGGTTTCAGTCGGCCAGGGGTCTCGTCCCGGACGGTATCGTCGGGCCAGGGACCTGGGCGGCGATCGACGATTCCTGAGCGCCGTGCCGTCCGCGCTCAGCCCTCCCGCGCCACCTGGAAGCCGGCGAAGCTCTGGCTGACCGGCATCAGCTCGAGCGCGTTGACGTTGAGGTGGGGGGGCAGGGTGGCGACCCAGTAGATCGTCTCGGCGATATCCTCGGCGGTCATCGGATTGGTGCCTCGGTAGAGAGTGTCGGAAGCCGCCTGGTCGCCTCCGGTCCGGACCAGGGTGAATTCGGTCTCGGCCATTCCCGGCTCGATCGAGGTGACCCGGACCCCGGTACCGTGAAGATCGGAACGCAGGTCCAATGAGAATTGGCGGACGAAGGCCTTGGTGCCGCCGTAGACCGCTCCGCCGCGATAGGGGTAGGTTGCCGCCACCGAGCTCAGGTTGATGACCGAGCCCTTGCGCTCGATCAGGCCCGGCAGAAGCTTGCGGGTCAGGGCCACCAGGCCGACGATATTGGTCTCGATCGAGACCAATGCCGGATCGAGGCTCGACTCCTGAAACGGCTCCATCGGCGGCGCGAGCCCGGCATTGTTGACGAGCAGGTCGACGCCGCGGAAACCGGCAGGCAAGGCGTCGACCGCGGCCTCCAGCGCCGCGCTGTCGCGCATGTCGATCTCGAGCGGGAGGAAGGAGTCGCCGAGCTCGCCGGAGAGCCCGTCGAGCCGCCCCCGCCTGCGGCCGGTTCCGACGACCCGCCACCCGGCCCCGGCGAAGCGGCGGGCGGCGGCGGCTCCGAAGCCTGCGGTGGCGCCGGTTATGAAAGCGGTCTTCGTCATCGGGGCTCCTTCTCGATCAGCCGCTCCAATATCCAGGGCACCGCCTCATTCCAGGAGTCGATCCGGGCATGGGCGTGGGGCGCGGCGGGAGTATGCGCTGCGAGGCGGGGCTCGGCGATCATGTGCAGGCGCCACACGTCCGGAGCGTGCCTGGCCACCGATTCGTGGTGGACGGCAAGATCGTCGACGAAGACGGCCGCGCTCGGCGCCATGGCCTCGACCAGCTCGAGCACCGGCCGGCCCTTGCCTCCGCGGTTGCACAGGACCCGGTGGCGGATCTCGAACCGCTCGAGCTGCTCGACCCGACCCGCCTCGAATTCGTCGCCGATGTTGGTGAGGACGATAATGTCGGCATGCTCGGAGATCGCGGCCAGGGCCTCGACCGCGCCGGGAACGACGTTCTGCCGGTGCATCTCGCCGGCGAAGAAGCCGTCGAGCAGCGGCCAGACCCGCTCGGCCTCGACCGGCCGCCCGTCCGGACCGCGCATGGCGTCGCGAAAGCCGGGGGCGGAGAGATCGAAGCTGAGGCCGTGCGCCTCCGCCACCCAGTCGGCGAAATGCGACACCATGTGGAGCAGGACCTCGTCGCAGTCGGTAACGAGGAGGGGCCGGCGGCTCATGATTCGAGCCTTTGCCGGGCCTCGACCAGCGCCGCCGGAGAAACGCCCAGGGCCTCGGCCGCTCCGATCAGGTCCGGCTCATGCGCCTCGAGGAAGGCGAGGACCGAGGCGAGCAGGCCGGGCTCGCCGAGCCGCTCGCGCAGGGCCGGCGGGTCGAGGCCGGTCAAGGCGAGAAGCCGCTGCGCCCGGGCCTCCTCGCCCAGCGTCCAGCCGAGGGCGGCGAGGGCCAGAGCCTCGGGGTCTGTCGGGTTTGTGTCGTCGCGCCGCATCTTCTACAGATGCGCCGGTGGGACAAAAAATCCTCGTTGTCGAGGACAACGAACTCAATCTGAAGCTGTTCTGCGACCTTTTGCGCGCGCACGGCTATGAAGCCGAGCCGGTCCGCGACGGCCGCGAGGCGGTCGACCGCGCACGCGCCTTCGCGCCCGACCTGATCGTCATGGACATCCAGATGCCGCACGTCAGCGGCCTCGAGCTGATCGAGCAGCTGAAGGGGGATTCGGAGCTTAGGCGCACCCCGATCATGGCCGTCACCGCTTATGCCGCCAAAGGCGACGAGGAACGGATTCGCGAGGCCGGGGCCGAAGGCTATGTGTCCAAGCCCATTTCCGTGATTCGCTTCGTCGAGGCGGTGCGGGCGCTGCTGGCGGCCCCGAGGGAACCGCAACCGGAAACCGAGCGGGCCGTTGCGGAGAAGGAGGAGGGGCCTTCGTCTCCGCAGGAGACCGAGCCCAGGCTCGAATGACGCTTTGGCAGGCGGCCGAAAGCGAGATCGGATTACTCACCCCGTCATTGCGAGGAGCAAAGCGACGAAGCAATCCAGTGCAGCGTCAAGGCCGCACTGGATTGCTTCGCTTCGCTCGCAATGACGGGGAGCTTAAACGAAAAAGACGTCACGGGCGGCCGTGACGTCGGACGGGCTCAGCCGGCTTGCCCGGCTGCCCCGCCGGCCGGACTGCGGCGACTCCGTTCGCTGCTCCGGCGGCGCATTAGCGCCGGCGTCGCTGCTCACGGGCGCCTTGTCACTTAATTTTGGCTTCCTTGAACTCGACGTGCTTGCGCACCTTCGGGTCGTACTTCCGGAAGGTCATCTTCTCGGTGATGTTCCGGGGATTCTTCTTCGTCACATAATAGAAGCCGGTGTCGGCGGTGCTGACGAGCTTGATCTTGACCGTGGTCGGCTTGGCCATGACAGCCTCTCAAAATTCGGGGTTTCGTAAAAAAATAAAAGCGGCGTCCCCGCCGCTCATATGCCCCGCCGCGTCTGCCGGGTAGCGGGGCCGCTGTCAAGGGGCGGCGCGGGTCTGCGAAGCTCCGAGCGCTGGGCATGGAGCTGTGACAGTACATTCCGTACCCTCAAGCGGATGCGCCTCGCCGGAAAATGTATATTGCGTGGCTACCCCTGATCATGCGGCTTAGCCGAACAGCTCGCTGTGTGAGCCGAGCCGCACGAGTTGCAGAATGCCGGGCTTCCCCTTGCCGTAGATTAGCACAAGATCCGGCCTGACATGGCAATCGCGATAGCCCTTCAGATTCCCGACCAGCGGATGATCGCGCAGGCTGGCCGGTAGTTCGGCGTCGTCGGCGAGAAGCGCGATTACACCCGCGAGCGTCTCTGCCAGTGACGGATCGGTCTTCCGCTCGCGCTTATAATCGCGCTTGAACTTGGTGGTGCGATCAAGCGTGCGCATCACGACTGCTCCCCGGACGGCACGCCATTCGCCGGCGGATCGGGGGGCGGAGCGACGGCCGGCGTGCCCGGGGCCGGCACGATCGGGGGGGGCGGCATCGTGTTTGGTGAGAAGGGCTGCCATGGCACCGTCATGTCGGTCGCGCCGATCTCGAAGGCGGTTTCGACCAGCGCGTTGTAGCTCGCTTCCGTCAGGCCAGGCGTCTTGATGTGGTGAAGGTAGCGGATGATCCAGTGCGGGTTCCAGATGATTGCGTTGCCCATCGGTCCCGACTTTCCGGGCTTGATGTCTATGAACTCCAGCTCCTGAAGCTTTTTCATTCGCGTCGCCCAGGTATGCTCGCCGCGCTGCCCGCCGAAGCCCGACGCATTCGCCATGTCACCGTGCTTGTTGAGCACGACAAAGCTGTTGTCCCAAGTGCTGCACCATAGCGTGAGATAGGTGGACGAAACCGGCGCGCCCTTTGTAATCTCGTCCATGATCTTGAGGATAAGCGGCATCGTCTTTGGGATCGTAGCGAAGCCCTTCTGCGCCTTGCGGTTCCACAACCACTGTTCCTTGCCCGGCCAGTGCAACTCGCGAAGTCCAAGCTGCTTCTTGGCAATCGCGCTGGCTTCCCTTGTCGTCGCCATTTCCGATTCTTTCTTCCCGTCCAAAGCACCACCACGGCACCTCCAGACCAACTTTGCAGCGAAAAACGTCTAAAAGCAATGACTTAGGTATTTACTGGCGCAGCCTCGGTTGTGGTCTTATCGCATCTTCGCTTGTTAAGATTAGAGTATTTGCTGCATCTTAACAAGCTATATGCAGCATATGTTTCAATGAGTGCCGGTTTTACAGCGCAATTTCAGCGGTTTAAGAGTATGCTTGCTGTACTCATGGGTGCTCCATGTGCTGTGACGTGCTGACCGTTCTCCCGGTGCTCCCGGTGGGTGCAGGGAGGGCCAGGGGAGGTTGACCCCGTGGTCCTAATCCCTCATTTATATCTTGTAGCTACAATGTGGCTCACAAACGAGGAAGGGTTTATGGCTGCCGCAGAAGTCGTCCGCGCGAGGGTTGATGCCGACCTGAAGCGGGACGCGACCATGGTTCTTTCCGGGATGGGTCTGTCCGTTTCCGACGCCATCCGCATGATGCTTGTGCGAGTAGCCGCCGAGCGGGCGCTACCGTTCGAGGTGCGAGTCCCCAATCGCGCCACCCAAAAGGCGCTTGACGCGGCCGAAAGCAGCGAGGGCGAGCAGTTCGACAGTGTGGCCGCGCTGATAGCGGACCTTGAGGACGACGAGGACTGATCCGATGACGACCCTCACTGACCGCGATTGTCGGTGAGGCCGGCTTTAACGAAGCGGTAACCATATCGGCGCATCGTCGCTTCGACCCAGAAGGGGAGCGGGACGATGGCGGCGGAAGCGGACGGAATGATGCTGGTAAGAGCAGAGCTTTGCGAGCGGCTCGCAGGCCTCCAGACGGCGAAGCGCCTCTCGGCGCGCGACTTCGCCGAGAGCCTGGCCGGAATCAAGCGGCTCGCCGCGGCCTATGGCCTCACCCCTGTGGTCCGGGTCGCCGAGGCGCTCGAGCGGGCGGTGGCGGAAGACCGGGGCGGCTGCCCTCGTGCCCTCTATCTGGGGCGGCTGCAGGATGCGATCGGCTGCGAGCGGATGGAGGAGAGCGCGGCGGAAACCATGCTCGCCTCGGTCTCGGTCCGGCTGTGCGGCTGAGCCTTTCGGACGGCTGAGCTTTTGGACGCGCTCCTCACCAGCTTCGTCGCCGCCGCCCTCGGCGAATGGGGCGACAAGACCCAGTTGCTCGTCATCGCTCTCGCGGTGCGCTACCGCCGGCCGCTTCCCATCCTCGCCGGAGTGCTCGCGGCGGCGCTCGCCAACAGCCTGATCGCGGCGTTCGGCGGGATCCTCGTCCACGACATGGTCACTCTCCGGGCGCTCTCTCTGCTCGTCGCCGTCGCCCTGGTCTTCGCCGGAGTCGCCGGGCTGATCCGGCCCAGGCCGTATGAATCCGGCGCGACCTCCCGCGCCGGCCCCTTCCTCGTCGCCGCCGCCTCCTTCTTCGTGCTCGAATTCGGCGACAAGACCCAGTTCCTGACCTTCGCCCTCGCCGCCCGGTTCGACGCCTTCGCGCTCGCCGCGGCGGGCGCGACAGCGGGAATCATGGTGTCGAGCGTCCCCGCCGCCCTGCTCGGCGACACGCTCGCCAAATCCGTGCCGCTCAAGGCTATCCGGATCGGGCTTGGAGCCTTGTTCCTGGCGATCGGCCTCTTCGTCGCGGTCAGCGCGCTCCGTCTGATCTAGGCCCGAACCCGCCTCGTCGTCACTTTCGCCCCCTCCGGGTCGGCACATGGCAATCCGGGCCGGCTGTAGCGGCGGGGCCTCCTCGCTCACCCGGCGACGGCCTCCGCCTCCGGATAGTCGGTATAGCCTTCCGGGCCCTGGCTGTACCAGGTGGCCATGACGTCCGGCGCCAGCTCGGACCCGTTGAGGAGCCGCGCCGGCAGGTCCGGGTTGGAGATGAAGGGCCGGCCGAAACTGATCGCGTCCGCTTGCTCCGCCTCCAGCGCCGCCTCGGCGCGCTCCAGGGTGAAGTCGGAATTGAGGATCAGGGGCGCCGGGAAGACCTTGCGGATGGCGGGGGCGACGGGCGGGACGTCGGACTTGCCGAACGTCCCGTCCGGCCCCGGCTCGCGAAGCTCGAGGAAGGCGATCCCGATCTCGGCCAGGGAAGCGGCGGCGGCTGTGAACAGAGCCTCGGGGTCGCTGTCCTCGCAGCCCTGGGTCTCGCTGTTCGGCGAAAGTCGAACCGCCGTCCGCTCCGGCCCGACCATGTCGGCGATGGCCCGGGTCGCCTCGCCGAGCAGCCGGATCCGGTTCTCGATCGGGCCGCCATAGTCATCGTCGCGCGAATTGGTGCCGTCGCGGAGGAACTGGTCGATCAGATAGCCATTGGCGGCGTGGAGCTGGACCCCGTCGAAGCCGGCCGCGATCGCGTAGGCGGCGGCCCGGGCGTAATCGTCGAGCAGGCCGGAAATCTCGTCCGCCCGCAGCGGCCGGGCTTCCACATAAGGCTGCCGCCCCTCGTAGGTATGGGCCTTGTGGGGCGCGGTGGTGGCCGAGGCGGAGACGGGCAGCTCGCCGCCGAGGAAGCTGGGGTGGACGACCCGGCCCATATGCCAGAGCTGGCAGAAGATCCGGCCGCTGGCTTCGTGAACGGCCTCGACGACGGGCTTCCACGCCTCTCGTTGCTCCTCGGTCCAGATGCCCGGCGCATAAGGCCAGCCGAGGCCCTGCCGGCTCATCCCCGTCGCCTCGGTGACGATCAGTCCGGCGCCGGAGCGCTGACGATAATATTCGGCCATCAACGCGGTCGGCACATGATCGCGAGTGGCCCGGCCGCGAGTCAGCGGCGCCATGACGATTCGGTTGGGACAGAGCAAGGCCCCAAGCTGGATCGGATCGAAGAGGGTCGGCATCACCATTCCTTGACGGGGAGGAGCGGCGACCCCTAGCGGCGCTTCAGCCACAATGCAGCAGTCTCGATCATCCGCCGCCGCCGCGGGACGTTATGCCTTTCCGGCGCTGATCCTCGGCAACCTCGTCCTTGCGCTCGGCCCCTGGATGGTCCGGCTGACCGACGTCGGGCCGGTCGCCTCGGCCTTCTGGAGGCTGGCGCTGGCGATCCCTTTCCTCGCCTTGCTTGCGTGGCGGCAGCAGTCGGGGCGCGAGCCGCCGTCACGGATCCTGGTGGCGATGGTCGCCGCGGGCGGGCTTTTCCTCGCCGTCGATCTCGCCGCCTGGCATGTCGGGATCGGCCTCACCAAGCTGGCCAATGCAAGCCTGTTCGGCAACGCCTCCAGCTTCGTCCTCGTCCTCTACGGCTTCATCATTCTTCGCCGCCTGCCGCGCGCGGTTCAGGCCGTCGCACTGCTTCTGGCCGCGGCCGGAGCCGCCCTGCTGATGGGCTCCAGCTACGAGCTGTCGCCCGAGAATTTCACCGGCGACCTCTTCGCCCTCGCCGCCGGGCTGCTCTACACCGGCTACCTCCTGGCGGTGGACCGGGCGCGCAGGACGATGGCCCCCTGGCCCGTGCTCGCGATCGCCACCGCGGCGGGCGCCCTTCCCCTCCTTTTTATCTCTTTGGCGCTGGGCCAGAAGGTAATGCCGGACGACTGGACCCCGCTCCTCATCCTTTCCTTCGGAAGCCAAGTGGTCGGCCAGGGCCTGCTCGTCTACGCGGTCGGCTACCTCTCGCCGGTCGTCGTCGGCCTCGGCCTCCTCGCCCAGCCCGCCGCCGGAGCGGTGATCGGCCGATTCGCCTATGGCGAGACCTTCAGCCTGGCCGACGCGGCGGGCGCGGTCCTGATCGCGGTAGCGCTGGTTCTGATCCGGTTGCCGGAGAAAGATTCCGCGAAGCGGATTTGAGCGATCCGTCGGCGCAGTGAGCGCGCCACGGCTCAATTTGCGCGCAGAGACGCAGAGACGCAGAGACGCAGAGTGGCTGCGGCCTTCTCAGCGGCCGAAAACCGTCGCAGCCCCTCTGCGTCTCTGCGTCTCTGCGCGAATTAATTGCTGAAAGCGAGACTCGCTGGGACGCCGGAGTCCTGCCGACGGCTTGCATCCTTCGCCGCCGAGGATCATTCTCCACTCATGCCCGAGATCGCCCCGAACGAGATGAATCTCGACGAACTGCGCCTGGCGCTCGCCCCGCTCGTCCCCGCCAACGCCGTGTTCGACGGCTGGAGCGACGAGGCGCTGGCCATGGCCGCGGCCGAGCTTGGAGTTCCGGCGCCGCGCGCCCGGCTCGCCTTTCCGGGCGGAGCGACCGACATGATCGACGCCTGGTTCGACGCGATCGACCGAGGCATGGCGGCCCACTTCCCGCTCGAGAAGATCGAGGCGATGAAAATCCGCGATCGGATCGCCGGGCTGGTCATGTACCGGCTGGAGGTGATCAACCCGCACAGGGAAGCGCTTCGCCGGGCGCTCGCCATCCTCGCTCAGCCGCACAACCTCCCGCTCGCCGGCCGGCTCGGCTGGCGCGCCGCCGACCGGATTTGGAGGATCGCCGGCGACAAGGCGACCGACTTCAACCATTATTCCAAGCGCGCCATCTTGATGGGCGTCTACGGCTCGACCAGCCTCGTCTATCTCGACGACTCCAGCGAGAACCTCGCCGCGACCCGGGCCTTTCTCGACCGCCGGATCGGCGACGTCATGCGCTTCGAGAAGGTCAAGGCGCAGTGGCGCGGCAATCGCGACCGCCTTCCCTCGCTCAGCCGTTTCCTGGGACGGCTGCGCTACCCGGCGGTCTGAGCCGTGGAGGTCCGGCGAATCGCCGAGATCGCGAGCTACCACGCCCATGTCTATTTCGATCCTCAGGCGCAGCGCCCGGACGCGATCGCCATCCGCGAGGCAATTGCCGAGAGGTTCCCGGTCAGGCTCGGCACAATGTGGGACAGGCCGGTGGGGCCTCACAGCAAGGCCATGTACCAGATCGCCTTCGCCCCGGAGCTGTTCGCCGGCCTGGTGCCGTGGCTGATGCTCAACAATCGCGGCCTGAGCATCCTCCTTCACCCCAACACGGCCAACCAGAAACGCGACCATCTGCAGGACGCGGTTTGGATCGGGGCTCCGCTGACGCTCGACGGCGAGGCGCTGCCCGAGGGAGAAAGCGAGGCGGAGCTCGCGGGAGAGGTGAATACGACGCCGACGATGGCGCCTTAGGCGTCACCCCGGCGGATCAGCGCTTGTCCAATTGCTCGATCGTCGCGATCAGGGGCGGCTCGTTGCCCATCGCCGCCGCGACCCGCTCGACGCGCTCCATCACCCTCAGGATGTTGCCGCCCGCCAGCTTCGCCAGATCCGAATCGCTCCAGCCGCGCCGCGCGAGCTCGGCGAGAAGGACCGGATAGGTCTCGACCCCCTCCAGCCCCTTCGGCGCCGCGCCGCCGATCCCGTCGAAATCGGAGCCGATCCCGACATGGTCCACTCCGGCGACCTTCCGGACATGATCGATGTGGTCCGCGACCTCGGTCAACGGCACTTCGACCGCCGGATGCGCGACATCCCAGGCGTCGAGCGCGGCCTTGCGGCGCTCCGGCTGGCCCGAATAGAGGTTCTTCAACCGCCCGTCCTGGGCGTCACGCTCGGCCATCCGGCGGCGATAGGCCTCGGAGATGAAGCCGGGATAGAAATTGACCATCACCACCCCGCCGTTGGCGGGCAGGCGCTTGAGGACGTCGTCGGGGACGTTGCGGGCATGGTCCATCAGCGCCCGGGCGTTGGAATGGGAGAAGATGACCGGCGCCCGGGTCGCGGTAAGCGCGTCGTGCATGGTCTTCGGCGAGACATGGCTCAAATCGGCCATCATTCCGAGCCGGTTCATCTCGCGGATCAGCGCCCGGCCGAACGGAGTGAGGCCGTCGTGGACGGGATCGTCGGTCGCCGAATCCGCCCAGTCGTTGTTCTTCGAGTGGGTGAGGGTGAGATAGCGGGCGCCGAGCGCATGGAACTGGCGAAGCGCCGCCGGCGAATTGCCGATCTGGTGGCCGCCCTCGATCCCGATCAGGGAGGCGATCCGACCCGCTTTCCGGATCCGGCGGATATCGGCGGCGGTCGAAGCCATTTCGAGCCGGGTGGGATAGCGGTCGACCATCCGCTCGACGACGTCGATCTGCTCGATCGTGACCTTGATCGCCTCGTCCCCCTTCAGATCGGCGGGAATCCACACCGACCAGAATTGCGCGCCTACCCCGCCTCTCTTCATCCGGGGAAGATCGGTCTGGAGCCGGGGTTCGATCCGTGACGTGTCGGCCTCGAGGTCGAGGGGCGTGCGCCAATTGTCGTAGGAGCCGCGAATCTCCCAGGGAAGGTCGTTATGGCCGTCGATGATCGGGGTTTTCGCGAGGACTCGCTCGACCCTCTGCTCGGGAGTCTGGGCGTTGGCGGCGGAAGCGGAGATCAGTGCCCCGGCGAGCAGGAGCGGCAGGCGTCGGTTCATGGGTAACATCCCCCTTTTTCGGGCAGCCTAGAGTCTTGACCGCCTGTGCCAAGCGGTTTTGGGTTCGTCACTCCGGCGAAGGCTGGGGTCCATTCTAATTTCGCATGGATGCCAGCCTTCGCTGGCATGACGGCGCAGCCAATCGTTATTGATAATCAATTGCAACTGATTTAGCCCGACCGCATGCTCCGCCGCCTGGCCCCTCTCCTCCTGTGCCTTCTCGCCTTGTTCGGCGCCTCGCCCGCCGCCGCCCAGAATGAAGAGGTCCAGACGACCTGGCGCCTGCTCGATTATGTCGCCGTCGACTATCGCGAGGCGGTCCGGGACGGGCGGATCGTCAACGAGGGCGAATATGAGGAGATGGCGGAATTCACCGCTTCGGTCCGCGAACGGCTCGCGGCCCTGCCGGAAAAGCCGGCCAGGGCGAAGCTCGTCGCCGGCGCCACCGCCCTGCAGGCCTCGGTCGCCGGCAAGGCGGCGCCGCCTGAGATCGAGAAGAAGGCGCGCGCTCTGGCGGCGCAGCTCATCGCCGCCTATCCGGTGCCGCTCGCGCCTCGGCGGATGCCGGACCTGGCGCGCGGCACCGCGCTCTATGCCGGGAATTGCGCGAGCTGCCACGGAGCGTCGGGGGACGCGAAGACTCCGCTCGCCGCGAACATGGACCCCCCGCCCATCGCCTTCACCGATCGCGAGCGGGCGCGCGAACGAAGCCTGTTCGCCCTCTACCAGGTGATCGACCAGGGGCTCGAAGGAACGGCCATGACCAGCTTCGGCCACCTGCCCGAAGAGGATAAATGGGCGCTCGCCTTCGCAGCCGGCCGATTCGCCTATCCGGCCGCCCTGGCCGAGCAGGGCCGGCGCATCTGGCAAGGCGATCCGGGCGCACGGGCGCTCGTGCCGGACGCCGCGGCTCTGGTCGGGCTGAGCGAGACTGCGCTCGCCGCGCGCCTTGGCCCCGACAAGGCGCCGGCGGTGATCGCCTGGCTGCGAAGCGACCCTTCGGCCGCCCTTCAGTCGGGCGGCTCCACCCTCGCCGTCGCCCGCGAGCGCCTCAGGGAGAGCCTCGCCGCCTATGAGGAAGGCGACCGCAAGGGCGCCACCGAGCTCGCCCTTTCCGCCTATCTGGACGGCTTCGAGCCGGTGGAGCCGATACTCGCCGCCCGCGACCCCGGGCTGATGGCCCGGGTCGAGCGGGCCATGGCCGAGCTTCGCGCCGCCATTTCCGGAGGCCGCAAACCGGCCGAGGTGCGCGAGCGGGTGGCGGCGCTGGACTCATTGTTCGACGAGACCGAGCGGGCGCTGGCGCCCGAACGGGGCAGCGCCGTCTCGACCTTCCTCGGCGCCTTCACCATCCTGCTGCGCGAGGGGCTGGAGGCGCTGCTCATCGTCGTCGCGATGCTCGCCTTCCTTCGCAAGGCCGACCGGGCCGAGATGGTGCGCCCGGTCCATTGGGGGTGGATCTCCGCGCTGGTCGCCGGCCTGGCGACCTGGTGGGCGGCGACCCGGCTGATCTCGATCAGCGGCGCCGACCGCGAGCTCACCGAAGGCTTCGGATCGATCCTCGCGGCCGCGATCCTTCTCTTCGTCGGAATCTGGATGCACGGCAAGGCGCAGGCCGACGAATGGCAGCGCTACATTCGCGACAAGGTCGGCAAGGCGCTGTCCAGGAAGTCCGCCTGGTTCCTGTTCCTGCTCGCCTTCGTCGCCGTCTATCGGGAGGTGTTCGAGACCATCTTATTCTTCACGGCCCTGTCCGCCGAGGGGCGGCTGGCGCCGCTGATCGGAGGGGCGGCGGCGGCGGCGGCCCTGCTCGTGGTGATCGCGGTCCTGATGTTCCGGTTCAGCCGCAAGCTGCCGATCGCCAAATTCTTCGCCTACAGCTCCACCTTGATCGCGGTGCTCGCGGTGGTCCTCGCCGGCAAGGGCATGGCGGCGCTGCAGGAGGCCGGGATGATCGGCGTGACTCCCCTCGACTGGGCGCCGCGGGTCGAGATACTGGGCCTCTATCCGACGGTGGAAGGGCTGCTGGGGCAGGCTGCGACGCTGGCGATCCTGCTGATCGGGTTCGCTCGTAACCGGCGGGGCGGACAGCGGCTGGCGGCGGCGACTTAGTTCCCCGTCGAAGGCCGGGGCCCAGCGGCACTGGCCGAGGGACTGGATCCCGGCCTTCGCCGGGAAACCAGTAGCGCCGCGCAACCGCCTCGCTTATGTCCCGCGCGAATCTTAAGCTTCGGAAGGAAGAGTCATGGCGGGCGTCAACAAGGTCATATTGGTCGGCAATCTCGGTGACGACCCCGAGAGCCGCTCGCTCAACAACGGCGGCGAAGTGGTCAATTTGCGAGTCGCCACGTCCGAGAGCTGGAAGGACAAGGAAGGCAACCGCCAGGAGCGGACCGAATGGCACCGGGTCGTCATCTTCAACGAGAATCTCGGCCGGGTCGCCAAATCCTATCTCCGCAAGGGCTCCAAAGTCTATCTCGAGGGCCAGATCCAGACCCGCAAATGGACCGACCAGTCCGGCGCCGACCGCTATTCGACCGAAGTCGTTCTCCAGCGCTTCCGCGGCGAGCTCGTCCTCCTCGACAGCCGCGGCGGCGGTGGGGGCGGCGGCCAGGATTTCGGCGGCGGCGATTATGACGGCGGAAGCTCGGGCTTCGGCGGAAGCGGCGGCGGATCGCGCCCCCAATCCCGTCCGGCGCCCGCCTTCGACAGCGACCTGGACGACGACGTTCCGTTCTGACAGCCCCGACAGGCCGTCATCCCAGCGAAGGCTGGGATCCATTCGGCCGAGGGGTCGACAAGACAGCGTGGATGCCAGCCTTCGCTGGCATGACGGCTACTCCATTTTCCCCTTAAGCTCCGCCAGGGCCGCGAACGGGCTCGCTTCCGCGCGCGCCTCCTCCTCGGTCTTCACGCCCGCCTCCCTCAGCGCGGCTTCGGCGGCCGGAGAGCGCGGATAGGGGTCGAGGCCGAGCAACAGGGTCTGGGCAACCGCTTCGCCGAGGTCGATCGCTCCGCCTTCGTAGAAGGCGACGTCGAGCTCGCCTTCGCCGAGCTCGACCTCTTCCTCGGGAAGGCCGTCGGCGGGCGCAGGGCGGAAGTCGACCCGGAAATCCTCGGTCACCTCCGCTTCGACCGGCTCGCCAGACGCCACGCAGCTCTGGGTCACCTTGGCCCGAAGCCTTCCGACCGCGGTCGCGGCATCGCCGGATCGACGCAGCTCGGCATCAGCGGCCAGAAAATCGACGGCGACGAGGCCGAAGCGGCGGGCGAGGGCCTCGAGCTCCTCCGGGCGGGCCTCGATCTCGACCCGGACCGGTTCGGCGGACAGCGTTTCGAGGCGATGGAGCCGGCTGAATTCGTTCATAAGAGTGGAAACGCCCCGGCCAGCAAGGGTTCCGCCCCGGTCGCGGCCAGGCGCCCGTGGAGTCCGCGAAGCCGCTCCGCGACCCAGGCGACCTGAACGTCGGAAGCCGGTCCGTCCCGGAAGACGTTGCGCCGCACCGCCGGCTCGAGGGCTGCCCTGCCGGCCAGTGCCTCGCGCAGGGCGCCGAGCCATCCGCCAAGCGCGCCCACCAATTTGCCGACATGCTTGCCGACGACGAAATCGCCGATGCCGATCTGGCGAAGGGTGCCGTCCATGTCGTCGATGAAGATTTCGGTGAGCGTGACCGACTCCGCTTTGGCACCCTCGCCCTCCGACTCCAGCCGGACGAGGACCAAGGCGACCATGGTCGCGAGCATGTCGAAGCGGCCCTCGAGCGTGTCGGGAACTCCGCCTTCGAAATACCAGGCCGGCTCGCGCGCGGCGGCCACGATGGAATCGTAGAGCGGTCTCAGCGCCGCGCGGTCGCGCCGCTCGCCGAACAGTCGGGAAAGCAGGGCCAGGGAAGGTCTCCTCGTCGATGGGCGCGTACTTGCGCCGTTCAGCTAATGTCGGATATTGGAGGGCCTGGCCCTGCCGGCAAGGCAGGCACCGGCGCGCGAGGTTCGCGCCGGCCGGTTTTACGGAGTTTTTTCCAATATGATGGTTTCGGGACGAAAAGCGGCATTGCTGATTGCAATTGCGGCGGGGCTGGCGACCGGCGGCTGCACCAAGACGCAGGACATCCAGGGTTATCTCGTCGACGAGACCCTGGTGAGCGCGGTCCAGCCCGGAGTCGACAATAAGGAATCGGTCCAGAACACGCTCGGCCGCCCGACCTTCACCGGCACCTTCGACCAGAACGACTGGTATTACGTCTCCCGCCAGACCAAGAATTACGCCTTCAACCATCCCCGGGTGAGCCAGCAGACGGTTCTCCACGTCCGCTTCGACCCCGCCGGCAACGTCGCCTCGGTCGAACGCAAGGGCATGGAGCAGATCGTCTCGATCGACCCGATGAGCGACAAGACTCCGACGCTCGGCCGCAACACCAGCATCTGGGATGAATTGTTCGGCAATATCGGCGCCGTCGGCGCCGGCGGAATGAGCGCTCCCGCCGGCGGGCCGAATTCGCCGAACTAATGCTGAATTCCTCCCCGAGATTTCTCGGGGAGGGGGACCGCGCGAAGCGCGGTGGAG
>JBAWCC010000265.1:0-15305 GCA_049590095.1 Allosphingosinicella sp. | reverse complement strand
GGAGGGGTAGCTGGAACAGGCCTGCGCCATCTACCCCTCCACCCCGCTACGCGGGGTCCCCCTCCCCATCTACGATGGGGAGGCAAGATTAGGCAGCCATCGCCTCCAAGCTCCGCTCCCCTTCCGCTATCAGCTTGCGATCGTCATGTTTCCAGGGGTGGAAGCCGGGAAGGAAGAATTTCACCCAGCCGCCGAGGATCTTGCGGAACATTCCCGGGCTGACCATCGCGTACCAGAACAGGCCGGCCCAGGCCCTCGGCCCCTTGATCCCGTCCTGGGCCAGCAGCATCAGCGCGCCGTGGGTGCGCTCGCCGAAGAAATTCTTCGTGACCTTGAGCATGACCAGGGACTTGACCGTCCAGCGCTTGCGGCGCGGCCAGTTGCGGGTAGCGTGGAGCCAGGTATCGTAGGCGACCCCCTTATGCTCGATCTCCTCCATCGAATGCCAGCGCCACAAGGCCGCCGAATGGGGATCGGCGCCCTCGAGGTGGCGTGGATTGCCGAGCAGCTGGTTGGCGAGGATCGCGGTGAAATGCTCCAGCGCCATGGTCGCGGCGAGATTGACGATCGGCGGCCGGCTCTTCGTCTCCGCGATCCGATAATCGACCCGCGCCTCGAGAGGGGCGATGTCGTAGCCGGCTTCGACCGCTCGCCGGTTGAAGGCGACATGCTCGCGGCTGTGCATCACCTCCTGGGTGGTGAAAGCCCTTATCTCCTCGGCGAGCTTGGGGGGCGCGTCGTCGCGGAAGGCGCGGACGCTCTCGACGAAGAAGGCCTCGCCCTTGGGGAAAGTGACCGAGAGGGCGTCGTAGAGCGCGCTTCCATAGGGATTGCCGCCGAGCCACCAGCGCTCGGTCGCGGCGCCGCGGCCGAAGCGGCGGTCCCGCGGAGTGATCGTCAGATCGGAGGGTGTGACTTCCCGCCCCATGAGAGTATCTCCTTCGTCATGAGCGATGCGATATACTTACACGAATGTCAATAGGACGTGAACGCCTCTCCCCCGAGGAGAGTCGCGGCGCCGCGCTCGAGGCGGCTCGGGCGCTGCTGATCGAATCGGGGCCGCAGGCGGTGACCCTGAAGGCGGTCGGCGCCCGGATCGGCAAGACCCACGGCAACCTCCTCCACCATTTCGGCTCGGCCGCCGGGCTCCAGGGCGAGCTGGCCCGGCTGATCGGGGAACGGGTCACCGCCGAGATCGCGCGGGTCGTCGAGCGCGAGCGCCAGGGCGAGGCCGATCCGCGCGAGATCGTCGACCGGACCTTCGACGCCTTCGACCGCGAAGGCGCCGGAGCGCTCGCCGCCTGGATGATCCTCAGCGGCAATCGCGACGCGCTCGATCCGATCCTCGACGCCATCCACCGCCTCGTCGACCAGCTCGGCGCCGGCCATGAGGACCGCCCGGTACATGAGACGACGCTCTGGCTGGTCCTCGCGGCTCTGGGCGATTCGCTGATGGGCGGGCCGATGGCGAGCGCGCTCGGCCTGCCGCGCGAGCAGGCCCGCGAGATCGCGACGCGACATCTGGTCCAGCTGGCGAGCCAGCGCCCGTAACGTCATTCCCGCGAAGGCGGGAATCCATACCGGGTCCGTGCCGGCACCGCCGCCCGATGGATCCCCGCTTTCGCGGGGATGACGATTGAGGCACGGGATGACGATTGAGGCTCAGGGATGACGCGGCTTGTCCCTTCCCCTACAGGCGCGCAATGCATTTTCTCGACCAGGCCAAGATCTTCGTTCGTTCCGGCGCCGGCGGCCCCGGCGCGGTCAGCTTCCGGCGCGAGAAATATATCGAATATGGCGGCCCCGACGGCGGCGACGGCGGCAAGGGCGGCGACATCGTCTTCGAGGCGGTGGAGGGCCTCAACACCCTCATCGACTTCCGCTACACCCAGCATTTCCGGGCCCCGCGCGGCAAGGGCGGCTCGGGCCAGAACCGCACCGGCGCCGGCGGCGGCGACCTCACGATCAAGGTCCCGGTCGGAACCCAGATCCTCTCCGAGGACAAGGAACATGTCCTCGCCGACTTCACCCGGGTCGGCCAGCGCCAGGTGTTCCTGAAGGGCGGCGACGGCGGCCGCGGCAATGCCAGCTTCAAGAGCTCGACCAACCGGGCGCCGCGCCAGCACGGCACCGGCTGGGAAGGCGAGGAAATGTGGGTGTGGCTCCGCCTCAAGCTTCTCGCCGACGTCGGCCTCGTCGGCCTTCCCAATGCCGGCAAGTCGACTTTCCTCAACGCCGTCACCAACGCCCATGCCAAGGTCGGCGCCTATCCCTTCACGACCCTCCACCCCAAGCTGGGAGTGGTCAGGCACCGCGAGCGCGAGTTCGTCGTCGCCGACATTCCCGGGCTGATCGAGGGCGCGGCCGACGGCGCCGGGATCGGCGACCGCTTCCTCGGCCATATCGAGCGCTGCCGGGTCCTCCTCCATCTGGTCGATTCCGAGGTGGAGGACGTCGCGGAAACCTACCGCACGGTCAGGACCGAGCTCGAAGCCTATGGCGCCGGTCTCGCCGACAAGCCCGAGGTGATCGCCCTCAACAAGTCCGACACGCTCGACGAAGAACTGATCGACGCTCTGTCCGGCGAGATCGAGGCGGAAGCGGGGGCGAGGCCCCTGCCCCTCTCCGGGGTGACCGGCGCCGGAATCGAGGCGGTGCTCGACGCGCTTCTGCCGCACATCACGGCGGCGAAGGCCGCGGAGTCGGACGAGGAAGAGACGCAAACATGGTCGCCGCTCTAAATCCTCCCCGAGATTTCTCGGGGAGGGGGACCATGCGAAGCATGGTGGAGGGGTTTTCCCGGCGTGCGAGTAACCCCTCCACCGCGCTTCGCGCGGTCCCCCTCCCCCGGAAATCCGGGGGAGGATTTTGAGGCCATGAACCGCCGCCGAGCGAAGATCCGAACCCTCGCCGTCACCGGCGGAACCGGCTTCGTCGGCTCGCATCTGCTTCGCCTGGCCCTGGCCGAGGGCTACGACCTGCGCGCCCTCACCCGGGGCTGGAGGCCGCCCGAGCATGAGATCGCCTGGGTCGACGGCGCCCTCGACCGACCGGACACGCTCCTTAAATTGTGCGCCGGCGCCGACGCGATCGTCCACGTCGCCGGCCTGATCAACGCCCGCACCCGCGCCGACTTCGAGGCGGTGAACGTTGGCGGCACCGCCGCGATGATCGACGCCGCCCGCAAGGCCGGCGTTCGCCGCTTCATCCACATCTCGTCGCTGGCGGCGCGCGAGCCGTCCCTCTCCTCCTACGGCTGGTCGAAGGCGAGGTCGGAGCGGCTGGTCGCCGCATCGGGACTCGACTGGACGATCGTCCGCCCGCCCGCCGTCTACGGCCCGGGCGACCGCGAGACTTTCGAATTGTTCAAGATGGCCCGGCGCGGCCTCGTCGCACTTCCGCCCGGAGGCCGATTCTCGGTCATCCATGTCGAGGATTTGTGCCGCCTCATCCTCGCCTCGCTCGACGACGGCGACAGCTGGAGCGAGACCTACGAGCCGGACGACGGCCGCGAGGGCGGCTGGCAGCACCGCCATTTCGCCCGCACACTGGGCCGGATCTACGGCCGCCGGCCGGTGACTCTGGCCATGCCCAGGCCGGTGCTTCGAATAGCCTCGGGCCTCGACCGCCTCTTCCGCCGGGGCAATGCCAAGCTGACCCGCGACCGGGTCGGCTATTTCTGCCACCCCGACTGGGTGGCCGCCGCGCAGAAGCGCCCACCCGAACGCCTCTGGCGCCCCGAGGTGAAAACCTCCACCGGGCTCAAGGCCACGGCCGACTGGTATCGCGAGCAGGGCTGGCTGAAATGAAGTGCTCCCCGGCGAACAAAAAAAGGGGCAGCCGGCGGCTGCCCCTTTCATTGAATGGCGAGCAGTTTCACCCAGCGACCGTGACATCCACCTTGTCGACCCATTCGGGGAAGAAGACCGGCTCTCGGTTCGACCAGCCCGGGGCGGTGGCGGCGGCTTCGCTGATCGACTGGAGCAAGGCGCGGCGCTTCTCCGGGTGGAGATGCGGCAGCGCGGCGGCGGCGCAGAAGGCCCCGGGCAGCCAGGGCCGGACGGCGGCGCCGATCAGCCGCTCGTAGAGGAAGCGGTAGGAAGCGAAATCGGCAAGCCGGTCCTGGCCGAGGTCGAACGCCGTCATGGTGACCAGGGGACCCATCACCGGCTCCATCTCGTCCAGTCCGCTGTCGTCGGGCACGCTGGCGCGGACATGGTCGAGCCGGCGGTACATACGCTCCTGGGCCCGGATCGAAGCGGCCTCGCCGACGTCGCGCGACCAGCGCCGAAGCGCGTCGCGGCGGCCGAGGCCCACGTCAAGCGACCGGCGGATGTAGCGCTGGGTCGCCGCCGGGAAACCCGCGAATTCCTTCATCTCCACCAAAGTCAGTGCGCCGTCGGCCGGCTTCGTATTCGTCGCCATGATCCCACTCCCACTCTCTTACCCGGCGGAGATCATGCGATTCAAACGGTTACCAGCCGCTTAACCAGGATCCCGCTCCCCGTTCATAAATGAATCAGGTTTCGGGATAGGCGGCAATGGGAAAAATTCACTTGGGCGAGACGGGGACGGGACTGTCTCTTGGCGGACACAGTGCCGTTGCAGGAAAACCTGCGATCTCAGCGACTTCGCGGTGCCGAAATGAGTTTTCCACAGCTTTCTCGATTGTCGTCATCCCGGGAAAGCCGGGACCTCGGGAAACCCGCCGCGACTTCTCGTCCTGAGGTCTCGGCCTTCGCCGGATGACGGGAAGGGAATCGTCGCCCGAAGCATGAAGAGGCCTGCCGCCGCCTTTTCGACGAACCACCCCTCCCCGTCTGCGAAATGCACGCACGATGGGACACAATCGGGCAAGAGCGGGTAAGAAGGCGGAGGGATGGAGAGTTTCACCGACTATCGCGCGCACCGGCGCCTGCCCGATCTGCCGCTGGCGGCGGCGTCGATCCTCGGCTTCTGGCTCTTCTATTTCGCAACCATCGTCGTCCGCACCCTGCTGATCGAGGAGAGCCTGGCCTGGCTGAGCTACCGGGCGCTGGGCTGCCTGATCGGAATGGTCCTGACCTTCCTCGTCTACGTCGTCCTGAGCCGGGCGGCGCGCGAGAGCGTCCGGATCCAGATCGTCGCGGCCGCGATCGCCTGCGTTCCCGCGGCGGCGATCTTTTCCACCTTCAACCTCGCCTTCGCCGTCCAGCAGCCGCTGCCGGAACGCACAATCATCCGCCAGGGACCCGACGGAACCCGGATCGTCGGCTCGGCCGCCGGGGACGAGATCAGGATCGACAAGCAGGGGATGCAGGTCATCACGCCGCTTCCGATCGACCCGCAATTACGCCGCCAGCGGGCTCTTCGGCTGATCGCGGACGGGCTCGTCACCTGGTATTTCTTCTTCGCCGCCTGGGCGAGCTTCTACATCGCGATCAGCTCGGCCGCCCGGCTTCGGGCCGCCGAGCGCCGGGCCGCCGGAGCCGAGCGCGACGCCCAGGAGGCCCAGCTCCGGGCGCTGCGCTACCAGGTCAATCCGCATTTCCTGTTCAACACCTTGAACTCCCTGTCCTCGCTGGTGATGGCCCGGCGCGAGGAGGAAGCCGAGGCGATGATCGTCAACCTCTCCGCCTTCTTCCGCTCCAGCCTGGCGCTGGATCCGAGCGAGGACATCACGCTCGCCCAGGAGATCGAATTCCAGCAGCTCTATCTGGACATCGAGAAACTGCGCTTCCCAAAGCGGCTCGACGTTCGGATCGAAGTGCCGGCGGACCTTCGCGGCGCCCGGGTGCCGCCGCTCCTCCTCCAGCCTCTGGTCGAGAATGCGATCAAGCACGGCGTTGCCCGAACCGCCGAGCCGGTCCGCCTGACCGTCGCCGCCCGCGAGGAGGATAGCCGGCTCATCCTGACCATCGAGAACGACCGGGGGCCGGCCGGGCAGGCGAAGGGCGAGCACGGCACCGGGGTCGGCCTGGTCAACGTGTGCGAGCGGCTCGCCGCCCGCTTCGGCGTCGAAGCGACCTGCGAGCACGGCCCGCTGCCCGACGGCGGCTGGCGAGTCACCCTCTCGATGCCCCTGGAGTTCCATGGCTGATCCGATCCGATTCCTCGTCGTCGACGACGAGCCGCTCGCCGTCGAGCGGCTTCAGCTTATGCTTGCACGGATGGAGGGCGTGACCCTTGCCGGGACGGCGTCGGAAGGCGCCGCCGCGCTTCGAATGGTCGAGGCGACCCGCCCCGACGCGGTACTGCTCGATATCGCAATGCCGGGTATGGACGGCATCGACGTCGCCCGGGCGCTGGCGCGGGTGCCGGAGCCCCCGGTCGTGATCTTCGTCACCGCCTTCGACATGTTCGCGGTCGCCGCCTTCGACGTCGAGGCGGTGGATTATGTGATGAAACCGGTCTCCGCCGAGCGCCTCCGGCGGGCGGTCGAGCGGGCCCGGGAGAGGCTCGCGGCCGGACGCGACGGACCGGCCGGCGGCGCAGGCTCGCCTTTCGTCGAGGAATTCTGGGTGTCCGAAGCCCGGGGCCTGGTCCGGCTCTCGGCGGCGGACGTCGACCGGGTCAGCGCGGAGCGCGACTATATGCGGCTCCATGTCGGCAAGAGGAGCTGGCTGATCAACCACACGATCGGCAAGCTGGAGGAGGAGCTCGACCCGTCGAAATTCGTCCGCCTGCACCGTTCCGCCATCGTCCGCCGCGATTTCGTCACCGGCCTGAGGCGCGACGAGGGCGGCCGCTGGTGGGCCCGCCTCGCCGACGACAACGAGCAGAAGGTCGGGCGGCTCTACCTCGCCAACGCAAAAGGGCTCGCCGGGCGCCGCTAAAGGGGTAGCGGGCGCACGGCGAGCCAGTCATCCGTTGGGCTTCCTGTCAACGGATCCGAAGGGCGAGGCGGAACGGAGTTTCCTGCTCCGCGGCGGCGAGCCGGACCGAGCCGCGGGCGTCGGCGGTGACCGCTTTCTCGCAGACCTCGGCCTGTTCCCGCATGCGGATCGGCTGGATCAACTTCGAGCCGCACAGGCTTTGAGCCGCAACTCAAATGCGCCGGTCGATCCGGACCGCGTCGGCCGGGTTGGCCGAGTCGAGGCCTTCGAGGCTGATGCTGACGATATCCTCGGCGGGAGCGGCATGAGCCGGCGCGGCGAGGGCGAGCGTGCCGGCCGTCATGGCGAGAGCGGCGAGGGCGGAAAGCGTACGATGCATGGGTCTGTCCTTATCCTGAAGCGGTCGCGGCGCGGGTCCTGTCCCCGGGGATGAGGCAGGGTCGGGACCCGCGCCGCTGAATTCGACCTAGCCCGCCCGGCCCAAGCGCGCCCGGACGCTTCGACACGGGGCCGCAACGGTTCTGCAAAGCGCCCGCGGCGCCGACGAACGGCACTTTCGGAGCGACGAACGGATTTTGTCTCCCCATCGCCAGATGGGGAGAATATCAGGGCCCGATATCGTCGATCTTGGTCTTGACCCGCGGACGAACCTGGCCAGGGAGGCCGAGGGCGGCGGCGACCTTGTCGTCCCAGGCATAGGGATCGGTCCGGAACACGACCCGGCCGCCGTCCAGATAGGCGCTGTGGTAGAGCAGCCGCACCGGGATCTTGCTGGAAAGCTCGACCCCTGTCTCGTCCTTCGTCGCCATCGCCTTGTCGAACGCTTCGAGCTTGCCGTCGTCCTGGGCCAGCAGCCGGGCGAACTCGACGGCGTTGTGGACCCGCACGCAACCGTGGCTGGAGTGGCGCTGGGTGGACTGGAAAAGCGCCTTGGCCGGAGTGTCGTGGAGATAGATGGCCTGGTCGTTGGCCATGTCGAACTTGACGAGCCCGAGCGCGGATTTCGGCCCCGGCGCCTGGACCAGCCGGCCATTCTTCATGGAGATATTCTCTTTCGCCAGATAGGCCGGACCTTTGGGGAGAAGCTCCTCCTCGGCGATCGATTCGGGCACCGTCCAGGGCGGGTTGGCGACCAGCCGGGTGATCGGCGAGCCGAGCTCGGGCGTCTCCCAGTCGGGCTGGCCGACGACGACCCGGCGCCTATCCTTCTCGGTGCCGTCCTTGAAGTAATGAAGCTCGGTCGCCGCGGTGTTGACGTCGATCCGGGTCGGGGGCGGCGCCCGGTCGAGCCAGCGGCGCCGCTCGAGATTCACCGCCAGAATCCGGGCGCGATCCCTGGCGCCGGTGTTGAGCGCCTCGAGCGTCGAATTGCCGATCACTCCGTCCGCTTCGATCCCGTAGTCGGTCTGCACCTTCTTCACGGCGGCGACCATGTCGGAGCCGTAGGCGTCGGACCCGGCGGGTGCGGGCTCCTTGGCCTTTGCCTCGCCCTCTTTGGCTTTGGAATCCGCCACGGGTTGGGCCGCCGGCTCCGCGGCGGCGAGATAGCCATTGGTCCTCAGCCCTTCGCGGATCTGCGCCACGCGCGGATCCCTCGCGCCGGGCTTGATCGACCCGCCGGCCGCGATCGCCGCTTTGCGCTCCTGCCCCGCTTTCTGGCGGTAGGCGAGATAGGCCTCGGACAGCGCCTTATATTCGGCGTCCTGGGGCGCGAGGCCGGCGAGCCACTGGCGAACCCCGCCCTGCTCCACCGCCTGGCCGAGGCCTCCGGCGATGTCGACCTTCGACATCGGCATCGTGTAGACCTCGAACAATTTGCGGGGGTCGACCGCTCCGGTGGCGAGCGCCTGCGCGTAGTCGAGGGCCGCCAGAGTCAGGCCTGCCTCGCGCTCCGCGGCGCTGGCGCCCTTTGTCGCATTCTCCGCATAGGATTTGGCGTCGATCGCATGAGCCGAGGCGTCCTCGAACGCCGCGGTAAGCTCCTCGGCCCGCTCGCCGGTCCAGACCGCCTTCCAGCCGCGCGCCTCGTAGAATTTCTCGACGCGCGGGTCGTTGACCGCCGCCTGGAGATCGGCCGGAGTGACCGATCCGGGATCGACCTGAACGACCCGGCCGGAGCCTGAGCTGCCGCCGCCACTGCTCGTGCTTACGAAATCGCAGCCGCCGGCCAGCAGGGCCGCCAGCGAAACGCACACCATCATCTTACGCATCTACATACCGCCAATTCACAGGGATCACGCCCGTCTAACGTCCCCACCAGCCAATAGGCTCCGAAGAAAAACAGGCGCGCCAGCCGCTTAACCCCCGCGGCGCCTCCGTCCCGCGATGGGACAGCGGGAAAAGGGGGGGCGCAATGGTGCATCTTTATTAGCTATCGGAAGCTAGGCGGGCACTCGAACAGGCGACTGAGGACCAAGTTGGCTTTGCTGGATTCCATATATTTCAAGGCTTTGGGAGAGGCGTTTCGCTGGCGGGGCCGGGAGATCGCCTCCTGCGCGGCACTGCTCGTGACCGCGTCCTGCGTTCCCCTCCAGGCCGCGCCGGCGCCGGTCGACACCTTGGCGCAATCGGGCGCGCTTCCCGCGAAGCAGGCGCCGCGGCCCGAGCCGATGGTCCTTCGCGACGTCGCGCCCGGCGAAGCTTCCCGGATCAACGCCTCCATCCCCTTTTCCGCCGAGGCCAATCCGGGAGCGCCCTCGACCGTCTTTCGGGCGGCCAGCCCCGGCGACCAGTTCCGCTCGCTGCAATGCCTCGCCGAGGCCATTTATTACGAGGCGCGCTCCGAGAGCGAGGACGGCCAGCGCGCCGTCGCCCAGGTCGTCCTCAACCGGGTCCGCCACCCGGCCTGGCCCGGCAGCATCTGCGGAGTCGTCTACCAGGGGCCGCTTCGCGCCGGAGGCGGCTGCCAGTTCACCTTCACCTGCGACGGCGCGCTCGTCCGGCTGCCCTACGGCGCGGACTGGGCCCGAGCCCGCCGCCTTGCCGCCGAAGCGCTGGCCGGAAGCGTCTTCGCGCCCGTAGGCCTGGCCACCAACTACCACACCCACCAGGTCCTGCCGGACTGGGCCTTCCGGCTTCCCAAGGCGACGGTGATCGGCAACCACATCTTCTATCGGCTGAACGGAGCATGGGGCGGGGCCGCCGCCTTCAACCAGGCCTATCGAGGCCGCGAGCCTTCGCCGGCGACGGTGATGGCGGCACGGCTTCCGATCAATCTTGGGCAGGGAACGCGCGCCGCTTTGGCCGCTCCGGTCAACCTCGCCAGCCTCCCTTTGCCCGCCTCCCCCGCCTATCCGGTCCCGCCAACCGTCGCGAGCGAGGCGCCGCCGGCGCCCGTCAACGACCGGCTTCCGCAATCGACCGTGAAGGCGGAATTCGCGAACAGCGGTCGGTATCTCGCGGACATTCCGCCCGCCGCCTCGACCCGCTGACCTTCGTCATGCCAGCGAAGGCTGGCATCCATACGGGCTCAGCATGGACCCCAGCCTTCGCTGGGGTGACGCTTGTTTTCCCGCTACCTTCCTTCGCTCACCAGGTGCCGCGTTCGATCTCCCGGCGGCGCTCGAGCTCGGCGGCGCTGGGCTCCTCCGTCGCGAAGCTGCCGGGCTCGACCGCCCCATCCGGTTCATAAGTGGCGATGACGTTTCCGCCCGGCGTAACCTCGTGCTCGACCATTCGCATCGCCGCGGGAGGCGTGCCGTCGCCGAACAGGCGCTTGCCCGAGCCCAGGACGACGGGAAAGGTCATCAAGGTCAGCCGGTCGATCAGGCCCGCGCCGAGCAGTTGCGGATAGAGGGTTCCACTGCCCTGGACGATCAGGTCCGGCCCCTCCCCCCGCTTCAGATCCCCAATGGCGTCAAGGCCGTCCAGACGGTGGCTGTTCTTCCAGTCGAGGCTCCGGTCGCTGCCGGTCACGACATATTTCGAGGCGCGGTCGAACAGCTGGCCGATCCCGCCCGGCTCGCTCGCATTATAGGGCCAGTGGGCGGCGAAGATATCGTAGGTCCGGCGACCGAGCAGAAGGTCGAAAGGCGGGGTGAACAGCCTGTCGATCCGCTCGCCCACGGCCTCGTCGAAGAAAGGCGCCAGCCAGCCGCCCAGCTCGAAACCGCCGGTCGGGTCCTCCTCCGGACCGCCCGGCGCCTGCATCACTCCGTCCAGCGAAACGAAGCACGCTCCGATTATGCTGCGCATCCAGTTCCTCCCGTTCCAATTGCCCTGCCCGGGCCGTCACCACTTCCCGCCGGAGTCCTCGATCGCCTTGAGAAGCGCGCGCTTGCCCGGAGTACGGCGCTTGCCGCTGTTGCGGGGAATTTCGGGATTCCCGACCGCGTCGCGGCGACGCATCAGATCGCGCCCAAACTCGGCCATGTCGATGACCGGCTCGACCGATTCAGTCGGCAATACCTTCGGCTGCATAGTCACCGGCGGTCTCCTCCCTGACCCGAACTTCAAGATGCCGCTTCCCGGCGAAAGCCGGGACCCAGTCCTTCCGCGGGTGCCGCTGGGCCCCGGCCTTCGCCGGGTAACGAAGGCGCTCGGATCGAACCGTTTCATTGGCAATTCCTCCATCCCGGTCCCTTCACGAACCGGCCCGGGGTGGCCCCCGTATGCTCGCCGTCCTTCAGCACCTGAACCCCGTTGACGAAGACGTGGCGCATCCCGGTCGCATAGCGCTGCGGCCGTGGGAAAGTGGCGTTGTCGCGGATCGTGGCGGGATCGAAGATGGCGAGGTCGGCGAAATAGCCGGGCTTGAGGGCGCCGCGGTCCCGGATGCCGAGATTGGACGCCGGAAACGACGTCATCCGACGGATCGCGTCCTGCAGGGTCACCACCTTCTCGTCGCGGGCATATTTGCCCAGCACCCGGGCGAAATTGCCATAGGCGCGGGGGTGGGTGCTGGACTTGAGGAACACACCCTCGGGCGCCTGGGCCGAGGCGTCGGAGCCGAAGCTCATCCACGGCAGAGCCACCGCCCGGCGGACATTGTCCTCGCTCATCGAGAAATAGGCGACCTGGATCCGGCTCCCATCCTCGACGATGAGGTCGGCGGCGGTCTCCTCGGCGGTCTTGCCGCGCTCGCGGGCCACTTCCTCCAGGGTCTTGCCGGTCAGGGGCTTCAGCGCCGGATTCTTGAAGCCGAGGAGGAGCACCTTGGACGGCTCGTTCACTACCAGCGCGCTGTCCTCCGATTCGCCGCTGCGCATCTCGGCCAGGACCCGGGCACGCTGGGCCGGGTCCCTGAGCCGGGCGACCCAGGCCTCGATCCCGCCTTCCTGCACCCACAAAGGCATGGACGCATCGAGGCCGGTCGAGCTCGCCGGATAGGTGTACATGTCGGCCGTGATCCTCAAGCCCCGCGCCCGAGCCGCCTCGACCCGGGCGATGGCGGCGTCGATCTTGCCCCAGTTCGGCCTGCCGGACTGCTTGAAATGGTAGATTTCCGCGGGAGCGCCCGACTCGGCCGAAATCGCGACCAGCTCGTCTATCGCTTCGAGCAACCTGGGACCTTCGTCGCGCATGTGACTGATATACATGCCGCCACACTTGCCCGCTTCCGCGGCGAGCGCGATCAGCTCCGGAGTCTCGGCGAAATAGGCCGGAGCGTAGATGAGCGACGAGCCGACCCCCATCGCGCCCTCGTCCATTGCCTCGCGGACCAGCGCCCGCATCCGGTCGAGCTGCTCCGGGGTCGGATCGACATCGGCCTCGCCGAGCGTGTGTACACGCACCGTCGTCGCCCCGACCAAGCTGGCGATGTTGGGCGAGACGCCCTTCTTCTCCATCTGCGAGAGATAGCCGCCGAGCGTGGTCCAATCGACGATGTAGCGGATGTCGCCCTGGCGCCTGGTCTCGTTCAGGATCATCTGGCGGGACAGCGGCCCCATCGACTTGCCCTCGCCCATCACCTCGAGCGTCACGCCCTGGCGGATGTCGCTCTGCGCCTTCGGGTCCTCGATCAGCGATTCGCCGGCCCAGCTCAGCATATTGATGAAGCCGGGCGCGACGGCGAGGCCGGCGGCGTCGATCTCCCTGCGGGCGGAGCCGTCCAGGCTCGGGCCGACGAAGGCGATTAGGTCGCCGCGAAGCCCGACATCGCCTCGGTAGGGCGCCCCGCCGCTGCCGTCGTAGATGGTGCCGCCGCGAATGACGGTGTCGTAGGTGGGAAGTGAAGGCGCGGTCGCGCAGGCGGCGAGGAGCAAGGCGAGCGCCGGAACCAGTCTTCTCATTTGCACTTCCTCCATCCCGGCCCGCGCACGAATTTTCCCGGCGTCGCCCCGGTATGCTCGCCGTCCTTCAGCACCTGCACCCCGTTGACGAAGACGTGGCGCATTCCGACCGCATATTGATGCGGGCGTTCGTAGGTCGCCCGGTCGGCGATCTTCGCCGGGTCGAAGATGGCGAGATCGGCGTGAAAGCCGCGCTTCAGCCTGCCGCGGTCGGCGATCCGCAGATTGTCGGCCGGGAGCGAGGTCAGCCGCCGAACCGCCTCGGGAAGGCCGATCACCTTTTCTTCGCGCACGTAGCGGCCGAGCAGTCGGGCGAAATTGCCGTAGGCGCGCGGATGCACCGCCCGGTCGGTGAACGGCGGCTCGGTCGCGAAGGCCGCGGCGTCTGAGCCGAAGCTCACCCAGGGGCGGGCCAGAACCTTGCGCAGATTCTCCTCGGAGATGGAATGGAACACGGTGCCGACCTGGCTTCCGTCCTCGACGATGAGGTCGACCGCCGTCTCGGCCGCGCTCTTGCCGCGAAGCGCCGCGATTTCGGGCAGACGCTTGCCGGAATAATGGCGAAGCGCGGGATTCGTGAAGCCGACGGGCTGAACCGTCGTCCAGTCGCGCGATCCGCCTTGCATGTCGGCGACGACCCCGGCCCGGGTCGCCGGGTCCGTCAGCCGCGCCTGCATCGCCTGGGCCCCGCCCTCGCGCACCCAAAGCGGCAGCGTGGAGTCGAGGCCGGTGCCGGACGCGCTGTAAAGATACATGTTCGCGGAGACGGGCACGCCTGCCGCCCGGGCCGCCTCGATCCGGGCGATGGCCGAATCCATCAGCGGCCAGTTGGAGCGGCCGGCGGCCTTCAGATGGTAGATTTCGGCCCGGGCGCCCGAGCGGCGGCTGATCTCGACCAGCTCGTCTATCGCCTCCAGAAGCCGGCTGCTCTCGCTCCGCATGTGGCTGACATACATTCCGCCGCAGCGGCCCGCCTCGCTCGCCAGAGCGACCAGCTCGTCCGTTTCGGCATAGACGGCGGGGACGTAGATGAGCGACGAGCCGACCCCCATCGCGCCTTCGTCCATCGCCTCGCGGACCAAAGTGCGCATCCGGGCCAGCTGCTCGGGAGTGGGGTCTACGTCGTTGCGGCCGAGCTCGTGGACCCGGAGGGTGGAAGCGCCGACCATCGAGGCGATGTTGACGCTGACCCTTCGCTTCTCGAGGAAGCGGAGGAACTCACCCAGGGTGGTCCAGTCGATCGGGTATCGGGTGGTGGTCTGCTCGGCCAGGGCCTCGGCCTTCTGGGCCGGGCTGAACGGGCCCATCGACCAGCCCTCGCCCATCACCTCCAGGGTCACGCCCTGGCGGATATCGCTTTGCGCCCTGCCGTCCTCGATCAACGGCACCGCCGCCCAGCTCAGCATGTTGATGAAGCCCGGAGCGACGGCAAGGCCGCGCGCGTCGACCTCCGAGCGCCCCCGGCCGCTTATGCGCGGCCCGATCGCGGCGATCCGGCCGCCCTTGACGGCGACATCGCCCGTATAAGGCGCTCCGCCACTGCCGTCGTAGATCGTGCCGCCCCGAATGACGGTGTCGAAGGCGGGGGCCGCCCGGGCCGAGGCGCAGCTGGAGAGGGTGAGAAAGAGGGCGACGACGACGCGGGGGTACATGAGCCCCTCTTATCCTCCCCATCGCCAGATGGGGAGGGGGACCACACGAAGTGTGGTGGAGGGGTAGGAGGCGCAGGGTTCCGGGGGTTCGCGCGAGAACCTTGGAGGCTCTCGCCAATTACCCCTCCACCACCCTCCGGGTGGTCCCCCTCCCCACGCCTTTGGCGCAGGGAGGATCAAGATTCAATTGCCCCGCCCCTCGCGCATGTCCCTGGCGGCTTCGCGCATCTCGCGGGCGCCTTCGCGCATTTCCCTGGAGCCTTCCGACATCTCGCGGGCGGCCTTGAGCAGATCCTCGTGGGTGACCCGCTCGCCGCGGGCGGCGTTTCGGCGGATCACGTCCTCGCGATGGGCCCTGCTGCTCCTCAGCCGCTCCGCCTCTGCGGCCATCCGGGCGGCGCCGAGCTCCATGCTCCTCGCTCCGGTTTCCATCCCGGCCGCGCCGTGCTTCATGCCCGCGACGACCCCGGCGGCGGCCGTGGCGGCGGCCCGGCTCACTTCCTCGGCGACGTCGACCGAGCGCAACGCCTCGGCCACGGCGCGCTCGACATCGGCCTCGATCAGCGCCTCGTCGACATAGGGCGTACGCGGCGCTCGCGGAGCGCGGG
>JBAWCC010000264.1:0-4996 GCA_049590095.1 Allosphingosinicella sp. | reverse complement strand
CCCTCCCACCGCTTCGCGGCGGGCCCCTCCCTCTCCCCTGCAGGGAGAGGGAATTTTCTAAAGCGGCCGCCCCTCGGGATCGACCTGGACCTCGCGGCGGCCGACATGGTCGGGGGCGCTGACGATTCCGTCTTTCTCCATCCGTTCGATCAGGCGCGCCGCATTGTTGTAGCCGACCCGCAGCTGGCGCTGGAGATAGGAGGTGGAGGCCTTTTGGCTTTCCGCCACCGTCTGCACCGCCTTGCGGTAGAGCTGCGCCTCCGGATCGTCCTCGCCGGTCGGCTGGCCCTCGAACATGTAGCCGCCGTCCTCGGGCTCCTCGGTGACCGCCTGGACGTAGCTGGGCTGCCCCTGCGAACGCCAATGCTCGGCGACGGCGCGGACCTCCTCGTCGGAGACGAAGGGGCCGTGGACCCGGGCGATCTGCTTGCCGCCGGGCATGTAGAGCATGTCGCCCTTGCCGAGCAGCTGCTCCGCGCCCTGCTCGCCGAGGATCGTCCGCGAATCGATCTTGGACGTGACGGCGAAGGAGATGCGGGTCGGAAGGTTGGCCTTGATCACTCCGGTGATGACGTCGACCGAGGGGCGCTGGGTCGCCATGATCAGGTGGATGCCCGCCGCGCGCGCTTTCTGGGCGAGGCGCTGGATCAGGAACTCGACCTCCTTGCCAGCCGTCATCATCAGATCGGCGAGCTCGTCGACGACGACGACGATCTGGGGAAGGACCTCGTAGTCCAGCTCCTCCATCTCATATTTGGGCTGGCCGGTCTCCGGGTCGTAGCCGGTCTGCACCCGCCGCCCCATCGACTGGCCCTTGGCCTTCGATTCGCGCACCTTGGCGTTGAAGCTGGACAGCTGCCGGACCCCGACCGAGGCCATCATCCGGTAGCGCTCCTCCATCTGCTCGACCGTCCACTTGAGGGCGCGGATCGCCTTGGCGGGCTCGGTCACCACCGGCGCGAGCAGGTGCGGGATATCGTCGTAGCTGCTCAGCTCCAGCATCTTCGGGTCGATCATGATCATTTTGCACTGCTCGGGCGTGAGCCGGTAGAGCAAGGACAGGATCATGCAGTTCAGGCCGACCGACTTGCCCGATCCGGTGGTTCCGGCGACGAGCAGGTGCGGCATCGGAGCGAGGTCGGCGACGACAGGATCGCCGGAGATGTTCTTGCCGAGCACGATCGGAAGCTGCGCGACCTGGTCCTCGAACGCATGGCTTGCGATCAGCTCGGAGAGGACCACCATCTCCCGCTTCGGGTTGGGAAGCTCGATTCCGATCACGCTTCGCCCGGGAATGGTGGCGACCCGGGCCGACAAGGCGGACATGTTGCGGGCGATGTCGTCGGCGAGCTGGATGACGCGGCTCGCCTTGATCCCGCTCGCCGGCTCCAGCTCGTACATGGTGACCACCGGGCCCGGGCGCACCTCGACGATCTCGCCTTTCACCGAAAAATCGTCGAGCACCGATTCGAGCAAGCGGGCATTGCGCTCGAGACTGGCCTTGTCGAGCGCTCCGCCGACAGGCGGCGGGGCCGGGGCGAGAAGCTCGATCCCGGGCAGTTGATAACTGTCGCCGAGCGCCAGCGACGCCTGGCGCTCGCGAAGCGGCCGCTTCGCCTGGGCCGGGGTTCGCACCCGGTCGTTGATGACGGTCCGGGGCGGCTCGGCCGGGACGATGACGGGCGTGCGCGCCGGACGGTCCGCCGGCTCCGGAAGCTCGTCGCCCTCGTCCGCGAAGCCGCGCTCGCGCCGAGGCAGCCGGCGCGAAGCGATCCAGGCCCGCTCCTCGGGCCGAAGCCCGAGGCCGAACCAGCACGAAGCCGCGCCCAGCGCGGCGAGAAGGCCGACCGCGACGATCCGGAAAGGCTCGACGATCCCCGGCTCGCCGATCGCCCCGAGACCGAGCTCGACAAGCTTGGCGAGAGTCAGACCGGCGGCTCCGCCCCAGCTCGCGGGAAGGCCGTTGACCGCTTCGCCGACGAGAAGCGAGGCGGCTCCGCCGACCAGGGTCAGGCCCAGCATCGTCAGGCCGAGCGAGCGCAGCCAGCGGGTCGACGGGGCCCCGGTCGCGATCCGGACCCCGATCAGCGCGATCAACGGCAGAAGCAGCGCCGCCGGCGGGCCGAACAGGCTGAGCAGCAGATCGGCGATCCAGGCCCCCGGAGCGCCCGCCCAGTTCCTGACCGGGCCGGCGGCGGCAGTGTTGAGGCTCGGATCGGTCGGCTGGTAGCTGACCAGGGCCAGCAGCATGAGGAGGGCCGCTGCGCCGAGCGCGCCGCCGATCAGAAGCGCCCAGCTTCGGCGCATTCCGTTCTTCATCCCGGTCCGCCACTGCGCCAGCCTCAACTGACGGGCGCTCTGCGCTGCTGAAGCCGCCATACCCCGTGCCCCAAATGTTCCGAGAGAGACAATGCGCCCCTCGGGAGTCGTCGGTCAAGCGGTTGGCGTTGCAGCTTTGCATCGGTAGGGCTGGAAAATCGTTGGAAGGCTGAACATGGAACGCGCGGACGTCATCATCCTGGGGGGCGGACTCATCGGCCTGACCCTCGCGGTCGCACTCGACCGCCACGGCCTGTCGGCGATCGTCGTCGACCCCGCCGATCCGGAAAAGAATCTCGCCCCCGCCTTCGACGGCCGGGCGACCGCCATCGCCAGCGCCTCGTGGCGGATGCTGGAGACGATCGGAATCGCCGGACGGCTGGAGGGCGAGGGCTGCCCGATCCACTCCATCCGGGTGAGCGAGGGGCTGCAGCCGGGCGGGATCGTCTTCGATTCGCCCGAGGCGGACGATCCGCTCGGGATCATGGTCGAGAACCGGCGGCTTCGGCAGGTGCTTCGCGAAGCCGCGCTCGACTCCGGAAAGGTGAAACTTCTGATGCCGGCCCGGGCCGCCGAGATCGTCCGCGATTCGGCCGGGGTTCGGGTCGCGCTGGAGGACGGCCGAGCCGTCGCCGGGCAATTGCTGGTCGGCGCCGAGGGCCGCGGCTCCCCGACCCGGGAAGCGGCCAACATCCCGCTGGCCCGATGGAGCTACGACCATGCAGCGGTCGTGCTTACCGTCGAGCATGAGCGGCACCACGAAAATGCCGCCTACGAAATCTTCTATCCGTCGGGCCCGTTCGCGATCCTTCCGCTCCTGCCGGGCACCAGGTCGGCGATCGTCTGGTCGGTACCCGCGGCCGATTCGGCGGCGGTGGTCGACCTTCCGGACCGGGCCATGGCCCATGAAATCTCCAGGAGAATGGGCGGCTTCCTGGGCGAGGTGCGGCTCGCCGGGCCGCGCTGGACCTATCCGCTCGGCTTCCACCACGCGGCGACGATAACCGCGGAGCGCCTGGCTTTGGCGGGGGACTCCGCCCACGGGATCCACCCGATCGCCGGCCAGGGTCTCAACCTCGGCTTCCGCGACGTCGCCGCGCTCGCCCAGGTCCTGGTCGAAGGCGCCCGCCTCGGCCTCGACCCCGGCGACGCGCAGCTTCTCTCGCGCTACGAGCGCTGGCGCAGCCTCGACACCCTCACCGTCGCCGCTGCCACCGATGGCCTCACCCGGATCTACGGCGTGCCGGGCCAGGCCGCCTCGGCGATCCGCCGCTTCGGAATGGGGATCGTCCAGCGCGTCGCGCCGCTCAAGAGCCGGTTCATGGCCGAGGCGAGGGGGGAAAGCGGGGAATTGCCGCTGCTGCTCAGGGGGCTGACCATTTGATGCGAAATTCCTCCCCGCGATTTCGCGGGGAGGGGGACCGCGCGAAGCGCGGTGGAGGGGTTCTACGGCGCTGGAAGGACCCCTCCACCAGGCTTCGCCTGGTCCCCCTCCCCCGGAAAACCGGGGGAGGAATTTAGAACGCGAGCCTCCTCCACCAGCATTACCGGCACCCCGTCCCGAACCGGATAGGCCACACCCGCCGCCTCCGACACCAGCTCCCGCCGTGCCTCGTCCCACCTGAGCGGGGTGCGGGCGACCGGGCAGACGAGCAGCGCCAGAAGCTCCTCCGTCATTGCAGTGTCTCCGGCCCCTCCGTGCCACCCGGCACCATCTGCTGGAATTGCATGAACTGGACGAGCAGGTCGCAGCGCTCGGCGATGTCGGGCGCCTCGAGCAGCGCCTGCTTGGAGCCGGTGTCGAACGGCGCGACCTGGGCAATGGCGTTGACCAGCATCTCGTCGTCGAGCCGGGTGACGGCCTCCCAGTCCACCGAATAGCCGAGGGCGTCGGCATAGCGACGCGCCTCCCGCTCGAGCTCCGCGCGCTGGGCGAGGCCGAGGGGTTCGGGCTCGCCGTCGTCGTCGAAGCCGCCGAGCTCGGCGTCGACCTGCCGGTAAAGCGTGTCGACTTCGGCTTCGCGGATCACCCGGAATCGGCCGATGCCTTCGAGAACGACGTTGAACCGGCCGTCTTCCAGCGCCTCGGCGCCCTCGATCCGGCCGAGGCAGCCTATCTCGAACAGGGACGGCGGCTCGTCCGTGCCGCGCGGCTGGATCATTCCGATCAGCCGGTCGCCCGCCAGCGAATCGCGGATCATCGCCTGGTAGCGCGGCTCGAAAATGTGCAGCGGCAGCTGCGCCCGGGGGAAGAGCAAGGCCCCGGCGAGCGGGAAGACGGGGATGCGGGGCGGCTTGCCGTCCGCCATCAGGTGAACAGGATCGCGGAGAGGCGCCGGCGCTGCGCCGCCGCCCAGGGGTCTTCGAGCCCGACCACCTCCATCAGCTGGAGCAGCCGCTTCCTCGCCGCGCCTTCGTTCCAGTCGCGGTCGCGGCCGATGCTTTCGAGCAAATGATCGGCGGCCGAGTCGCGATCGCCCGCCGCCATCAGCGCTCCGGCAAGCTCGTAGCGGGCGTCATGGTCGTCGGGATCGGCCTCGATCCTGCGCTCGAATTGCGAGGTATCGGCGTCCGGAGCCGCAACTTCCGCCAGATCGAGCGCCGCGCGGGCACGGGCGACGGCCGGGTCCTTGGCCGCGGCTTCGGACGCGGCGTCCAGCGCCGCTCGCGCCTCGTC
>JBAWCC010000263.1:0-6804 GCA_049590095.1 Allosphingosinicella sp. | reverse complement strand
GATCCCGGCTTTCGCCGGGATGACGCAATACGTAATCGGCCCGCCGAAGCGGGCCGAACGATTGCGTCACTTGCGAAGACCGAGCTTCGCGATGAGTGCGGTGTAGCGCGCATGATCTTCCTTGCGGATATAATCCAGCAAAGAGCGGCGCTTGTTGACCATCATCAGGAGGCCGCGGCGGGAGTGATTGTCCTTCGCGTGGGTCTTGAAGTGGCTGGTGAGATTATTGATCCGCTCGGTGAGGATGGCGACCTGGACCTCGGGGGATCCGGTGTCGCCCGACCCGCGGGCATTGTCTTCGATGATTTCCTGCTTGCGTTCGGCGGTAACCGACATCGTCATACTCCTTCGTTCAGATGTTGAAGCCGCGCACCACCCGAAGATCACCTTCGGAAAGCTCCACAAGCGCAACCGGAACAGACATGTCGGTCGCTAGATGAAGCCCTGGCTTTGCGGCGATCCCGACCAATCTGCGCCCCTGTCGGAGCGCCTCTGCCTGGTCGGGGGTGACGGGTAGAGCCGGGATGTCGTCCAGCCCCGCCGTCAGCGGCAAGAGTGCCTGTTCAAGCTGCCGCGCCTTAGCGGCTTCCCCCATTTTGTCCAGCGAAATCGCGGATTCGAGGGTGAAGGGTCCGGCTTTGAGCCGCCGCAACATGGTGACGTGGCCGACGCTGCCCAAGGCGTAGGCGATGTCCCGGGCGAGGGAGCGGATGTAGGTGCCCTTGGAGACATGAGCGAAAAGGCTGATTTCGCCGAGTTCCCCACCTTCATTCCAGCGAAAGCTGGAATCCATGCTGCCGCCTTGCGGGGCACCGCCGTCCGATGGACCCCAGCCTTCGCTGGGGTGACGGTTTGTGAGAGAGTGGATTCTGACCTGCCGGCTCTTCAGCTCGACCTCGGCCCCGGCCCGCGCCAGAGCGTAAGCCCGCCTCCCGTCCACCTTCAACGCCGAATAAACCGGCGGAATCTGCTCGATCTCTCCGGTAAAGAGCCCCAGCACCGCCTCCACCTGCGCCGCAGTCGGCCGCACCTGCGAAGTCGCCACCACCGCCCCTTCCGCATCGAGCGTGTCCGTCTCCTCCCCGAACCGGATGGTGAACTCATAGACCTTGTCGGCGTCCAGCATCCGCCCGGCGAGCTTGGTCGCCTCGCCCAGCGCCACCGGCAACACCCCGCTCGCCAGCGGGTCGAGGGTTCCGCCATGGCCGACCTTCTGCTTCGGATAGCCACCCTCCCGAAGCGCCCGCTTCACCTTCGAGACGATGTCGGTCGAGCCGGGTCCGACCGGCTTGTCGATGATCAGCCAGCCGTGCACGGCTTCAGCCGCCGACCAGGCTGAGACGCAGCTGCTTCGCCTCCGCCTCGCCCATCCGCTCCATGAAGTGGCGCCGGCACAGCGCGACATAGCGGTCGTTGCCGCCGATCTCGGTCTGCGCCCCGCTCGCCACCGCGGCCCCAGCCTGGTCGACGCGCAGGTTCATCGTCGCCTTGCGTCCGCATTCGCAGATCGCCTTCAGCTCGACGAGCTTGTCGGCGAGCGCGAGCAGGGTGGCGCTGCCCTCGAACAGATTGGCCTGGAAGTCGGTTCTGAGGCCGTAGGTCAGGACGGGAATGTCGAGCTCGTCGCAGACCGAGGCGAGCTGGATGACCTGCCCGCGGCTCAGGAACTGGGCCTCGTCGACCAGGATGCAGTGGATGGAGCGCTTCTCGAGCTCCGCCTCCACCTCCCGGCGCAGGTCGGTGCCCGGCTCGTAGGCATTGGCCTGCGCCGTGATCCCGATCCGCGAATCGATGATTCCGAAGCCGGAGCGGTCGTGGACGGCGGCCGTCCACAGCATCGGCTCCATCCCCCGCTCGCGATAGTTGAAGGCCGTCTGCAGGAGCACGGTGGACTTACCGGCGTTCATCGACGCGTAGTAGAAATAGAGCTTGGCCATCAGGAGAGGATTTCGACCGGAACCGGCGTATCCGGGCCCGCCAGGCGCTTCAGCTTCTTCTCGAAGGTAACGAAGGATGAAGCGCCTTCGGCGACCGCGATGTGCATCATATCGGCAAAATCCGCTCCCTTGGCGGTACGGTCGAGCGCCCATCGCGCAGACGCGGGAAAGGCGACGGCATGCGGCAGGTCAAGCAGCGACTCAAGACCGCGCACTCGTTGCTCGAGAGACCAGCCATAAAAGGATCGGAGTACCCAATCCGTTTCCAGAAGGACCGTGGGCGTCAGCAGGAAATCCTGATGGATCGCCTCATCGGCCAGCGGAGTCTGAACAGGATCGTCGCGGGCAAGAACCCGAACGAGGACGTTCGTATCGAGAGCGCGAGTCAGAAGCGCTTCCCGCGTTCGGCAAACATGCGGCTGACCGCTTCATCCATGTCCTCGAGCGTCGCCGGCGGGCCCTTATGGGTGTAGATCTTGCGTATTTCCGCAATGATCTCCTCGGTCGACCGGCCGCTTTTCTCGTGAACGGGGGTTAGCATCACTCCGCCCGCCGCCTTTCTGACCTGCAAGGTCTGCCCCGCCTTGAGCCCCAGCGAACGCCTCACATCCGCCGGGATGACGACTTGGCCCTTCGCGGATAATTTGGTCGTGGCGGTCATGGAGGTAAGATATGTCTTACCTGCCTTTGGGTCAAGGCGCCGCCGATCTCGCAGTCCCTTCGTCAGGCGCGCTCGATGTCAGCTTCGCCCGCCGTCCATTCGTCGGCGAGGATGGAGAAGAGCACCGTATCGCGCACGTGTCCCGTCCAGGTGATCCGGTCCTGACGAATGATACCTTCCCGCACACCGCCGATCCTGGCCATCGCAGCCTGCGAGCGGCCGTTGCGGGCGTCGACCCGGAATTCCACCCGCCGGAAGCCGCAGGCGAAGGCGCGCCCCAGCATCAGGTCCTTGACCCGCCGGTTGAGCCCGGTGCCGCGAAGCTTCGGCACATAATAAGTATTGCCGATCTCGAGCACGGCCCGGTCCGGGTCGATCCCGAGATAGCAGCTCATCCCGGCGAGCTCCTCGCCGAGGAAGATCGAGAAGCAGCGCCAGCCCGGCCGCGACCGGATCAAGTCGAAGGCGGAGTCGAAATGGTCCGGATCGTAGGACGTCGCGTAGATGGACCAGATGTCGAGGTCCCGGGCGCAGGCCGCCTTCAGAGCCTCGCGATGGCTCTCGGCCATCGGCTCCAGGGCCAGATCGCCCTCGCGCATCGGAGTGTCGAGAGTGGCGAGATCGGGGCTGGTCTTATTCGTCATCCCGGACTTGATCCGGAATGACGGGATGGAGACCTCACGGCAGCTTGCTCACCAAATTCTCGGGATCGAACATCAGTCCGTCGCCGACTTCCCCGAGCGTCGGTGCGCTCGGGCTTCGCATCTTCGTCCAGCGCACCTTCTCGCGGTCCGTACCGATATGGCCGGTGCTGATCTTCACCCGCCCGGTCAGGTAGTTGATGCTCAATTGGCTCATGGCGCCGGTGTTGCGCTTGACGTTCGAATAGTCGAACCCGATCAGCCTCAGCGCTCCGTCCCGCCAGCGCCACTTGAAAGCCGTCGAGCCCATGTCCCAGCCTCCGGCGCTCATCATCCGCTCGAAATCGATGCGCAGAATGCCTCGCTCGATCGCGATCCCGGTATAGCCGTCGAGCCGGCACGCATCGTCGCGGCGCGCGAGCAGGCCGTGATCCTCCACGGCGAGCCGGTAGCCGCCGCCCGGATTCGCGAGCAGAATGGCGAGGATCGAGGGATTTGTGTCGAGCTCCTTCCCGCACATCTCCTGCGGGATGACGTTGGCCGGATCCTGGGAGCGCAGGACCAAAGCGAGGTCCGCCCGGGCGTCGCCGTCGAGGTCGCCGCCGGCCCGGGTCTCGATCGTCCAGCCCTTCGGAACGAAGGCCTCCGCCGTCGCCGCCTCGGCCGGAAGCGAGGGATAGGAGACCGCCGGGAGATCCTGAGCGGCGGCCGACCCGGACGCCAGCAGGACAATCAGTGCCGGCATCGCTCGGTGACCCATTATCTACTCCTCCGCCCCGCTCAGATCCTGGGCCACCTTAGGCGCTCGCAGCAGCTTGTCGATATGGCTGCCTTCGTCGAAGCTCTCGTCGAGCAGGAATTTGAGCTTGGCCGCATATTTGGTGTTCACCCGCCGGGCGACCTCGCTCTGAAGATAGGCGGTGTGGGTTCGAAGCGCCTTGAGCACTCCCTGGGCATTTGCCCCGAGCAGCGGGATCACGAACGCGGTTGCGTGGCGAAGGTCGGGGGACATCCGGACCTCGGTGACCGAGACGAGATGGCTCGCGAGGGTTTCGTCATGGACGTCGCCGCGCATCAATATGTCGGACAGCGCATGGCGCACCTGCTCGCCGACCCGGAGCAGTCGGACGGAGCGGCCTTCGGTGGATTCGGTGTGTTTCATCTCGTCACCCCAGCGAAGGCTGGGGTCCATCCGGCCCCGCCGCCGCTCCTGAGTCGGCATGGATGCCAGCCTTCGCTGGCATGACGAAAGGATTCCGGCGCAGGCCCCGCCCGCGCCGGATTCCGGCTCACAGAGTCCGGGCGCGCTCCTCGACCTCGAAGACCTCGAGATGGTCGCCCGGCTTGATGTCGTTCGTGTCGGCCAGAAGAACGCCGCATTCCAGGCCCGCACGGACCTCGGCGACGTCGTCCTTGAACCGGCGAAGCGACGAGATGGTCGTCTTGGACACGATGACGTCGTCGCGGGTGAGGCGCGCATGCACGCCCTTGCGGATGACTCCTTCGAGCACCAGAAGACCGGCGGCCTTGTCCTTCTTGCCGGCGGGGAAGACTTCCTTGACCTCGGCGCGGCCGACGACCGTCTCGATGATCTCGGGTCCGAGCTCGCCCGCCATCGCCTGCTTCACCCAGTCGGTGAGGTGGTAGATGACGTCGTAATAGCGGAACTCGACCTTGTTGCGCTCGGCCGCTTCCCGCGCCTTGGCGTTGGGACGGACGTTGAAGCCGATGATCGGAGCGCCGCTGGCCGAGGCGAGGATGACGTCGCTCTCGGTGATGGCGCCCACTCCGGCATGCAGGATCCGGGCCTTGATGTCCTCGGTGGAGATCCGGTTGATCGCGCTGGCGATCGCCTCGACCGAGCCCTGGACGTCGCCCTTGACGACGAGCGGGAACTCGATCGCCTGGTTGGACTTCGAGGCGAACATGTTCTCGAGATTGACCGGAACCGAAGTGGTGCGCTTCCTGTCGAGAACGCTCTGGCGATAGGCGGCGACCTCGCGCGCGCGAGCCTCGTTCTCGACGACGGTGAGAGTGTCGCCGGCGGACGGAACTCCGGAGAGGCCCAACACCTCGACGGGCACGGACGGGCCGGCTTCCTTCACCTGCTTGCCCTTGTCGTCGATCATTGCCCGGACCTTGCCCGGGACGGCGCCGACCACGAAGATGTCGCCGACCCTCAAGGTACCGCGCTGGACGAGGACGGTGGCGAGCGGGCCGCGGCCCTTGTCGAGCTTGGCCTCGACCACCGCGCCTTCGGCGGGGCGATCGGGATTGGCCTTGAGCTCGAGCAGCTCGGCCTGGAGCGAGATGGCTTCGAGAAGGCCGTCGAGATTGGTCTTCTTGAGCGCCGAGACTTCGACGTCCTGGACCTCGCCGCCCATGTCCTCGACCATGATCTCGTGCTGGAGAAGCTCCTCGCGGACCTTCTGTGCCTTGGCCCCCGGCTTGTCGATCTTGTTGATCGCGACGATCATCGGGACTCCGGCCGCCTTGGTGTGATTGATTGCCTCGATCGTCTGCGGCTTCAGGCCGTCGTCGGCAGCAACCACCAGGATGACGATGTCGGTGACGTTGGCGCCGCGCTGGCGCATCTCGGTGAAGGCCTCGTGGCCGGGCGTGTCGAGGAAGGTGATCTTCGACTTGTCGGCCTGGGCGACCTGATAGGCACCGATATGCTGGGTGATCCCGCCGGCCTCGCCGGAGACGACGTTGGCGCCGCGGATCGCGTCGAGAAGGCTGGTCTTGCCGTGGTCGACATGGCCCATGATCGTCACCACCGGCGGACGCGGCTGGAGAGTCTCTTCGGGGTCGACGTCGGTTTCGGTCTGGATGTCGGCGTCGCTTTCGCTGACCCGGACCATCCGGTGGCCGAATTCCTCGATGAGGAGTTCCGCCGTATCCTGGTCGATCGTCTCGGTGATCGTGACCGGAGTGCCCAGCTTGAACAGGGCCTTGACCAGATCGGCGCCACGCTCGGCCATCCGGTTGGCGAGCTCCTGGACGGTGATCGCCTCGGGAACGACGACGTCGCGGACCTGCTTGGCGGACGGGCCCGACTGCTGGTGAGCCCTCTTCTCCTTCTCGCGCGAGCGGCGAAGCGCGGCGAGGCTTCGGGCGCGGCTGTCGTCCTCGCCGGAAAGGGCGCGGGTGACGGTGAGCTTGCCGGCGTGGCGGCGGTCGTCGCGGCCTCGGGCCGGGCGGGCCGGCGGCTTGGGCGCCGGCGCATGATGGCCTTTCGGACGGGCATGGGCAGGGCGGCGATCCTCGTCCTCGTCGACGACGGGGGCCGGAGCCGCATCGTCGGGACGCGGGGGCTCGGAGGCGCGGCGCGCCTCTTCCTCGGCCGCGAGTCGGGCCTGCTCGACCCGTTCCTCTTCGGCGCGCTTATTCTCCTCGGCGCGGCGCTTTTCGTCCTCGGTCGCCTGAAGCGCCTGCTTGTCCTCGCGGCGGCGCGCTTCCTCGAGCTGGGAAAGCCGGGCTTCCTCGGCTTCGCGAAGAAGCTTCTCCTGAAGCTCGCGGCGGGTGCTGGCGTCGACAGGGCGCTGCGGCGGCGGCGCCGGAC
>JBAWCC010000262.1:0-2995 GCA_049590095.1 Allosphingosinicella sp. | reverse complement strand
GGGCAGGATTTTTCATCATGCCCTGCTCGCCGCGTCCGAAGGCGGGACGTTCGAGGCGGAGAAGGCTAATCGGGTCAACAAGCGAATGCCGGAGCTCGAGGCGGGGATCACCGGCGGCAAATGGCAGGATCTCGTTCCGGCCTGCGACTCGGCCTTCCCCACCGCCGGGAAGACCGACGTGTCGCTCCCGTCCGACCGCTTCGAGGCCCAGATCGCCTGCGAGGAGCTGGCCGGGTTCGCAAGCGTCGCCCTCGAAGGCTCGGAAAGGGATTTCGGCAACGAGCTGGCAGGCTATCGGCGAATGCGGACCGAGCTGAACGACGCCATCGGCCCCGGCCTTCGCGCCCGCGCCGGTTCGAGCAGCGAAGCGCAGAGCCGCGAGCGCGACCGGGCCCTCGCGGCGGCGGCCGCTTTGGGCTCGCCGATCCCTGTGCTCGACAAGTGCCGGGAGCGGTTCAAGTAAGCGTCATTCCCGCGAAAGCGGGAAATCCCGCTTCCTTCTTGATCTCGACGGTGTGAAGCTGGATTCCCACTTCATGGGAGTGACGGGGAGGGGCATGAACGTACGGCAAAGGCTCAGGCGCTGGCATATCTGGCTCGGCTGGATCGTCGGGCTGCCGTTCCTTGCCTGGACGGTGTCCGGCCTGGTCATGGTGGCCCGGCCGATCGAGACGGTGCGGGGCGAGGATCTGGTCGCCGAGGCGCCCGCGCTTCCCGCCGGGCTGGCCCCGGTACCGCCCGCGATCGGACCGAGACCGCTCGCCTCGCTCCGGCTCGAGCCCCGGCCGGACGGGCCCAAATGGCTCCTCAAATATGCCGACGGAGGATCCCGTCTCGCCGACGCCGCCACCGGCAGGCTGCTGCCGCCATTGGCCGCCGCCGACGCTGCCCGGATCGTCGAAGGGCGCTACAAGGGCAAGGCGCGAATCGCCGCGGTGGACCGCACCTCGGCGCAGGCGCCGCCGCTCGAGCTTCGACGCAAGGTCGCGGCCTGGCGGGTGACGATGAGCGACGGCACCCGATTCTATCTTGATTCGGCGACCGGCGAGATACTGGCCCGGCGAACTCGCTGGTGGCGCTTCTACGATTTGATGTGGGGCCTCCATATCATGGACCTGGAGACCCGCGAGGATGCCCACAATCCCCTGCTCATCGGCTTCGGGATCGTGGCTCTGGCGACGATCCTGCTCGCGCTCGTCATGCTTCCGCTCACCCTGAAGCGCCGCCGCCGGTGACCGGTCCGGCCGCCCTGCTCGGCTCGGCCCTGCCCTATCTCGATTGGGCGGGGGTGGCCGTCTTCGCCTGCTCGGGGGCGCTGGTCGCTGCGGCGAAGAGGCAGACCCTGGTCACCCTGATCTTCTTCGCCGTGGTCACGGGGGTCGGCGGCGGAACCGCGCGCGACCTGCTGATCGGGGCGCCGGTCTTCTGGGTTCACGACAATGCCATCCTGGTCATCTGCTTCGCCGCGGCTCTGGCGGTCTGGGGGCTTCCGGGGAGTCTCTGGCAGGGGCGGGCGCTGCCCTGGCTCGACGCCGTCGGCATCGCCGCATACGCGACCTACGGCGCCGCCAAGGGGCTCGCCTTCGGCCTCGCGCCGCTCCCGGCGATGGCGATGGGAGTCCTCACCGCCTGCCTCGGAGGGATCGTCCGCGACGTGCTTGCCGGCGATCCGTCGATCCTGATGCGGCCGGAGCTTTACGTGACGGCCGCCGCGCTTTCGGCGGCGCTCATGGTCGGGCTCCTTCTGGCGGGCGTCCCGGCGGCGCCGGCGGGGATCGTGGCGGCTTGCGCCGGCTTCGCCCTGCGCGCCGGCGCCATCCATTTCGGCTGGAAGCTTCCGGCCTACAGCCGCAAGGACCATCGAGACTGACGAAAGAAGAGGAGGAGGCGGCATGAAGAGGACGATCGCGGCCCTTTTGCTCGGCCTGGCGGCGGCATCGCCGGCGCCGGCGGCGAAGACCGAATTGGCGCCGGACGGAAGCCATCTGCTGGTCCACGAGATCGTCGTCGATTCCGGGCCCGCGGAAGTGTGGGCGGCGATCGCGACGGCGGAGGGCTGGAAGAGCTGGGCGGCTCCGGTCGCCTGGGCTCCGGCGCCCGACATGATCGAGACCAGCTACTCGCCCGCCGCCAGGCCCGGCGATCCTTCGACGATCCGCCAGCAGGTGCTGATGCGGGTGCCCCGGCGGCTGATGGTGTTCCGAACGGTCAAGGCGCCGGAGCGCTTCCCGGATTTCGACACCTATTCGAAGGTGGTCAGCGCCTTCGAGCTCGAGCCGGCGGGGGAGGGGCGCACCCGGGTGCGACTCACCGGGACGGGCTATGCCGACACCGAGGCGGGGCGCCGGCTGCTCGGCTTTTTCGAGAAGGGCAACCAGGCCACGCTCGACGCCTTGAAAGCCCGTTTCGTCAAGGCCGGAGCGCTGCCTCCGGCGCTGCGCGCGGAGCTGGAGCCGCTGCGATTCCTCCTCGGCCATTGCTGGCGGGGCGAGTTCAAGAACGGCGCCGTCGACACGCATTGCTTCGAGAGCGTCTACGGCGGCCGGCATGTGCGCGACAGGCACGAGGTCAAGGGCCCCGGCGCCCCCTATCGCGGCGAGACCTTGTACAGCTGGGACGGCTCGGCGAAGCAGGTCGGCTATACCTACTGGAACAGCTCGGGCGGAGTCAGCCGCGGAACGATGGCGGCGAAGGGCGACGAACTCGATTTCGGCGACGAAACCTATACGGGCGCGGACGGCCGCAAGACGACGATCTCGACGATGTGGAGGAAGGTCGGCGCCGACGCATACGAGACGGTGAGCCGGTCCGCCGCCGATCCGACCGGGAGCCGGGTGGTCAGGTACAAGCGGGTCGATTAGAAGCCTGGTCGGAATCCATCGTCATGCCAGCGAAGGCTGGCATCCATTCCGACTCAGCATGGACCCCAGCCTTCGCGGGACGTTTGCATAACGCTTGCGAGGCGCGCGGGGCTAAAGCCCCTCCCCTTCAGGGG
>JBAWCC010000261.1:0-1737 GCA_049590095.1 Allosphingosinicella sp. | reverse complement strand
CCCCTGAAGGGGAGGGGCTTTGGCCCCGCGCGCCTCGCAAGCGTTATGCAAACGTCCCGCCTTCGCTGGGGCGACGTGCCGGCTAAAACTGCTCCCAGCGCCGGTAATCGGGCGGAAGGATGCATTTGCCGCCTTCGTAGCGCCCCACCGAGCGGATCACCTCGCCTTCCCTGGGCTCGACCCGGCGGCCGGAAATCTGGCTGTCGAGCACCCGGCGGACGAGCCGGTCGAGGCGGGTGACGAGGAAGCAGTCGACCGCGGGGGTGGCGTGCGGGTTGCCGATGCCGCTGTCGTCGGTGAGGAAGATGTAGCGCGACTGGGTGGCCGCGGCCATCGCCCGCATCACATATTCGGCGACGTCGCCGACTCCGGACGCGGCGACGGGAACGATCTGGATCCTTTTGGCCCGGGCCGCCTCGGCGACCCGCCAGGCCCTGCCGATCTTGTCGTCGTGCGGCGGAGCGTCGGCGACGAGGAGCAGCGACTTGACCGCGTCGGGCCGCCAGTCCTGGGAGACCGCCCTCGCCAGAGCGAGGTCCATCGCTTCCGGATAGTCGCCGCCGCCCGAGGCATATTGAGTCTGCAAATTGGCCTGCATGGAATCCAGGCTGGACACGAACGGATAGGTGCGGGTGACATATTCGTCGCCTTCGTCCCGATAGGCGACGAGGCCGAGGCGGATGTCGAGGCGGGGATGGCTGCGCCGGATCTCGGCCAGGATCGAGCGAAGCTCGGACTTCAGATAATTGATCTCGTCGCCCATGCTTCCGGTCGTGTCGATCGCCAGCAAGAGGTCGAACTTGCGGACCGGAACGGCGCCCGAGCGGACGGTGACGCTCTGCCGCTGCGAGCCCGCCGAGTCGGCGATCTCGACCCGGCGAACCGGCGCCCCCGGAACGCTGACCCGGACACTTCCGCCCAGCCGGTCTAGACCGGGATGGAAGACCGCCGTGCCGTCGGCGACGGTGGCGAGCGAGAGCGTGTTGCCGTCGGCGCAGGTCAGGGTCACCCGGGCGAACGGCACCGGCCGTCCCGACTGATCCTGAACCGCCACGGTCAGGACCCGCCTTGTGTCCAGCCTCGGCAGGTCGCGAAGATTGCTGCGCTGCAGGTAATGGCCCGCATAGGTCGCGTAGAGCTCCGGATTGAGCAGATCGTCATGGTCGCCGGCGGTGAGCAGCCCCGATTGCGGCCGGGGATAGCCGCCGGGCGCGGGGCGTGCCTCGGCGACATAATCGTCGGCGGTCGACAGCGGAGTGCTGCTCTCCTTCGCGGGGGAGGCGACCCGGCTCCCGGTGACGGAGATCGACTCGCCTCCGCCGGGGGCCGCGGCGACGGGCGGGGCGTACATCGGCCCGGGAGACGGCGGTGGCGGCGGAGCGGGAGGCGACGGAGGCGGCGGCATCATCGGCGCCGTCACCGAATCATAGGCTACACCGGACCGGTGGCGCTGCTGCTGCGGGTGAACGATCTTCGGCTCGGGCGGGAGAGCGGGCAAGGCGGCGGCCCGGCGGCAGAGAGGTTCGCGGGCCTGCGCCGCGGCGCCGGGGGCGAAGGCGCCCGGAACGACGGCGACGAGGCCGAGGCTGAGGGCGCTGAGGCTGACGATTCCCATCCGGGCGGCGCGACGCATGACATTCTCCCCTTATGCGAATGTTACAACGTCACATAAAACAACACCCGTTGCCTGAACGCAAGCTGACGGGGGTCCAACGTCGCCCCAGCGAAGGCTGGGGT
>JBAWCC010000260.1:0-11853 GCA_049590095.1 Allosphingosinicella sp. | reverse complement strand
GCGCCGGGACGACGATCACCCCCTCGCCCGGCGAGGCGACTCCGCCGGGGCCGCAGGCGGCGAGCGGGATCAGGGTCGAGAGCAATAGAATTTGGCGAAGACGAAGCATCGAAAACCCCCTTTAAGGTTGTCCAGGCAGCCCGCCTCCGGTGCGAGTCTGTTCCTGGGGCGGGCCTAGGGAGATTCTGTGATGGTCTTGTGACAATTACAGATGAGATTGCCGGTTGTTGTGGAAAACTTCTGTGTCACAACTTGTAATAGACGCGACACAAATCTGTCACATCGATGCCGGTAACTTAGAGAGTGCCGGTCATCTTCTTGCCGTCGCGCAGGAAGACGAACTCCGTCTTCGAAGCGTTGCGCATTTCCCAGGCGAGCTCGCTCATCCTTTCCTCGTCGAACCGGCTTCCGTTGACGCTGAGGATGACGTCGCCGGCGCGCAGCCCGGCCTTGGTCAGCCGGGGAAGGCTTTCGCCGCCCTTCAGCGCATAGCCGCCGATTCGGCCGTTCGAGACGACCGGCTGAAGGATGTTGCGAAGCACGGCGGATTCGATTCCGCGCTCCCTTTCCGAATCGGACCTCGCCGGAGCGCCCGCCGCCGAGGGCGCTCCGAAGCGCCTGAGCTCCAGCCGCGCGGGCTGTCCGCCCGTGACCAGGACGGCATAGTCCTGCCCGACCTCGGTGAGCTTCACGCCGGGCCGGAAATCCTTGCCAAGACGCACCAGGCGCTGCCCACCGGGGCCGGAGCCGATGATCGCCGCCAGCTCCGTCGAGCCTCCGCCGCTCACTCCGTAGAGAATCAGGCCGAGGGCCGAGCCCGGAATCGGCGTGGCGGGCGCGGGTTCCGGTGGTACGGCGGCCGGAGCGGGCGGAGGCATCGGGACCGGTACCGGGGCCTTCGACAAGGTCGCGACCGGCGATGCGGCGAGCCAGGCGATGGCGCCCCCCAGGGCGATGAAAAAGGCCGCCGCCCGGCCGGCGGTCGCCGCCTTCATCTCAGCGCTCGCTGTCGAGCGCATAGCCGGCGGCCCGAACCGTCCGGATCAGGTCGCGCCCGCCGCTCGCGTTGATCGCCTTGCGAAGGCGCCGGACGTAGACGTCGACGGTCCTTATCTCGATCTCGCTGTCCCGTCCCCAGACCGCGTCGAGCAGGCGCTCGCGCGAGAAGACGAGGCCCTGATTCTCGAGCAGGTGGCGAAGCAGCTTGAACTCGGTCGGCCCAAGCGCGACGGGACGGCCGCCCCGCCGCACCTTGTGGGCCGCCATGTCGAGCTCGAGATCGCCGAAGCTGAGCACCATCCCGGCGAGCGCAGGCCGGACCCGCCTCAGCACCGCCTTGACCCTCGCGACCAGCTCGGGCGGGCTGAACGGCTTGGTGACATAATCGTCGGCGCCGGTCTCCAGTCCGCGCACACGGTCCGATTCCTCGCCCCGGGCGGTCAGCATGATGACGGGGATTCCCGCCGTCTCGGGGGCGCGGCGCAGGCGCCGGCAGACTTCGATCCCCGAAAGCTCCTCGAGCATCCAGTCGAGGACGATGAGGTCCGGCCCGCGCTCGACCGCCAGGAGCAGCGCCTCCTCGCCGCTCGGCGTGTGGATTACCTCGAAGCCCTGCTTCTCGAACGTCCAGCGGAGCAGCTCGACCATCGCGGGATCGTCTTCGGCCAGGAGCAGTCGGATTTCAGCCATGAGCGAGGCTGGTGCGCCACTTTCGTGACAGGCGTGTGAAAGTGGCGGAGCGGGAGGGATTCGAACCCTCGATACGCTTTTGGCGTATACTCACTTTCCAGGCGAGCGCCTTCGACCACTCGGCCACCGCTCCGCATGCTCTGGAAGCCGCACCCTCTAGGGGCAGGGCGTCTTCAGGGCAAGCGCGCGGCGAAGCCGTCCATCGCCTTTGCCAGTTCGATGTCCTTGGCCGTCACCCCGCCGGCGCTGTGGGTGCTGAGCGCGACCGCGACCTTGTTCCAGCTGTTCGACCAGTCCGGATGATGATCGGCCTTTTCGGCGGCGATCGCGGCCCGGGTCATGAAGGCGAAGGCCTCGCCGAAATCGGCGAATCGGAAGTCGCGCCTAATCGCCCGCTCCGCCGCCTCGTAGCGCCATTCGGGCAGCGCCTGCAGCGCGGCCGCCCTCTCCTCGTCGCTCAGCGTCATTGTCTCTCCCCTTCATTCCACTCTATGTCGCGCAGATGATTGGGGAGCGTCAAACCCTCGCGCCCGACGCGGCGGAGATAGAGCGGCTGGCCGACGCCGCCATCGCCCGGATGCCCGAGCATTTCCGGCGCCACCTGGAAGGCGTGGTGCTGAGGGTCGACGATTTCGCCGAGGAGGAGGTTCTGGCCGAGCTCGGGATCGAGGATCCGTTCGAGCTTTCCGGCCTCTACACCGGCCGCCCGATCGGCGAGCAAAGCTCGATGCTCTCGGGCGAGCTTCCGGCCATGATCCATCTCTACCGCCGCCCCCTTCTCGACGAATGGGCGGAGACGGGCGTGAGCCTTGAGGCGCTGGTCACCCATGTCATCGTCCACGAGGCCGGCCACCATTTCGGCTTTTCCGACGACGACATGCACGCGATCGAGGAACGCGCGGGTTGAGCCTGATCGAGCTCAGGGCCGTCGCCTGCGTGCGGGGCGGCCGGCTATTGTTCGAAGGTCTCGATCTCGTCCTTGAGCCGGGAGGCGCGGCCCTGGTCGCGGGGCCGAACGGTGCCGGCAAGTCGAGCCTGATCCGGATCGCGGCGGGGCTGCTTCCGGCCGCCGCCGGGACTGTCGAGCGTAGGGCCGCCGCGGCGCTTGCCGACGAAGGCCTCGCACTGGACCCGAAACCGGCGCTCGCCCGGGCGCTGGGCTTCTGGAGCGGGCTCGACCGGTCGGACGCCTCCGAAGCCATGGTCGCGATGGGCCTGACCGCACTCGCCGAGGTGCCGGTGCGGATGCTTTCCACGGGCCAGAGAAAGCGCGCCGCTCTGGCCCGGGTGGTGGCCAGCGGAGCCCCGCTCTGGCTGCTCGACGAGCCGGCCAACGGCCTCGACGGCGACGGCCAGGTCCGGCTCGAAGCGGCGATCGCCACCCACCGCGCCGGCGGCGGCGCGATCCTCGCCGCTTCGCACCAGCCCCTCGCTTTGCCCGGGGCGGTGCGGGTGGACCTTCGATGAGCGCGCTCGTCCTTCGCGAGCTTCGATTGGCGGCGACGGCGGGAAGCGCCGTCCTTCCGCTCATCTTCTTCCTGCTGGTGGCGACTCTCTTCCCCTTCGCCGTCGGGCCCGATTCGACCTTGCTCGCCCGAACCGGCGGCGGCGCCCTGTGGGTGGCCGCCCTGCTCGCCGCCTTGCTCCCGGTCGACCGGCTGGTCGAGCCGGACCGGGCCTCGGGCGCTCTCGACCAGCTCGCCGTTCGCGGAATAAGCGAGGAGAGCGTCGCCCTCGCCAAGCTCGCCGGTCACTGGCTGAGCTTCGGCCCGCCGCTGATGCTCGCCGCTATGCCCGCCGCGGCGCTGATGAAGCTGCCCGGATCGGTGCTGGTCCGGCTCGAGCTCGGCCTCCTCGCCGGAACGCCCGGCCTCGCCGCCCTGAGCCTGATCGTCGCCGCCTTGACCTCGGGCCTTCGAACGACCGGCGCACTGGCGGGGCTTCTGATGCTTCCGCTGGCCGTGCCGATCCTGATCTTCGGCGCGGGCCTGACGGAGGCGAATGGCAGCGCCGGAGCGCTCAAGCTGCTCGCGGCCGCGTCGCTGCTGCTCGTCGCCGTAGCGCCGTTCGCGGCAGGGGCGGCGATAAGGGCGGCGCGGGATTAGCCTTCGTCATCCCGGCGTCCGCCGGGGTACCGATCAGTCCTTCGACCACCGGGCGAAGATCGCGGTGGGAAGCAGCAGCCCTCGCGCTTCCTCGCGTACCGCCATGTCGCCGCATTCGACCCGGCCGCCGAGATCGGCCAAAGCCTGGCGGACCAGCTCGCCGATCGCCAGGGCCGACATCCGTACCGCATACACCGTCAGCACCAGGAAGCGGCTGTCGGAGTCGAGCAGCCGCCGGCAGTCGGCGATCAGCCCTGGCAGCCCTTCCTCCAGCTTCCACACCTCGCCGTCCGGCCCTCGGCCATATTTGGGTGGATCGAGGATGATCCCGTCGTAGCGCCGGCCGCGCCGAACCTCGCGCGCGGTGAACTTGGCGGCATCGTCGACCAGCCAGCGAATCGGCCGCTCGCCAAGGCCCGAGAGCCGGGCATTCTCCTTGCCGGCCTCGACCGACTTCCTCGAGGCGTCGACATGAGTCAGCCTGGCCCCGGCGGCCGCCAAGGCCAGGGTACCGACCCCGGTATAGCCGAACAGGTTGAGCGCCTCGGTGCCCTCGCCGAGGCGTTCCCGCATCCACGCCCATTGCGGCGCCATGTCCGGGAAGAAGGCGAGGTGCCGGAACGGAGTCGCCTGGGCCCGGAAGCGCACCTCTTCCCAGCCGAGCTCCCAGCCTTCGCGCGGCACCGGCCGGGCGAACCGCCAGCGGCCGCCCCCTTCCTCGTCGGAGCCGGGGACGAATTCCCCGTCGGAATCCCACTCTTCGCTCGCCGGAGCCCACATCGCCTGCGGCTCGGGACGGATGAAACGGTAGCGGCCGTAGCGTTCGAGCTTACGGCCGTGGCCGCTGTCGACCAGCCCGTAATCGGCCCAGGGCTCGCCGACGAGGGTATCGAGCCTCACGCGGCGCGGACGGCGGGAAAGCCGATCGTGGCCCGGGCCCTCGGTCCGGAGAGCATCTTGCGGCCGGCCTCGCGGACCTCCTCCAAAGTCACCGCGTCGAGCTCGGCAATCACCTCGGCCGTCTCGACCAGCCGGCCGTAGACGGAGAGCTGGCGGGCGACATAATTGGCCTGGCCCCAGGGGCTCTCCATCGACATCAGCAGGCCGGCTCGGGACTGGGTCCGAACCCGATCGACCTCGCGCTGGGTGAGGGTCTCCACCGTCTCGGCGACGATTTCCTCGATTAGCTGCGCCGCCGACGCCGATTCGCGCCGGGCGGTCGCGGCATAGACGTAGAACAGGCCGGTATCGGCATGAGGATGGAGCTGCGAGTATACCGAATAAGCGAGGCCGCGATCCTCGCGAACCTTCTGGAAGAGGCGCGACGACATTCCGCCGCCGACGATGTCGGAGAACATGCGCGCGGCGAAATAATCGGGATCGAGCTGGGCCGGCCCCGGATAGGCCAGGGCGAAATGCGCCTGGTCCGGAGTCGAGCGGCCGACCCGGGTTCCGCCGGTGAACCGCGCCGGCTCGGTCGGGTCGAGGGTTCCGGCGGGAAGGTCGGAAAGACGGGCCCGGGCGATATCCACCAGCCGCTCATGCTCGACCTTGCCTGCGGCGACGAGGGCGAGGCTTCCGGCGCGGTAGCGGCCGAGCCGCCAGTCGTGCAGATCCTCGACCGAGACGGCGTCGATGCTCGCTTCGTTTCCGAGGACCGGGCGTCCCAGAGGCTGCTCCTCGTAAGCGGCGGACCACAGGTCGTCGAAGATGATGTCCGAGGGCGTATCGCGCGCCTCGCCCAGCTCCTGGAGGACGACATCCTTCTCGCGCTCGAGGTCGGCTTCGGCGAAATGGGGCTCGAGAATGAGGTCGGTGACCATCTCCACCCCGAGCGGGACGTGCTCGGCAAGGACGGAGGCCATGAAGTTGGTCGAATCGCGCTCGGTACAGGCGTTGAGATCGCCGCCGACATCCTCGATCGTCTCGCTGATCTCCCGGGCCGAGCGGCCTCCGGCGCCCTTGAACACCATATGCTCGAACAGATGGGCGATCCCGTTCAGCCGCTCCGGCTCGTGCCTCGATCCCGCCTCGGCATAGAGGCCGACGGCCGCCGTCTCGATCGACGGCATCTCGCGGCTGGCGACCTTGAGGCCGTTGGGGAGGATGGTGAGCTTCATAAGGACGCGATCCTCTAGGGGGTTAGCGCCGACGCGGCAACAATCGGGACAGGTCAAACGAGTTGCGCCGCGCCGACGGCAGACTTAAGCTTCTCTTTTTGCAAGGGGCTGGCGATGCGGCGATTAGGCAAGGCCGGCATTTGGGCTGCGGCGATCGGGCTGCTCGGCATCGGCGCCATTCCGGCATCGGCCATGTGGTGGCCATGGGTCAACGGCCGCCCCGATGTCGATACCGGCGATATGTTGTTCGAGGGCTGCATGCGTCCGGGGGTCGAATCGTCCTGCAAGGTGATCGACGCCTCGTCCCAGCGCACGGACGGACAGGGCCGTCCGGTCGGCGAACCGGTGGTGACCACCTATGCCGTGGTCGCGGCTTCGCCGATGCCCGCTTTCGACAGGCGCCTGGTCGTCCTGGCGCGGCCGTCCAAGGGGCGAGCGCGCATCTGCGGCGGCGAGGCGGTCGAGATCAAGAACTGGTATTACAAGGATGGACCGCCTTGCCCGTCCCGGCCCTGGTCGCCCTTCGACGACTGAGCGCGGCGCCGCCGGAGCGCGATCCCATAAATGACGGCCGCCGCGGCCGCGAAGAAGAACCATTGGAAGGCGTAGGCGAGGCTGTTGTTGGGCGCCTCGGCAACCGGCGGAGCGCTGGCTTCGAGGCCGGGGGCCGGTCGGTCTGCGACGATCATCGGCCGCGGCGGCGGCGACTTTCCGGCGAGCCGCTCGAACAGGCCGCCCGATCGGGGCTCGGCAACGATCCTGCCGGCCACTTCCCCGCCCTTCCAGCCGGGCTTCGCCTTCGGATCCGGGGAGACGCCCATGTCGGCGACGAAGCCGGGGCCCTCGGCGCCGGTCCGGCATTCGGCGAGGAAGCGCGTTCCGCCCTGGCCGGAAGCGGCCTTGCCGCCCGTCGTGCGCCAATTCGTCACTTCCAGGCAGAAAGCGGCGGCCCGGCGGAAGAGCAGGGTTTCGTCCGCCACCGCCCCCGGCGGGAGGGCCATGGCGGGCAACGCCAGGTTGCGCTCATAGTGGCGCTGAAGCTGCGCCTTCTCGTCCGCTCGGCGAAGCTGCCAGAAGCCGAGCGCGATCATCGTCGCGACCGCCGCGGCGACGAGGAGAGTCGGGATGATCGGGAAGCGCATCAGCCGCTGATCCGCCCTTCGCGGGCTCGGTGGCGATATTCGAGGGCGAGGAGAAGCCCCTTGGCGGTCCGGAGCGAGCCGATGACCAGAGCCGCCGTCAGCGGCAGCCAGAGGAGAATGTGCACCCAGAAAGGCGGCTCGGCGGACAGCTCGAGCGCGATGGCGAGAGCGGTGACGACCGCTCCGACGATCAGGATCAGGAAGGCGGCCGGTCCGTCGCCGACGTTGAAGCCGGCGAAATCCAGCCCGCAGGCGCGGCATTTGGGCGCGAAGCCGGCGAGCCCCTGGTACAGCGTCTTCGCCGCGCAGCGCGGGCAGAGACCGCGAAGAGCGACGGCGCCGGGGGCAGGCTCTCTCACGATCCCGTCACCCCCGCTCCCATCCTACCCGTGATATTCGGCGCCCCAGCCGCCCCAGACGTAGATGCAGATGAACAGGAACAGCCAGACGACGTCGACGAAATGCCAGTACCAGGCCGCCGCCTCGAACCCGAAATGCTGCTTCGGGGTGAAATGGCCCTTGTAGGCGCGGACGAGGCAGACGATCAGGAAGATGGTCCCGACGATGACGTGGAAGCCGTGGAAGCCGGTCGCCATGAAGAAGGTCGAGGTGTAGATATTGTCGGTGAAGCCGAACGGCGCATGGGCATATTCATAGGCCTGGATTCCGCTGAACAGCAGGCCTAGCCCGATCGTCGCCCAAAGCCCCTTGATCAGGCCGTCGCGGTCGCCGTGGATGAGGGCGTGGTGGGCCCAGGTGACCGTCGTGCCGGAGCAGAGCAGGATGAGGGTGTTGAGCAGCGGATAGCCGAACGGGTCGAGCACCTCCATGCCCTTGGGCGGCCAGGTCCCGCCGATCGCGTCCATCGGCGGGAACAAAGCCGCGTTGAAATAGGCCCAGAACCAGGCGAGGAAGAACATCACCTCGGAGGCGATGAACAGGATCATTCCGTAGCGAAGGTGGAGCTGGACGACCGGCGTATGGTCGCCGGCATGGGCTTCCTTGACGACCTCGGCCCACCAGGCGAACATCGTGAACAGCACCGCGACCAGGCCCGCGGCCGCGACGATGGCGCCGCCGGCGACCTCGTGCATCCACATCACCAGCCCGCCGAACAGGGCGAGCCCCGAGAAGGAGCCGAAGATCGGCCAGATGCTGGGGTTCACCAGGTGGTAGGAATGGTTCTTCGCTCCGGCCATGTGTCCCTCTGCGCCTTTTGGATCGTCACCCCAGCGAAGGCTGGGGTCCATACTGAATCAGCATGGATGCCAGCCTTCGCTGGCATGACGGAATGGGTCTCTAGCTTTCCTCTGCGCCCGAATCCACAGGGTAAAAGGTGTAGCTCAAGGTGATTTCGCTGATCTCTTTGGTGTCCGGATCCTGGAGGATGCGCGGGTCGACGAAATAGACGACGGGCATCCGCACCTCCTCGCCGGGCTTCAGTATCTGCTCGTTGAAGCAGAAGCACTGGATCTTGCTGAAATATTTGCCGGCCTGGACGGGCGTGACGTTGAAGGTCGCGGTGCCCTTGATCGGCCGGGCCGAGAGGTTCTTCGCGGTATAGAAGGCCATCTCCCGCTCGCCGATCGTGACGATCTCGCGGGCCCTTTCCGGGGCGAAGCGCCAGGGCAAGGCAGAGGCGATATTGGCGTCGAAGCGGACCGCCACCTCCTTGCCGGCGACCGGCCCGGGCGCCTCGGCGGCGCGCTGCGTGGTGCCGCCGATCCCGGTGACCTGGCAGAACAGGCGATAGAGCGGAACGCTGGCGAAGGCGAGCCCGACCATGGCCAGGACGAGCAGAGCCGCGAGGCCCGCGGTCCGGCCGTTGCGGCGGGCGAGATCGGTCATCGCAACATGCCCATCTTGGCGATGGTGATCGCATAGACCAGAACGACGAAGGCGCCGAGGAGAAGCGCCATGATGATCGCTCGAGCCCTCTGCCGGCGCCTGGCCTCGTCGTCGCGCGGATCGGTCATGACAGCACCCGGTCGACCACGAGCGCCCCGAACAAGCCGAACAGATACAGGATCGAATAGGCGAAGAGCTGCTTCTCGGGCTTCATTCCCTCCGGCTCGCTCGCCCGGTTGGCGAGCACCCGCAGTGCGAGGAGGAGAAAGACGAGACTGAGCGCCGCCGCGACGATCCCGTAGAATGCGCCGGCCAGGCCCAGCGGCCAGGGCGCCACCGCCGCCGCGGCCATCGGCAGGGTGTAGAGCGCGATGTGCCGGCGGGTCGTCTTCGCGCCCGACACCACCGGAAGCATCGGGACGCCCGCCGCTGCGTAATCGGAACGGACGAACAGCGAAAGCGCCCAGAAATGCGGCGGGGTCCACAGGAAGACGAGGGTGAAGAGGAGGATAGGAAGGAGGGTGACGTCGCCGGTCGCAGCCGCCCATCCGATCACCGGCGGGAAGGCGCCCGCGGCGCCGCCGATGACGATGTTCTGGGGAGTCCGCCGCTTGAGCCAGACCGTGTAGACCAGCACGTAGAACAGGATCGAGACGGCGAGGATGGCCGCCGCCAGCCAGTTGGCGGCGAGCCCCATCAGGAGCACCGAGAAGAAGGACAGGCCGACCCCGAAATGAAGAGCGGTCTGCCGGTCCAGCCGCCCTGCCGGAAGCGGCCGACCCGCCGTGCGCTTCATCAGCGCGTCGAGATCCGCTTCGTACCACATGTTGAGCGCCGCCGCCGCTCCGGCGCCGAGCGCGATGCACAGGATGGCGGTGAAGCCGAGCACCGGATGGACGACCGCCGGAGCGGCCAGCATACCGCACAGAGCGGTGAAGACGACGAGGCTCATCACCCGCGGCTTGGTCAGAGCGAGCAGGTCCCGCCAGTCGGCGGGGAGGGCTGTATCGGCGGTTGCGGTCACTGTGGTCATATATATTCCTCCCCTCCCCTTCAGGGGAGGGGCCGGGGGTGGGGGTTGTGCAGGGACGGAGCAGGCTCGACCTGCCCCACCCCAACCCCTCCCCTGAAGGGGAGGGGCTTAGTCACCTCAATCCACCTTCGGCAAGGTCGAGAATTGGTGGAAGGGCGGCGGGCTCGACAGGGTCCATTCGAGCGTCGTCGCGCCTTCGCCCCAATAATTGTCGGCCGCCTTGCGCCCTGCCATCAACGACCAGAAGATGTTGATGAAGAAGATCGCCATCGAGGCCGCCACGAGGTAGAAGCCCCAGCTCGCAACCTCGTTCCAGCCGCCATAGGCGTCGGCATAATCCGGAACGCGCCGCTGCATTCCCTGCAGGCCCAGGAAGTGCATCGGGAAGAACAGGATGTTGACGCCGATGAAGAAGCTCCAGAAGTGGAGCTGGCCGAGCAGCTCATTGTACATCTTCCCGAACATCTTCCCGAACCAGTAATACCAGCCCGCGAACAGCGAGAAGACGGCGCCGAGCGACAGCACGTAGTGGAAGTGGGCGACCACATAATAGGTATCGTGGACGTTGTTGTCGATGCCGCCGTTGGCGAGAACGACCCCGGTGACTCCACCGACCGTGAACATGAAGATGAAGCCCAGGGCCCACATCATCGGAGTCTCGAAGGTCAGCGAGCCGCCCCACATGGTGGCGATCCAGCTGAAGATCTTGATGCCGGTGGGCACCGCGATCACCATCGTCGCCGCGGTGAAGTACATCTTGGTGTTCACGTCCATGCCGATCGTGAACATGTGGTGCGCCCAGACGACGAAGCCGATCACTCCGATCGAGACCATCGCGTAGGCCATTCCGAGATAGCCGAAGACCGGCTTGCGACTGAAGGTCGCGACGATCTGGCTGACCATTCCGAAGCCCGGAAGGATCATGATGTAGACCTCGGGATGGCCGAAGAACCAGAAGAGGTGCTGGTAGAGGATCGGATCTCCGCCGCCGCTGGCGTCGAAGAAGTGGGTCCCGAAATTGCGGTCGGTCAGAAGCATGGTGATCGCGCCCGCCAGCACCGGCAGGGCCAGGAGCAGAAGGAAAACGGTGACCAGGATCGACCAGACGAACAGCGGCATTTTGTGCAGGGTCATCCCCGGCGCGCGCATGTTGAAGATGGTGGTGATGAAGTTGATCGCGCCCAGGATGGACGAGGCGCCGGCGAGGTGGAGCGAGAAGATCGCCATGTCGACGGCGGGCCCGGAAGAGCCGCTCGTCGAGAGCGGCGCATAGGCGGTCCAGCCAATTCCGGCGCCGGGGCCGGTCCCGCCCGGAACGAAGGCCGAGCCGAGCAGGAGGATGAAGGCCGGGACGAGCAGCCAGAAGCTGATGTTGTTCATCCTCGGGAAGGCCATGTCGGGCGCACCGATCATGAGCGGAACGAACCAGTTGCCGAAGCCGCCGATCATCGCCGGCATGACCATGAAGAAGACCATGATCAGGCCGTGGGCGGTGATCAGCACGTTCCACAGATGGTTGGCCTGGTCGATGCTTCCGGCCCAGGCGGGAAGGAAGTCCATGCCCGGCGAGGCGAGCTCGGCGCGCATGATTCCCGAGACCGTTCCGCCGATGATTCCGGCGATGATCGCGAAGATCAGATAGAGGGTGCCGATATCCTTGTGGTTGGTCGACATGAACCAGCGCACGAAGAAGCCGGGCTTGTGGTCGTCGTCGTGATGAGCCGCATGGGCGCCATGCGCTTCGAAATGCGTGGCGTTGGCAGTCGTGTCGGTCATGTCAGTTTCCGAGTTTCGAATTGGTGGCGCCCTGGCTCGAAATGGGCGGAGCGACGGTGCCCGGGGTGACGGCCGGAGGGGCGGGGCTGGTCTCGGTGGCGCCGGAAGCGCCGCCGGTCGGCTGCGGACCGGTGCCGGCC
>JBAWCC010000259.1:0-5876 GCA_049590095.1 Allosphingosinicella sp. | reverse complement strand
CCCTCCCCGCCGCTTCGCGGCAGGGAGGCATATCGGTCAGAAAGGCGAATCGTTGGGCGCGATCCGCACCCTCAGGCCGTCATATTCCGGACCGAACTTGATCTGGCAGGAAAGTCGGCTGCTTTCGACCCGGTGGTCGGTGGTGTCGAGGAGGTCGTCCTCGTCCACCCCCACCGGCGGCAAGGCCGGCAGCCATTCCGGATCGACATGGACGTGGCAGGTTGCGCAGCTGCAGCAGCCTCCGCACAAAGCGAGCAATTCGTCGAAGCCGGCGTCGCGGATGATCTCCATGACGCTCCAGCCGTCCTTGCCCTCGATGGTCTTTTCCGCTCCGTCGCGGTTGATGATGGTGAGCTTCGCCATGGGCGGGGGCTATGCTAGGCGCAAGGCGCGAAGACAAGGGAGCAAAAGTGGGGATCGCGGCCGAGGACTTGCGGAAATCGCTGGACGCGCTCGCCGGGCGCGAGCCGAGGATCGCAGCGGCCCTCGCCGCCGTCGGCTATCCGGAGCCGAGGATCAGCGAGCCGGGCTACCAGACGCTTCTGCGCGCCATCGTCGGCCAGCAGGTGTCGGTCGCCTCGGCCGCGAGCCTGTGGGCGAAGCTCACCGCGGCGGTCGGCGATCCGCCCCACCCCGAAGCCCTTCTCGCCGCGTCTGACGAGACTTTGCGTTCGGCCGGCCTGTCGCGCCAGAAGGCGTCCTACGCCCGAAGCCTTGCGGAAGAGGTGGTATCGGGGCGGCTCGACTTCGCGCAGCTGCCGGCGGACGACGAGGAAGCGATCGCGGAGCTGGTGCGGGTGAAGGGGATCGGCCGGTGGACCGCGGAAGTCTATCTGCTCTTCGCGGAAGGTCGGACGGACATCTGGCCGGCGGGCGACCTCGCGGTCCAGATCGAGACCGGGCGGATCATGGGCCTCGACGGCAAGCCCGCCGAAAAGCACGTCCGCGAGCTCGCCGAAGCCTGGCGCCCCCACCGCGGCGCCTTCGCCATCTTCGCATGGCACCACCGGCGCAACTCGGCCGCCCCGGTCTGAGACATCTCGAACCGGGTACGGAACATCCCTTCCGTCGGCGCGTCTATACTTGCGATCCGCGGGCCAAAAACAGGGGCCGGGAGCTCAGTAGGAGTTAAGCCTAATGATCAATCTCATCATCGCTCTCGTCATCGGGGGCATTATCGGCTGGCTGGCCAGCATCGTAATGCGCACCAATGCCCAGCAGGGCATATTGCTCAATATCGTCGTCGGAATCGTCGGGTCGCTGCTCGGCAGTTTCCTGCTCGGACGCTTCTTCGGCGCCGAGGGCAGCCTCATGAACAACGCGCTCGACGGCGGCACCCTTCTGGCCGCGTTCATCGGCGCCCTGATCCTGCTCGCCATCGTCAACCTCTTCCGCCGGGGCAGCGTCCGCTAAAGCGGGCATGACGGCAGAAGTGCGAAGGCCCGCGGGAGCGATCCCGCGGGCCTTTTCGTTTCCGTCATTGCGAGCGCAGCGAAGCAATCCAGCGGCTCAAGCGTCGCCAGCTGGATTGCTTCGTCGCTTCGCTCCTCGCAATGACGGCTACAAAGCCTTCTCGTAAATCCGGTAGATGCGGTTGACGTCGCTCTCGATCGCCTGGGCGATGGAAAGCATCGGCCCGTTATCCTCGAGGATCCAGCCGACCTCGGCCCGGCTGATCCCGTAATGGCCGGTGCCGGCGCGCCTGATCCGCTCGATCATCATGAAAGCGAGCTGGCTCGCGAGGCGGGTGGAATGGAGGCGCTTGACGACGCCCATCAACGGCACCCGCCCGCCGGCCGGTCGCATCCGCCTCAGCCTCCAGAGCAATTTCGCCCAGCCGAAGGGGAAGAGGCTCCCGCCGAGGTCGCGGAGGAACTGGTTGATGTCGGGAAGCCCCATCATGAAGGCGACCGGCTCTCCGTCATATTCGGCGACGAGGATCATGTCCTCGAGCACGATCGGCTTCAGCTTCTTGCCGGCGTAAGCGATTTCGGCCTCGGTCAAGGGCACGAAGCCCCAATTGTCCGACCAGGCGTCGTTCAGGATCCCGAGCAGCAGGCGGGCTTCGGCCTCGAACTGCTTCTTGACGGTCCTGCGGATTCGGATTCTCTCATTCTTCTCGCCGGCCCGGACGATCCGCTCCACGATCGGCGGAAAGGGAGCGGTGACCTCGAGATCGTAGGTGAAAAGGTCCTTGGCCTTGACGTAGCCGGCCGCCTCCACCCAGGCTTCATATTCGGCCTTGTTGTGGCCCATCATCACCATCGGCGGATGGTCGTGGCCCTTGATGAGAAGGCCGGGCTCGTCCCAGATGGAGAGGCTGAACGGGCCCATCGAGCGGGTCATGTCGCGGCCTCGAAGCCAGGATTCGGCGCGGTGGATGAGCTCGGCCGCGACCTCGGCGTCGGCGGCCTCGAACATGCCCCACTGGCCGATCCCGGCTCCCATATGCTCGAGCACCAGAGCATCGACCTGGGCAGAGATTCGGCCGACCGGTTGCCCATCGCGCTCGGCCAGGAAGAAGCGGGCCTCGGCATGGTCGAACCAGGGGTTGGTGCGCGCGTCGATGAGTCCGTGGACCTCGGTCTTGAGCGGCGGCACCCAGTTCGGATCGTTCTCGTTGAGGACGTAGGCGACGTCGACGAAGGCCTTGCGGTCGGCGGCGTCCTCGACGGGGCGGATCGTGACGGTCATGGGGGGAACCTAGCGAAGCCGACTCGCCGACGATAGTGCGGGCGGATCGGGAAAATTGGGTCCGATGTGCGAGCGATGGGCGGCTTGCGCTTTTCGGTGCGGCCAATAGGCTCCCGCAATCAACATTCCGCATGCGGCCGGTGGGGCCCGTCGTGTGCAGCCGAAGGGGGGCATGATGGCCGACAAGCGCAAAGATAAAGACTTTCCGATTCCGCCTTGCTTCGACGCGGCCGGGGAGGAGGCCCGGCGCCTTACCGAAATGTTCGTCGAGATGGGCCAGGCCAAGCGTATACGGCTCGGCCAGTGCCCGGCGGAGCGGGCGGTGTTCCGCAAGCTTCACGGAGTGGCTCACGGCCGGTTCGAGCGCCTGGACTCGATGCCGAAGGCCTGGCGGGTCGGGATCTTCGAGCACGAGCGGCTCGACGCATGGCTGCGCTTCTCGAGCGACGCCTCGCCGACCGACAATGACCTCGGCACCAATCTGGGAGTCGGGATCAAATTGTTCGGGGTTCCGGGGGAGAAGGCGCTCGGCGACCATGGCGACACCGCCGACCTGCTGATGCAGAGCTGGCCGGTCTTCTTCGTCGACAATGCCCAGGAGATGGTCGAGTTCACCTACGCGGGCACCGTCCAGCAGGATTACGACAGCTGGATCGACGCCCACCCCCACACCAGGAAGATCCTCGACGAAATGGGCGAGAGCGTCGAGGCGAGCGTCCTGACGACCACCTATTGGGCGGCGCTGCCGTTCCGCATGGGCGGCGAGATCGTCCGCTATCGCCTGTCGCCGGAAACCGCGCCGCAGAACGTGCCCGACGACGCCCGCGATTATCTGGCCGTCGACATGACCAACCGGCTGGCGGCCGGCGAATATGCCTTCAATCTCGAGGTTCAGCTTCGGACCGATCCGAAGACGATGCCGCTCGACATGGCATCCTTGCCCTGGCCGGAAAAGGAGAGCCCCTACGTGGCGGTCGCCCGGATCGTTCTTCCGCGGCAGGATGTCCTTCTTCGCGGCCAGGCCGCTTACGGCCAGGAGCTCGCCTTCAACATCTGGCGGGTTCCGGAAGCGAACGCGCCTGTGCCGGAGAGCTCGATCGCGGCGGTGCGCAAGGTGGTCTACGCGGCCGGTGCCAAGCTGAGGCACCTCGCCAACGGCCAGCCCACGGGAGACTCGCCCGAGCCGCGCCCGGCGGCGCCTCAGCTCCCGCCGCCCGACGAGTGCATCGTCAAGGCGGTGATCTATCCGTCGATCGGCGTGTGCCGGGTCGGATCCGCGCCAGAGGAATATGTGATCGGGCCCGAAGTGGCGGATCCGCCGCCGCTGCCGCCGGGATCCTATCGGGATTCCAAGGGGCGGCTGAAACGGCAGGCGGCGCGGTTCCGGATCTACGGCGTGAACGCTCTCGGCAGGATCGTGCGCGAGCTGACCGGGCCGGAAAGCGGCGCGAAGATCGAATGGAAGGTCCAGCTCGCCAATACCAAGTCCGCCTGGTACGGCTTCCAGCTCGCGCTCGACATTCCCGAAGCGGCGCAGGCGCCGCCCACGACTCTTCGCAATCCCGCCGTCGAGGACCGCGCCCAGCTCGCGATCACTCCGAAGCCGAGGACGGTGCGGGGCGCGAAGGCCAAAGCGGCGCGGTTCGACGACGGCAAGTTCATGGGCAAGAAGGTCTATCTGGGCGAGATATCCACCGACGAGGCCGGCCGGCTGATCGTGCTCGGCGGGCACGGCGTCTCGGCGTCCTACGACGATACGGTCGCCATCACCTTCGCCAATAACGAGGGCTGGCACGACGACGTGTCGGACGGGCCGGTCACCGCTTCGGTGGTTCTCGACGGGCTGCCGCTCGAGGTGATCCCGGCGTGGGTGATCGTCGCTCCGCCCAATTATGCGCCGCAGAGGAAGTCGGTGCGAACGATGTGGGACGCGATGCGCGACGTCGCCATCCAGGCGGGCTGGCTGGCCTGCCCGGAGCGGCCGAGCTTCACCCGCGAGATATTGCCGATCTTCGAGCGCATGGCGGGCCTGCAATGGGTCAATGCCGGGTTCGCCGCCGGCTTCGGCTGGGAGGGTGCGTTCGACCTCACCTCGCCGCAGGCGCTGGCGAAGCTCGGCGACAACGGCCCGGCGGTTCGCGAGGTCCGGCGGGTGGTTTCCAACAGCTTCCGCCGCTTCTCGATCGACTCCTCGTCGCCCAAGCCCTGGGCCTGGCTCTACGGCGACGCGATGAACATCCCGCCGATCGATTCGCCCAGGCAATATAGCCAGCTTTCCGAGACCCAGCTCGCCTTGCTCGACAAATGGGCCCAGGGCGAGTTCGAGGCGGATTACGATCCGGACCTCGTCCGTCCGGCGACGATAGACGAAGTGCCGCTAGTCGAGCAGGGCGACATGCTGAGCCGGGCCGCGCTGGATTTCTGCCTCGCCGACGCTTTCCATCCCGGCTGCGAGATGACCTGGCCGATCCGGTCGTCGACGATGTACATGCAGCCGTTCCGCTTCCTCCACGCCCGGCCCGGCTGGAAGCCGCCGACGCTCGGGACGGTGTTCACGTCGGATTCGCTCACCCTTCCCAACGGCCCCCTGACGGCGCAGGAACCGGGCTCGATCACGCGCTGGATGGCGGTGCCGTGGCAGACCGACACGGCGAGCTGCCGATCGGGCTATGACGGCGCCTACGATCCCTACGTCCCGACCTTCTGGCCGGCGCGGGTGCCCAACCAGGTGCTGACCAAGCAGAATTACGACATCGTCATGGATCCGGCCAAGCCGATGAGCGAACGCAAGGCCGCCTTCGCCAACCGCGCGGCCTGGATCGAGCCGCTGGGGACCGCCTCTTATACGAGTCAGATCAACAACATGATCTCCCATTTCGACCATCTCGGCGTGGTCGAGGTCCGCGAAGGGCCGGACGGCGGCGAGGCCTTTCCGAAGCTTATCGAGGTCGAGGACGAGCATCGCCCCATCGCGACGAAGTCGACCGACGATTCGGCGGAGAATCTGGCGCAGATGACCGGGCTCGTGGCGGCGACGCCCCCGACCAACAGCCATGTCGGGACTCGCTCGGTTCACGGCCCGTCCGCCGCGGACGTCGACTTGAGCGGGATCGAGAAGGTCAGGCGGTTCCCGAACGGGTATCGCCGCTGAGCTTCGACTCCGACGTCGCGATCGTCGGCGC
>JBAWCC010000258.1:0-4512 GCA_049590095.1 Allosphingosinicella sp. | reverse complement strand
CGGATCTGGCGCCGCTGCCGCTCGAGCCTTGTCGTTGATCTCACGCGGAGGCGCGGAGGCGCGGAGACGAGTTCGCGCGAATGAGCCAGGCTTCCGCCCTTCCGTCGAACAAGGACGAAGCCTGGCGCTGGAGCGACCTTTCGGCGCTGCCCGCCCTTGCCGAGGCCCCGCGCGACCCGACCAGCCTTCAACTTCTTCAACTTCAGTGGCTGGATTGCGAAGGGCCGCGCCTGCTGTTCGTCGACGGCCGCCTCGATTCGAGCGCCAGCGAGCCCGGCCCCGTTTCTATCGGATCGGTGGACGTGGAAGCAAGTGCGCACGCGCTCGGGCGGCTGGCCGCCGGCGCGGGCTGGACTCTTCGTCTGGCCCGGGATGAAGCGCCGCCCACGCTCGTTCAGATCATCCACGTCTCGACCGGAGGCGCCAGCCATCTCCCGGCCGCGATCGAGCTTGAGGAGAACGCCCAGGCCTCGATCGTCGAGACCTTCATCGGCAAGGGCTGGGCCAATCGCCTCACCCGGGTCGCGCTGGGCGGCCATGCCCGGCTGATGCTGGCCCGCCGAATTCTCTCGACCGAAGGCTTCGTTAGCCTCACCGACCGGGCCGAGGTCGGCGAGGGGGCGAGCCTCGTCGTCACCACCCTCGCCGCGGGCGGGTCCGACACCAGGCTCGACGGCGAGATAATCCTCTCCGGCGAAGGCGCCTATGCCGAGGCGGGCGGCGCCCTGCTGGCGCGGGGCAGGCAGCGTCATGACGCCAATGTCGTCCTCCGCCACGAACAGCCTTCCGGGACCAGCCGCCAGGTCTGGCGCTCGGTGGCCGGCGACCGCGCCATCTGCTCGGTCGCGGCCCGGGTCGAGGTCGCCCGCCACGCCCAGAAGACCGACGGCGAGCAGTCGCTGAAGGGCCTGCTCCTCTCGCGCTCCGCGACGATCAACGCCAAGCCCGAGCTCGAAATCTTCGCCGACGGCGTCAAATGCGCCCACGGCGCCACCGTCGGCGAGCTCGACCGCGACGCCCTCTTCTACCTGGCGAGCCGGGGCGTGCCCGAAGCGGAGGCCAAGGCCCTGCTCACCCGGGCCTTCGTCGCCGACTCGATCGACCGTGTCGGCGAGGAGGCGGTGCGGGAGGCTCTCCACGCGGATGCCGAGGGTTGGTTCGGAGGACAAAAGCCCCTCCCCTTCAGGGGAGGGGTTGGGGTGGGGGATGTCGAAGAGCGCGGCGCGTCCCGAACAGCCCCCACCCCCGTCCCCTCCCCTGAAGGGGAGAGGGGATGATGGATATCGCCGTCTCCGCCCGCCCCCTCGACCGAGTCGCCGACTTTCCGGCCATCCCCGAAGGCTGGTCCTATCTCGACACCGCGGCGACCGCGCAGAAGCCGAAGGCGGTGATCGAGGCGATCGGGCGCGGCTATTCGGAAACCTATGCGACCGTCCATCGCGGGGTCTACCAGCGCTCGTCGGAAATGACGCTCGCCTTCGAAGCCGCTCGGCGCAGGGTCGCCGCCTTCATCGGCGCGCCCTCGCCCAACGAAATCGTCTTCGTCCGGGGCGCTACCGAAGGGATCAACCTCGTCGCTCAAAGCTGGGGCGGAGCGAATCTGAAGCCCGGCGACCGGATCCTGCTCTCGATGCTCGAGCATCATTCGAACATCGTCCCCTGGCAGCTGATCGCCGAGCGGACCGGGGCCGGGATCGATGTCGTGCCGCTCACCGAAGACGGCCGCATCGACCTGGACGCCATGGCCGCTATGCTGACCGAGCGGCACAGGCTCGTCGCCCTCGCCCACGTCTCTAATGTCCTGGGCTCCGTCCTCGACTCGAAGCGCGCCGCGACCCTGGCCCATGGAGCCGGCGCCAAGCTGATGCTCGACGGCTGCCAGGCGGTTCCGCGGATGCCGGTGGACGTCGCCGATCTGGGCTGCGACTTCTACGTCTTCTCGGGCCACAAGCTCTACGGCCCGACCGGAATCGGAGTGCTCTGGGCGCGCGAGGAGATTCTCGAGGGAATGCCGCCCTGGCAGGGCGGTGGAGCGATGATCGACAAGGTGACGTTCGAGAAGACCAGCTACGCGCCGCCTCCGGCCCGGTTCGAGGCGGGGACGCCCCATGTCGTCGGGGTGCTGGGCCTGCAGGCGGCGATCGATTATGTCGAGGAGATCGGCCTTGAAGCGATCGACGCCCATGAGCGCGCTCTGGTTCGCGAGGCCCGCGAGGCCCTGTCGTCGCTGAACAGCGTGCGGCTGTTCGGACCCGAGGACTCCGCCGGGATCGTCAGCTTCGCGATCGAAGGGGTGCATCCGCACGACATCGGCACCATATTGGACGAGAGCCGGGTGGCGATCCGCGCGGGCCACCATTGCGCCCAGCCGCTGATGGCGCATCTCGGAGTGGATTCGACGGCTCGGGCGAGCTTCGGTGTCTATAACGGCCCGGGAGACGTCGAGGCGCTGGTGCGGGGCCTGGAGCGGGTGAGAAGGATTTTCGGGTGAACGAGGAGCGCAGGATCGAAGTCGAGGAGGTGGACCAGGTGCAGTCCCCGCCCAGGGCACGAGTCTCCGATTCGTTCGGGCGCAAGCGCGACTATCTCGAAGGCTTCCTCTCGCAGGCGCCGGCCGAGGCCGATCGCGGCGACCTGTACGAGGCCGTGATCGAGGCTCTGAAGGACATTTACGACCCGGAGATTCCGGTCAACATCTACGATCTGGGCCTCATCTACGACGTCGAGATCACCCCCGAGAATCATGCGATGGTCAAGATGACCCTGACCACGCCGCATTGCCCGGTCGCCGAGTCGATGCCCGGCGAGGTCGAGCTCCGGGTCGGCTCGGTTCCGGGGGTCGGCCATGCCGAGGTCGAACTGGTGTGGGACCCGCCCTGGGACCCGCAGAAGATGAGCGACGAAGCCAAGCTCGAACTGGGAATGCTATGAGCGAGACGATTGCCGCCCCCCGCCGCGCCCGCCGCGCCGCGCTTACCCTCACTCCGGCCGCCGAGGCCCGGGTCGCCGCTCTGATGGCGCGGGCGCCCGAGGGCACGCTCGGAGTGAAGCTGTCGACTCCCAGGCGCGGCTGCTCGGGCCTCGCTTATTCGGTCGATTACGTCGCGAAGGCCGATCCGATGGACGAGCGGATCGAGACCCCCGCCGGGCCCTTCTTCGTCGACGGCGCCTCGATCCTCTACCTGATCGGCTCGACGATGGACTGGAGCGAGGACGATTTCACCGCCGGCTTCGTCTTCGAAAACCCCAATGCCAAGGGCCAGTGCGGCTGCGGCGAGAGCTTCACGGTGTGAGCTGACCGTCGGCTGTTCCCCGGCGAAGGCCGGGGAGCAACCGCGCCGACATGGTTAGTTTGCCGTTAAGCATCCTGCGTTATGCTGCCTGCGTAACGTTCGGAGGGCGCGATGAACGACCGCGATTTCCTGCTCCAGGTCCAGGGCTACGGGTTGATGACGGCCGAGGTCGCTTATTACCTTCCCGACCATCCCGGGCTCATCCAGCTCTTCGTCTGGCAGCAATATGACGTCGCCCCGCGCTTCCCCGTCCTGCACCGCTTCCTCGACCATTGGCGCACCGACATCGAGGCTGTGCTCCACTCGGTCCGGGTCGCCCACCAGCATCTGATCCGCCCCGCCGAATGGCGTGCGGTGGACGGAGTGATCTCGATCCACTGATTCGAAGCGTCGTCCCGGCGGGTGACGATTGCGCCGTCCGGCGGTAAGCATCGGTCGGGGTCCTGACCGGGACTTCGAAACCCGCATCGTCCAGGCTTCGCCACCGGGAGAATGAACATGGTCGGACCGGCCGCCCACCCCCATGCACTGACCCGCTTCATGGAGCCGGTGGCAATGGCGCTCGAAATATTCGGGGTCCTCGTCATCGTCGCCGGGATCCTGTGGGCGACAGGCCGCTTCCTTCTGCGCGACCTTCGCTCGGAGGGCGGGGTCAAGGCCTACGAACATTATCGCGCCAATCTGGGCCGCGGAATCCTGCTCGGGCTCGAGATACTGGTCGGCGCCGATATCGTCGCAACCGTCACCGCGCCTTTGACCTTCCGGAGCGTCGGGCTCCTCGGCCTGATCGTCCTCATCCGCACCTTCCTCAGCTTCTCGCTCGAGACCGAGATCGAAGGCCGCTGGCCGTGGCGCCGCCGCGGAGCGCCGGGAGAAACGGAGTCGCGCTGAGCCTGTCAGAAGCCCAGGGTGAACCGGATCGCCGCGCCCAGATCCGGGTCCAGATCGGCCCTATTGCCGGGATGGCGGCGGGCGAAGGCGTTGGCGCCGAGGTGGCCGGCGCCGGCGAACAGGTCGAAGCCGTAGGCCGCCTCGAGATCGATCTCGCGGCCGGTGGGCGCGAGGTTGAGGAATCGGCTCTCATAGCCCGCGCTCAGCGTGTCGTAGCTGTAGGAGACGGGTATCTCGAGATCGAAGCCGCCCGAGCGCACCCGCAAGGGCTGCATCAGGCGCAGAGCGAAGCGGTCGCCCGGGCGCAGGGCGCCGCTCTTGCCCAGGT
>JBAWCC010000257.1:0-1948 GCA_049590095.1 Allosphingosinicella sp. | reverse complement strand
TGCAAGCGCCATGTACAAGCCGCCTGCAGGTGCCGTCTGGGAAACGGCGATACCCGCGCCGTCTAACGAGCTCATTTGCCACAATGACCTCGCGCCCTGGAACCTGCTCATAGGCGAGCGTTGGCTCTTCATCGATTGGGATGCGGCAGCGCCCAGCACTCGCGCCTGGGACCTGGCATACGCTGCGCAAGCCTTCGCTCTCTCGGATCCCACCCGAGACCCGCACGTTGCTGCTGGCGACCTCGCAGCATTCATCGACGGATACCGACCGGACAGAAGCCTGCGGCGCCTACTTCCTGACGCGATGGGCGAGCGCACAGCGGCAATGCTTGACTTGCTGCGCACATCTCACGAGGCAGGCAAGGAGCCCTGGGCATCGATGTTCACGGCTGGCCACGGAGACCACTGGTCAGCCGCGGACACGTACGTTCGTTCCCACCGAAACACCTGGCTGGATTCGCTCGGGGTTTCTTGACGAAGTGTCTGGTCACTTCAAGGGCCTGCCGAAAACGATCGTTTTCGGCGGCTCGCGCGAAGAGCACTGAAGTACCCGCCGAAATGGTTGCCCAGAACCTGCTTTCGACAGGCGTTTTCGGACGGGTCACTGGCTGCCGCTGACGTGCCGGTGAGGCGTCCGTGGAGGCTGGTGGCGGACTCGACAAGACCCTCGATGTGCACGGTCTTGCCGTGCAGCGACGGTCGTCGTCAGCGCGTTGCCGACTCAGCGCTGCGCATCAGCCCATAGCCAACGAAGTGCGTCCGGCAGGAGCACGCCGCCATGGTTCGGACTATGCCCGCCGTCGCCTACGACAAGCCGAAAGTCATACCCAGCGCGGGCAAGGGAAGCTGCCGTCTCGAGATTCTCCGCGAACCAGTTGTCGTCGCGCTGGTTCCAGTTCAGATCCCGGTGCGCAGCGTGCAGGAAGATCCGTGTCGACCTCCGCGCTTCGCCAGCGATTAGCGCCGGGTATGGGTTGCCCCCTGGGATCTGAGCGAAGCTCGAATTGAACGCGATAACCCGGCCGATACCATCAGGGCGCATCCAGGCCGCGGTCATCGCTGCATCGCCGCCACTGCTGCCACCACAGATACCTCGCATCATCGGGTCCTCCGAAACCGAGTATCGCGTTCTCACTATCGGCATCACCTCATCGAGCAGGAAGCTCCCGTAGTCATCTGTGAAAGCGTCGTACTCCGCATTGCGGTTCTTGATCTGTGCGCCGTCGCCGTAGCGGATTCCCGGGTCGACAAAGACGCCAATCATTGGCGGCAGGACGCCTTCAGATGCCAAGTTGTCGAGGACGGCAGCGCCACGCACGGCGGCGTCGGGGTCGAGGTACCACCACCCGTCGTTGAAGAACATCACCGCGCATTCCTTCAACGGCGTCTGCGCGGAGGGCGCGTGAATCCACACTTTCCGCGAGGTGCCCGGGAAACGAGCACTGTCCCCGAGCGTCAGTTCTTCGAGAGACCCTGGCTGCACGCCCGCTCGTGGCGTCGAGTCCCGCCCGTATTCGTACTGGACCTCGGATTGCGATATCGGCAGCGAAACGAACGGCATTGTCGTGACCACATGTCGACCCTATGGTTCTCCATCGCTAGGACACTCGCCCCGTGGCTAATGACGTAGCAGTACCCGGCGTGCGAACCTTGCCCGCATCGCATTGGTTCAACTGATCTCGTGATGTCGACTCCCGCTCACATGCGTTCCAGCCGAAAACGATCGTATTCGGCGCGTTCTCGCCGGCGCCGCCCATAGCCGTCCGAAAACGCAGGTCGATTCGAAACCGGGATTTTGGGTCAGGTGGTTTCGGGTATGAGTTTCGGACGATCGCGAAACTTGTAGGGATCTTCAGTCGGGGCGCCCGCAGAACGATCGCTCGGCGGGCAGCAGCCTCGGGTCGTGCGACTATGGGGCCATGATGAGCACCGCGGAGCTGTACTGGTG
>JBAWCC010000256.1:0-1571 GCA_049590095.1 Allosphingosinicella sp. | reverse complement strand
GAGGCAGCGGCGCGCGCCGAGCGGCGGCCGCCGGCCAAGCCCAGGCCCGAGAAGCAGGCGCCGGCGGCCCGGCCGGGGGGAAGCTACTTCAAATAAGGCGCCTTCCCGGGCCCAGCCTGCCCCGGGCTCAGCCTTCCCGGGCTCAGATGGTGACGTCGTCGGCGGCGCTTGCCGGGGCGACGACCTCGGCGGGCGTCGGCCCGGAGTCGTTCCAGCGGTCCGAGAGGCATTTGGCGAGGCCGGCCATCGCGACCCGGCTTCCGGCGAGCGGCAGCGTGTCGACGCTGGCGCCGTCGCGGCGGATGCTCATGCCCCGGGCGCTGGTGAAGGCGGCGAGGAAGTCGCCGCGATCGGCGCCGCCGGGCTCGACGGTGAAATAGAGGCCGGGGCCGTCCGAATCGATCTCGGCCCGGGCGGTCGCCTCAACCGGCCAGGCGTAGGCGCCCGAAAACTCGACCTGGAGCGGGGTCTTCTTGCCGTCCTCCACCCGCCAGCCCCGGTTCTGGAGAAGGAAGCCCAGCTTCTCCTCGCCGGCGAAGGCCCAGATCGACAGCATCGTCCCGTGCGGAGAGACGGCCTGGACCATGCAGCCGTTGGGCATGGCGGCGAGCGCCCAGCCTTCCGTCCTGTCCTGCTGAGCCGAGGCCGCTCCGAGCGGCGCCGCGGCGAGAAGGGCTGCCATCATATAACGCAACATCCAAGGGTCCTTTCGGCAACCCGCCCGCCACTACCTGTCGGAAGGGAGAACAGACCGCGCCCGATTTTGGTTGCACTCGGCTCGACGAATATCCGCCCCTGCCCACAGCGCGGGAGCCGAGGCGCGGCCGGTTTCGGGAAAGGGGATGCGCTTGCGGAACGCGTCGGAAAAGCGGCCGTCGATACGGATGCTGTACGAAAGGCCGCCCGAGGCGTCGGCGCCGTGATACTGGTTGACCGTGTCGAACCAGGCGGAATGGGAATCGACGTAGAGCTTCTCGCCGGTTCCCGGATCCAGCATGTAGAAAGGCTTGTCGAAATTGGTCCTGAGCCAGAGGAATTCGTGGCACAGCTCGGGATCGTCATGGTCCCGGTGAGCCGGGACCGCTCGGCCGCCGTCGTCGTAGATGATAAGCATCCGCCCGGTCGCCGCGAAGGGCAAGCTGGCGACGAAATCCATCAGCTCGGAAAACCCGGCGGCTTCCTCGCTCGGCGTCCAGACGTCCGTGTCGTCGAGGTCGTAATAGGATTCGAGGCCGTGGCCGCGCGACGAGCAAGCGAGATAGACCATGCGTGGCCCCGGCCGGTCGGGCGCCCGCCCGTCGAGCAGGAACGGCCCGGTATAGAATTGCAGGTCGCGGGCGCGCTCGATCCGCCGCTCGAGGCGGTCGCGCAAGTAGAGATCGAGCGACCTCAGGCGGGCGACGTCGATGTAGGGATCGACATCCACATAGCTTGGATAACCTGGGCTCCGGGGCAGGGACGGAACCGCATGGTCCCTGCTTTGTTGTTTTATAAAATATTCGCCCATCTTAACCCTGGTTAATGCGTTGTTTCCGTTAAGTAATCACAGCAGCTCTTAAGCTGAACAACGC
>JBAWCC010000255.1:0-4931 GCA_049590095.1 Allosphingosinicella sp. | reverse complement strand
CTCTTCGCCTCCGTCATCGCCCGACGCCGGCACCGTCACGGACCCAAGCCGGGCGTGCCGCGTTGTCCCGGAACATAAACGGAGGAAAATCATGCGCATTATTGCACTGGCCGCTACGGCCGCTACGGCTCTCGCCCTTTCCGCCTGCGGCAGCGGCGACAGCGGGACGGCGGACGAGGCTAACGTCCTCGCTTCCGACAATCTGATGATGGACGACCCGCTGATGGACGCAAATGCGTCGATGAACGGGATGGACACGATGAACGGCATGGACGCCAACGCGTCCACCAACGCCGCGACGGCGAACATGATGATTGAGGACGCCACCACCAACGATCCCGACACCAACCTCGCCAACGGCATGTAAGGCCCTAGAGCCGAGCTGCCGTCACGCAGGCAGCGAAGCGGAGCGCCCGTCTCGTAGAGGCGGGCGCTCCTTCGTTGGTTTGGGCGCCGAAGGCATGGATCCGCAACCGAACCCGGTACCGCCCGTTCAGCACAGGGCGGATGTCCGCTCGAAGCGAGGAAGCCGCAATGACCAAGCTTAAAGCCGCAATAGCAGGTACGCTTTGCCTTCTCGTCCTTTCGTCCTGCGGGAGCACCGATCCGGCGACCGCGGAAAACACCGTCGTGGCGGCCGAAGAGAACCGGCTGGACAACGGGCTGGACAACGATCTCGCCGCCCAGCCGGGCGCTCCGGCAAACGAAGTCGACGGCGCGATTCCGCCGCCGGACGCGGTTTCGCATCCGGATGGATTTCTCCCACCGGCGCCGGCCGAACCAGAGCCGACGACGGCCAATTCGTCCGACCCCGGCGCCCCTCAGCGGGCGACAGAAGACGAATATATCCGCAACGGGCAATAAGCCCGATGAGATTCCGGCTCCGCCCCCCAATTCCCATCTCCCGTCCTTACGGGAGAGGGATCAAGCGGCCCCGGGTCCCTCCGGAAAGCCGATACGTCCCCGGCCCCTACGCCCGGCTCGCGATCCCCAGCCCGTCCAGCTCCGCCCTCACCTTCGCGCCCAGCTGGTCATAGGTGAACGGCTTGCTGATGAGGGCGACGCCCTCGTCCAGCCTGCCGTCGTGGACGATCGCATTCTGGGTGTAGCCGGTCATGAAGAGAATCTTCAGCTCCGGCCGGAGCTGCCGGGCCCGGATTGCGATCTGCCGGCCGTTCATTCCGCCGGGAAGGACGACGTCGGTGAGGAGCAGGTCGAAATCGGAATGCGCCTCGATCGCGGCGAGCGCGGCGGGGCCGTCGGCCACGGCAAGGACGTCGTAGCCGAGATCGGCGAGGATTCCCGCGATATGCTCCCGCAGGTCCTCATGATCCTCGACCAGGAGTATCTTCTCGTCGCCCGAGATCGAAACCGGCTCCGGGCGCGCTTCCGGCCGTTCCGCCCGGGCGCCGGCACGGGCGCGCGGCAGGTAGATCTTGACGCTCGTGCCCACTCCGAGCTCGCTGTAGATGCGCACATGCCCTCCGCTCTGCCGGACAAAGCCATAGACCTGGCTGAGGCCGAGCCCGGTCCCCTTCCCGACCTCCTTGGTCGTGAAGAAGGGCTCGAACACCTTGTGCCGGGTGTCCGCCGCCATCCCGCACCCGGTGTCGCTCACGGCGATCATGACATATTGCCCCGGTCGCAGACCCTCGGGCACATCTTTCACATAGGAATCGTCCAGGCTTGCATTGTGCGTTTCGATCGTGAGCCTGCCCCCTGCTCCCATGGCGTCGCGGGCGTTCACGGCCAGGTTGAGGATCGCGTTCTCGAGCTGGACGGGATCCGCTTCGACGCTCCACAATCCGCCGCCAAGCACGGCCTCCAGCTCGACCTGCTCACCGAGGGTTCGGCGGAGCATGTCCGAAATCTCGCGGATCAGCCGGTTGATCTCCAGCAATTTCGGCTGCAGCGGCTGGCGGCGCGCGAAGGCGAGGAGATGCTGGGTAAGCTTCGCGGCCCGCCGGGCGCCCTCCATCGCAGCGTCGCGGGCCCGGCGGATCCGGTCCGTTCCGGGGCCCGGCGGCTGGGACGGAAGCTGGCGGTCGATCAGGTCCAGGCCGCCGATCACCAGGGTCAGCAGATTGTTGAAGTCGTGCGCGACTCCCCCGGTAAGCTGCCCGATCGCCTCCATTTTCTGGGCCTGCCTGAGCGCGTCCTCGGCCTTCAGCCTTTCCTCCACCGCGGCCGCCACCCGGTCTTCCAGCTCGGCGTTGAGCCGCTGAAGCTCCTCGGCGGACTGCCGCGCCGAGTCCCGCGCCGCCAGCAGATCCTGCTCGTACCGGCGCCGGTCGCGCGCATCGAAGATCGTCGTCAGGTTGACGACGGGGCTGCCCTCCGGGCCGGTTCGCTGAACGGTGTTGACCAGGGTTGGAAGCCGGTCTCCCGCCTTGCAGACGAAATCGAGCGCGACCTCGCTTATTTGACCCTGCATTCGAAGGAGCGGGGCGAAGTGGGTCTCGTGATAGATCCGCCCGGCTAGGGTGAGCTTGTCCTGGAATCGGGTGCCGCACAATTCTTCCGCGCTATAGCCCGTCCACCGAAGGAAGGTCCGGTTGACCCGGACGATCTCGCCGTCGGGCCGGGTCGCGAGATAGCCGCACGGAGCGTCCTCGTAGAGAGTCTCGTCGTCGAAGCCGGGCAGCTGGGGATCGGACATCGCCTTCAGATCCAGGCGCGGATCGCCTCGACCGTCTCCTCAGGGGCGCTGAGGTTCGGGCAGTGGCCGGTGGCTTCCAGCCGCACCAGGCTGCTCCCCGGCAGCCGCTGGTGGACCCAGGCGCCGACCGAGTCGGGAGCGATGAGGTCTTCGCTGCACTGAAGGATCAGAACCGGCAGGTTCACCCCTTCCAGGTCGCGACGGTTGTCGGACAGGAAGGTCACCCGGGCGAATTGCTTGGCGATGTCCGGGTCGGTCCGGCAAAAGCTGTTGTTCAGCTCCTCCGCAAGCTCCGGGCGCTCCGGATTTCCCATGATCTGCGGGGTGAGGGCGGCGGACCAGCCGAGGAAGTTGCTGTCCATGAACGTCATCAGCTCTTCGATGTCGGACCGTTCGAACCCGCCCCGATAGTCGCCGTCGTTGATATAGCAGGGCGAGGGACCGATCAGGACGAGGCGGCCGAACAGCTCCGGCGCGGCGCGGGCGGCCAGGATCCCGATCATCGCGCTGACGGAATGGCCCACGTAGATGCCGTCCGTCATTCCCACCGCTCGAGCGATCTCGACGACGTCGTCGGCATAGCCCTGGAGGGTGGAATGCCGCCGCGGATCCCAGGCCGAGCTGTCCGCCTTGCCGCACCCGACATGGTCGAAGAGGACCACGCGGTGGCTCTCTTCGAAGGCCGGAGCGACGAACCGCCACATGTTGCTGTCGCAGCCGAAGCCGTGCGCGAACATCAGGAACCGCTCGCCGCTGCCGGAGACGGTCACATTATGGCGGACGAGGGGATCCATGGGCACTCCGTTCCTGGCGAGGACCAGCCCTTAACACGGGCGGCGGCGAGCGCCCCACCCCTTTCGCCTATCGCCCCGCCGAGCGCGCTTCCGCGAAGGAAACCAGGCGCCGGCTGTCCTCGTCCCAGAGCACCAGCCGAACCGCCCGAAAGCTCTGCCCGATCGTGACCCGGCTGCACGGGGCGAGCACCGGGACCTCGCGAAGAACCTCGGGCAGCCGGTAATAGGGTATCCGGCTGGCAAGATGGTGGACATGGTGGATCCCGATATTGGCGCTGAACCAGCGCATGATCGGCGGCAGGTCGTAATGCGAGCTTCCGTGCAGCGCCGACGAATGGAAGGACCAGTCGTCGCCGCGGTCCCAATGGGTATGCTCGAACTGGTGCTGCACGTAGAAGAACCATACGCCCAGCGACGCCGCGACCAGGGTGATCGGCAGGTGCACGAGCAGGAACAGCTTCAGCCCCATCGCCCAGATCAGCCCGCCGAACACCGCGGCAATGCTGGCGTTCGTCCCCATCGCGCTGAGCCAGGGTCGCCACCCCTTCTTCATCATGCCGATGGGAAGGCGGTGCCGGAGCAGGAACAGATAGGCGGGGCCGATGCCGAACAGGACGATCGGGTGCCGGTACAAGCGGTAGAGGAAACGCCGGCCGAGCCCGAGGGCGCGGAATTCCGCCACGGTCAGGGTGTCGACGTCGCCCGTTCCACGGGCGTCGAGATTGCCGGTGCTGGCGTGGTGGATGGCGTGCGACCGGCGCCAGTAATCGTAGGGCGTAAGAGTGAGCACTCCCAATATCCGGCCGATCCAGTCGTTCGCCGCCCTGCCCCGGAAAAAGGCGCCATGCCCGCAATCGTGCTGGATCAGGAAAAGCCGGAGCAGGAAAGCGCCGGCAGGCACGGCGAGCAGGAGGCCGAGCATGTAGCCCGAGTGCAACGCCGCCCAGGTCAGAAGCCACAGGATCATGAAAGGCGCGGCGGTGACCGCGATCTCGAAGATGCTTCGAACGTGGCGCGGCTCGCGGAAGGGCGTGACCTCCTTGAGCACAGCGCGCGGGTCTAGACCCGGTGAGCGGGGGAGCGGAGCGTGCAATTCAGGACTTTCGTATAAAGGTTCAGGGCAGACAACGCCGCGGGAGGGCAGAGGCTGCACGCGATTTCGCCGGGTGGGCATGTGGGCTCTGCCGCCTTAATTTACAAACCCGATCCCCGAGGCAATTGTCTTCTGTCGAGAGCAGCCCATATCGGTGCAAGGGCAAGAGGAGAAGGCGCAAGTGCCGACGACGGGGCAGGATCGAGCAGGCGGGGGTCCGTTCGCGGCGCTCCTGATCCTGTTGAGCCTGTTCCTCGGCTCAACGACCGCCGCCGCCGCCGGCGCCGACCCCCGCGGCCCGTCGACCCGCCTGGGCTCCGGCCGGCACAATGTCGCCGCGGCCCTCCTCCCCACCGGGGCCCGTCACGCCGTCGAGGACGAGGAG
>JBAWCC010000254.1:0-17936 GCA_049590095.1 Allosphingosinicella sp. | reverse complement strand
ATGGCCCAACGCCCGCGGGTCGCGCCTGTGCTCGAAGAGGGGGACGGGCGACTCGCCGCCGGCTGCTGCCTGACGCCCGCCAGCGCTTCCGCGGGACCCGATCTGGAAACCGGCCGGATCGTGGTCGTCCGCCTGACGGCCGGGGCTAGTCCGCCCTCGGACCGGCGCGGCGGGGTCGAGGCCCGCTCGGAAGGCGGCTGGCGGCGGGCGAGCGAGCTCTGGCCCGGGTCCGGGCGGCCGGCATCGGTGACGGCGTTGGCGAAATCGTTCGCCGCGTAGGTGGACGGGGCCGCGGTGCGCCCGTCGCGGGGGAAGATTCCGAGATGGACGGCCAGCGCCCGCTCCGCAGGCGACAGGCTCGGAAGCCGCGCCAGGAAGGGACTCATCGCCCCGGCCTGCGGTCCCGGCATTGCGGCCTGCACGGCTCGGGCGGCGCCGGCGGAATCGCCGGTCAGTGCCAGGACCAGCGCCCGGGCCCGCTCCGCCGCCCTGTCGCGGACGAGCAGCTGGGTCTCGAGCGTCCGAAGCGCCGGCTCGCGCTCGCCGCTGATCGCCAGCGACAGAGCGAGCCGCCGGGTCACCTCGTCGTCGCGGCCCTTCTGGAGCGCGATCCGATAGTCGCGCTGGGCCTCCCGGGGATTGCCGGCGATATCGTGGGCGAGCCCGCGGTCCCCGGCGATCTCGGCGGCAGGAACTCCGAGGTCCGCCGCGTCGCGGAAGAATTTCAGAGCGGCATGGGGCTGCTGAAGCTGGACCAGAGCGGTGCCGATCCACATCTTGACCCGCCCGTCGCGCGGCATCTGCTCCTCGGCCCGGGCGAAGAAGGTGAGCGCGGCCTGCGGATCGCCGAGCTCGAGAGCCGCCTTGCCAGCGCCCATCAGCGCCGAGACGCTGTTCGGATTGGCCGCGAGGGTTCGAAGGTTGCGCGACAGCGCCGCCTGCGGGCGTTCCGTGAAGACGCCCGTCGCCGCATTGGTCTGCGCCGATCCCGGCGCGGCCGTGAACATTGTCCCCGCACCCAGCACGGCCAAGCCGAGCCGGACGCCCCTCCGCAATGATGTCATCATGCGCTTAGAGCGGAGGGTTCCCTGGCGGGCAATGCCCATGCGTTCAATCGGTTAGCTAGGACGGCGAATTGGGACAGCTTCCCCTCCCTGGAAGGGAGGGGTTAGGGGTGGGTAGGCGAGCGCAGCGAGACTTCTTGAGCGTCGGAGTGTCGGCCGCCTTCGGCGAACCCACCCCCGGCCCCTCCCTTTCAGGAAGGGGAGGCCTTCCGTCACTGGTTGTTCTGGCGCCCCAGGAACCGCGGAATATCGAGCGGGTCGCGACGGAGGCGTGGCTGGGGCTCTTCCTCGACCTGAGCCTTGGCGGCGCCGCGGGCGATGCTCGACATGCGCTCGAACAGCGTCCCGCCCTCGCGTGCCGCCTTCGGCTCGGCTTCGGCGGCCGATTCGGGCTCGCCGTCGATCCAGCTTCGAGTGCCGGGGGCGACGCTCTCGGGCCCGCCGGCGAAATCTTCCTCGATGAAGCTCTCGCCGCCATCGTCCTCGTCGCCGAGCATCGCCGCATCGAGCAGGAGCTCCTCGCCTTCCTCCCCGGCGGCCGTTTCGCCGAGGGTCAGCTCGTCGGCCGATTCCTCGGCGACCTCGGGCTCGGCCGTCGAGGCTTCCGGAGCCTCGGCGGTTTCCGGCTCCGGCGGGGTCAGGGCGACCTTGGGCGCCTCGGCCGCGGCGGCCGCCGTTCGGGCGCCCGGGAAAGTGAAGACCTTGGCCGGCTGCGGCGGCGCCTGGGTCACCGCCTCGGCATCGATCCCGGTGGCGACGACCGAGACCCGGATCTTGCCCTCGAGCTCGTTGTTGAAGGCCGAGCCCCAGATGATGTTGGCGTCGGGATCGACCAGCTCCTTGATGTGGCTGGCGGCCTCGTCGACCTCCATCAGGCGCATGTCCTCGCCGCCGGTGATCGAGATGATGACTCCGCGGGCGCCCTTCATCGACACTCCGTCGAGCAGCGGGTTGGCGATCGCCTTCTCGGCCGCCTCGATGGCGCGATTGTCGCCGGAAGCCTCGCCGGTGCCCATCATCGCCTTGCCCATCTCGCCCATCACCGAGCGGACGTCGGCGAAGTCGAGGTTGATGAGGCCCGGCATGACCATCAGGTCGGTGATCCCGCGGACGCCCTGCTGGAGCACCTCGTCGGCCATCATGAACGCTTCCTTGAAGGTCGTGTTCGGGTTGGCGATCCGGAACAAATTCTGGTTGGGGATGACGATCAGCGTGTCGACATGGGCCTGAAGCTCCTCGATCCCGGCGTCGGCGGAGCGGCCGCGGCGATTGCCCTCGAAGCTGAACGGCTTGGTGACGACTCCGACGGTGAGCACTCCGCGGTCGCGCGCCGCCTTGGCGATGACCGGGGCGGCGCCGGTGCCGGTGCCTCCACCCATTCCGGCGGCGATGAAGCACATATGGGCGCCTTCGAGCGCTTTCTCGATCTCCTCGAGCGCCTCCTCCGCGGCGGCCTTGCCGATCTCGGGGCGGGAGCCGGCGCCGAGGCCCTGGGTGATCCTCAGGCCGAGCTGGATGCGCTGATCGGCGGGCGAGGCGTTGAGCGCCTGGGCGTCCGTATTGGCGACCAGGAAATCGACGCCCTGGACGTCGTTGGCGATCATGTTGGCAACGGCGTTGCCGCCGGCGCCCCCGACGCCGATGACGCTGATCCGGGGCCTCAGTTCATCTACTTCCGGCCTGATGAAGTCGATGCTCATATTTGCTCTCCCCCTGCATTCGCCCAACGGGACCAACTCGTTAACTCACTTTGCACGAAGCGATTCTTGGGCGCGAGCGAAAAGTTAACGAACTGGTATTTTTTCGGTGTGGAGACCCCCGTGTGAGTCCCAAAAGTCACGGATATGAGTCCCGAAAGCCACGCCGTGAATCTCAAAAGCCACTCCTCACCGCGCTGATCAGCCGCTGGACGATATTGCCGCCCGTCTCGCGGGGCATGATCCGGTCGGGAGACATCACCGATCGAAGGTCGAGCTCGTCCGACGCCGCGAACAAGGCGAGGCCGACAAGGGTGGTGAAGGCGGGGCCGGAATGTGCGTCGGGAAGGCCGGCCAGGCTCGGCCGCCCGACCCTGACCGCCCGCCCGAGGACTCCCTGCGCGTAATCGGCGATTCCCTTCAGCTCGGAGCCGCCGCCGGTAAGGACCACCTGGCGTCCGAACGGCCCGCCGAAGCCGAGGTCCTTCAGGGACGCGGCGATCTCGCCGGTGAGGTGCTCGAGCCGCTGGCGGATGACGGCGATCAGCTGCGCCCGGGTAATCCGCGCCGCCTCGGTGCCCTCTTCGGAGCCGGCGATCGGAGACAGCTCGATCATGTCGTGATTGTCGCGCGGGGAGGTCGTCGCCGAGCCGTAGAAGCATTTCATCCGCTCCGCCTCGACCCGGCGAGTTCCGAAAGCCGAGGCGATGTCGTCGGTAATGTCCATGCCGCCCACCGGAATCGACTTCAGCCCGAGCAGCATTCCGCCGGCGAAGACGGAGACGTTGGTGACTCCCGCGCCGAGCTCGACCAGGGCCACTCCGAGCTCGCGTTCCTCGTCGTTCAGGCACGCTTTGCCCGCCGCCACCGGCGAAGCGACGATTGCCTCGACGCCGAGGTGGGCCGAGCGAACGCATAGATCGAGGTTCCGGACCGGGGAAGGATCGCCGGCGATGACGTGGATGTCGACGGCGAGCTTGTCGGCGTGGAGGCCGAGCGGCTTCTTCACCCCCTCCAGCCCGTCGACCGTGTAGAGCGCCGGGAGTGCGTGGAGGATCATCCGGCCGTCGCCGCTGATCGATTCCCGGCCGATCCCGAGCAATTGGTCGATATCGGCCTTCTCGATCCGGCGCCCGCCGACCTGAAGCTCGACGCTCGCGACGGTGCTGACCAGCCCGCCGGCCGAGAAGCCGACGAAGACGTCCTCGATGTTGGTCGCGGCGATCCGCTCGGCCTGCTCGACCGCCTCCCGGATCGCTCCTTCCGTCTTCTCCATGTCGGCGATGAAGCCGCGCCTTACGCCCTGGCTCTGGCGCTGGCCGGTGCCCAGGATCTTGAGTCGCCCGTCGTCGCCCGGCTCCGCGATCAGCGCCGAGACCTTCGACGAGCCGACGTCGAGCGCTGTAACCAGCTTGCGGGGGGCCTGGACGGTCGGGCGCTTCATCAGATGGTCCGGGCGGTGTCGACGTCGCCGCTCGCGGGCGGGGCAGGCGCCTGCGGGGGCGCTTCGGGCACGATGTCGGGGACGGTGCTTCCCGGATCGCCCGGGAGCCGGATCAGCATTCGCCTGGGGTCCCGCATGTCGATCCGGACATAGCCCTTGCCGAGCAGCTGCACCGACTGATCCATGCTGGCGAACTTGGTCAGCGCCTTTCGCGCCGCCGCCTCGCCTTCCGGAAGTGCGAGCACTTCGCCCGACTGGAAGCGCAGGTCCCAGCGGCGGCCGCCGACCCAGCTGGCCCCGGCCATGGCCGGCTTGAGGTTGGGCGCCGACTGGGTGAGGCGGGCCAGCTCGGCGGCGTGGAGGTTGGCGGCGGGGCCGATCAGAAGCGGCAGGTCGGGCATGGCGTCGAGCCGGACGGCCTCCAGGACCACCCCGTCCATGTCGATCAGGGCGAGCTTGCGATTATGCTGCCAGATGGCGGCCGGCCGGCGCTCGACGATGTCGACGACCAGGGTATCGGGAAGCCGCCGCGAGACCCGGGCGTCGCGCACCCAGCCGAACTGGAGAAGCCTCTGCCGGGTCGCTTCCAGGTCAACCAGGGGCATTGCCGTCGACGGCTGGTCGTAAGCGATATTGTAGACGTCGATCTTGCGGATATGGACGGCGCCCCTGAGATCGACCGTCTTCATCGCGAAACCCATCTTGCCGACGGTCTCCCCGAGCGTTCCGCCGACCATCTGCGGGATTCGCAGCGCCCAGAGCAGCGCGCCCGCCAAAGCGATCATCATCCCGAAGAAGATCCACCAGCTCAGCCGCCGCACCGCGTCGGGCAGAGCCGGGGCCGGCGGCGGAGCGGACCGGCCGCGCTGGCTCTTGCCGCGCGCCGGCGCCCTGGCCTTGCCCCGCGCCTGCGAGCCGCGGGCGATCGCCTTGCTCATAACGCTTCCTCCACGATCTTCTGGACCAGCTCGGCATAGCTCATCCCGCGATTGCGGGCCTGCTCGGGCACCAGGCTCAAGGGCGTCATGCCCGGCTGGGTGTTGATCTCCAGCAGATAGAGGCCGTCCTGACCCTGCTCGTCGTCCCAGCGGAAATCGGCGCGGGAGCAGCCGCGGCAGCCGAGCGCCCGGTGGCCCTCGACCGCCATCCTCATCGCCTCCGCCGCTATTTCCCCGGGGATTTCGGCGGGACAGATATGCTGGGTCATCCCCTCCGTATATTTGGCGTCGTAATCGTAGAAGCCGGACTTGGGCTGGAGCTCGGTGACCGCCAGCGCCTCGTCGCCGAGCACCGCCACGGTGAGCTCCCGGCCGCGGATGAAGGGCTCGGCGAGCAGCCGCTCGAAATGCCGCCACGGCCCTTCGCTGTCGCGCCCGATCGGATCGCCGTAATTCCCGCCTTCGGTGACGATCGCCACTCCCACGGACGATCCCTCGTTGACCGGCTTCAACACATAAGGCCGGACCATCGGGTCGGCCTCGTAGAGGCTCTCGCTCTCGACCATCGTCCCCGCCGGCATCCGGATGCCGAGCGGTACGAGCAGCATCTTGGTCAGCTCCTTGTCGATGGCGATGACCGAGGTCGCGACTCCGCTATGGGTATATTTCAAACCCATCAGGTCCATCAGCCCCTGGACGGTGCCGTCTTCGCCGGGCGTTCCGTGGAGGGCGTTGAACACGACGTCCGGAGCCGCTTCGCGAAGCCGCTCGGCGACATCGCGGCCCATGTCGATCCGGGTGACCCGGTGGCCGAGGCTCTCGAGCGCGTCGGCGACGCCGGCGCCGCTGCTCAGCGACACTTCCCGCTCGGCGGACCAGCCGCCCATCAGGACGACCACGTGGAGGGGTTGGACCCTAGTCATGGATCGCCGTCACCCCAGCGAAGGCCGGGGTCCATGCTGTTTCCGCGACCTGCCCCGAGGCCGTATGGATCCCAGCCTTCGCTGGGATGACGGAAAGGCTCACTCTACCACTCCCACTCTCTGAATCTCCCATTCCAGCGTCACGCCCGAATGCTCGAGCACCCGCCGTCTCACCTCCTCGCCGAGCGCCTCGATGTCCGAGCTCCTCGCATTGCCCAAGTTGAGAAGGAAGTTGCAATGCTTTTCAGAGACTTGCGCGTCGCCCATCGTCAATCCCCGGCAGCCCGCCTCGTCGATCAGCTTCCAGGCCTTGTTTCCGGACGGATTTTTGAAGGTCGAGCCCCCGGTCCGGCTCCGAAGCGGCTGGCTCGCCTCGCGCTCGGCGGCGATGCGGTCCATCTCCGCGCCGATCGCGGTGCGCTCGCCCGGCACGCCCTGGAAAAGGGCCTCGACCACCACCGCGCCCTCCGGCACCTCGCTGTGGCGATAGGTATAGCCGAGCCGCTCCGCCGGCCAGGTTTCGACCCGGCCGTCGCGGAGCACCACAATGGCCTCGACGAGGATGTCGGCCACCTCGCGCCCATAGGCGCCCGCGTTCATCCGAACCGCGCCGCCCGCGGTGCCCGGAATTCCGCGCAGGAACTCCAGCCCGGCGACATTCGAGTCGCGGGCTTTGGATGCCACGGTGATTCCCATCGCTCCGCCGCCGGCGCGGACCCGGTTTCCCGGCTCGACATGGACGTGGGACATGGTCTTGGGCAGCCGGACCACCACGCCGGGGACGCCGCCGTCGCGGACGATCAGGTTGGAGCCGACCCCGACCGGCATCACCGGCATCGACGGGTCGAGGTCGCGCAGAAATCCGGCCAGGTCGGCAGCGTCCTTCGGCCTCACCAGCCATTCGGCAGCCCCGCCGGTCCGGAACCAAATGAAATCCGCGAGCGAGCCGTTCGCTTCGGCAGCGCCTTCCAGGCCGGGAATTCCCCATGTCGTGACGTGGTGGAGGCCGCTCATTTCGCCAGCCTCGCGCAGGCGATTCCGTCCGCCAGGCCCGCCGCCCACTTGGTGATGTCGCCGGCGCCGAGGCAAATCACCATGTCGCCGGCGGCTGCGAGGTCGCGCAGGCTGAGGCAAAGCTCCTCGAGACTCTCCACCGCCATGACCGCTCGGTGGCCGCGCTGCTTCAGCCCATCGGCCAGGGTCCCGGAATCGGCGCCCTCGATCGGCTCCTCGCCGGCCGGATAGACCGGAGTCACATAGACCACGTCGGCGTCGTTGAAGGCGCCCTGGAACTCCTCCATCAGGTCGCGGAGCCTCGTGTAGCGATGCGGCTGGACGACCGCGATCACCCGCCCCTGCGCGCCCTCGCGCGCCGCCGACAGGACGGCCCGGATCTCGGTCGGGTGGTGGCCGTAATCGTCGATGATCGTCGCGCCCTCGATCTCGCCGACCTTGGTGAAGCGCCTCTTCACCCCGCCGAACTTCTCGAAGCCCTTCGCGATGATCGAATGCGAAATTCCCAGCTCCGCGGCGATTCCGATCGCCGCGAGCGCGTTCTGGACATTGTGCCGCCCGGGCATCGGCAGCGAGACGTCGGCGATGGTGGCGACGTCGCCGGCCCGGTCGCGGATCGAGACGTCGAACAGGTTTCCGCCCGGCACCGGCCGGACATTCTCCCCGCGCACGTCGGCGAGAGCAGCGAAGCCGTAGGTCACCACCCGCCGGTCGCGGAGCCGCGGGATGATCGTCTGGACCTCCGGATGGTCGACGCAGAGCAGGGCGGCGCCGTAGAAGGGGACGTTCTCGACGAACTCGACGAAGGCGTCCTTGACCTTCTCGAAGCTTCCATAATGGTCGAGATGCTCCGGATCGATGTTGGTCACGACGGCCAGCGTCCCGTCGAGCCGAAGGAAGCTTCCGTCGCTCTCGTCGGCTTCGACCACCATCCAGTCGGACGTACCGAGACGGGCGTTGGAGCCGTAGGCGTTGATGATCCCGCCGTTGATCACGGTCGGATCGATCCCGCCCGCGTCGAGCATCGCGGCGATCATCGAGGTCGTCGTCGTCTTGCCGTGGGTCCCAGCCACCGCCACGGTCGACTTCAGCCGCATCAGCTCCGCCAGCATCTCCGCCCGCTTCACCACCGGTATCCGCCGCTCGTAGGCGCAGACCAATTCCGGATTGTCCTTCCTGATCGCGGTCGAGATCACTACCACCGCCGAGTCGCCGAGATTGTCGGGATGGTGACCGACCTTGATCGGGATACCCGCCTTGCGAAGCCCTTCGACGACATAGCCCTCGGCGACGTCCGAGCCCTGCACCTTGTAGCCGAGGATGTGCATCACCTCGGCGATGCCCGACATTCCGATCCCGCCGATGCCGACGAAATGGATGGTGCCGATGTCCTTGGCGACCCCTTTCATTCCCCGCTTCGGCATCAGGCGAAGGCCCCGCCCGGGAGTGGCGTGAGGATCATCTCCTCGGCAGGCAGGGGATCGGAGCCGAGGTCGCGGCCGGTCACCTCGACCAGGTCGGCGAGGTCGCTCGCGGCATTGGGCCGTCCGACCGCCCACGCCCTCGATGCGGCATTGGCGAGAGCGGCCGGCTCGAGGCCGAGCTTCTGCATCTGCTTGGCGAGCTCGACGGGCGTGAAGTTCTTCTGGCTTATCGTCCGGGCGCCGCCGGCCCTGGCCATCTCGCGGGCGTTGAAAGTCTGGTGGTCGTCGGTCGCGGAGGGCAAAGGGATGAGGATCGCCGGCCGCCCCGCCACCGTCAGCTCGGCGATGGTCGAGGCTCCGGCCCGGGCGATGACGAGATGGGTCCAGGCGATCTTGTCCGGCATGTCGGGAATGTAGGTGGCGAGCTCGGCGGCGATTCCGAGCGCAGAATAGCGGGCGCGGACGCTCTCGATATCCTCGGCCCGGCATTGCTGGGTGACCTGGAGCCGGCGGCGGAAATGCTCGGGCAGGAGGCCGAGCGCCTCCGGCACCACCTGCGAAAGCACGGTCGCGCCCTGGCTTCCGCCGGTGACGAGAAGCCGGAACACGCCGTCGTCGGTCAGCTCCGGATAGGGCTGGTCGCGAAGCGCGAGCACCTCGTCGCGCACCGGATTGCCCACCAAATGTGTCTTTTCCTGGCGATTTTTGGCGAGCCTCTGCACATTCGGGTAGGCCGTGGCGATCGCGTCGACCCGGCCCGAGACCATCCGGTTGACCCGGCCGAGCACCGCATTCTGCTCGTGGATCAGCGTCGGGATCCGGTCGCGCTGGGCCGCCATCAAGGCCGGGAGCGCCGGATAGCCGCCGAATCCGATCACCGCCGAAGGCTCGAACGTCTCGTAGAGCCGCGACGCCATCGCCCGGCCGGTGAAGATCTTGCCGATCGCCCGGATCCAGCCGATCGGCCCTCCGCCCAGCCGGCCGGCGGGAAGGATATGGACCGGCACGCCCTCGAACAGGCCCGGAATTCGCGCCCCTCGATCGTCCGTGACGAGCGCCACCCGATGCCCCCGCCGCATCAGCTCCTCGGCGAGCGCATGGGCGGGGATCATATGTCCCCCGGTGCCGCCCGCGGCGAGGACGTAGTGCCGGCTCAGCATGATAGCGTTACCTTCATCGTCCGCTCCATTTCACCACGTAAGGCGAACGGTGCAGATACGGATTTCGCCGCGTGAAGGCGAGCAGAAGCCCCATTCCGATCGACAGCGCCACCATCGACGAGCCACCATAGCTGATGAACGGAAGGGTCATTCCCTTGGACGGGGCGATCTGGACGTTGACGGCCATGTTGATCAGGGCCTGGAGCCCGAACTGGCAGACCAGGCCCGCGGCGGCGAGGACGACGAACTTGTCCTCCTCGTGGAGCAGCCGGATCAGGACCCGGGCGACGATGACCAGGTAGATGGCGGCGATGGCGAGGCAGGCGATGATCCCGAACTCCTCGCCGATCACCGAGAAGATGTAGTCGGTATGCGGCTCCGGCAGGTGGAACTTGCGAACGCCCGCGCCCGGCCCGGCGCCGAACAGCCCGCCCGCGGTCAGCGTCCTCAGGGCCGATTCCGTCTGATAGGTATCGTGCCCGGCGCCGCTGAACAGGAAGGCGTCGATCCGGGTGGTGGCGACCGGATAGAAGAAATAGGCCATGACGATGCCGACGACCCCGGCCAGCCCGAGCAGGCCCAGCATCCTCAGCGAGGCGCCCGACAGGGTAAGAAGCATCACCCAGGCCGCGGCGAAGATGATCGTCTCGCCGAAATTGGGCTGCTGCATGAGGAGCAGGGCGATGAGAGCGGTGCAGATCCCCGACAAGGGCACGACCGGAAGGCTCGCATCCTGCTCCTTCAGAGAAAGCATCCAGGCGATGGAGACGATGTAGAGCGGCTTCAGGAATTCCGACGGCTGGAACTGGGCGAAGCCGAGCCCGAGCCAGCGGCGGGCGCCGTTGACCTCGACCCCGACGATCGGGACGAGGAACAGCAAGGCGGTGAAGAAGAGGGTGCCGATCAGGCACCAGCGCTTGGCCTTGGTCCTGGGAAGCATCGAGACGGCGACCATCACCGGCAAGGCGACGATGATCCAGACCAATTGCCGGTAGAAATAATGGAGCGGCGTGTAGCTCACCCCGCCGCCCGACAGGCGCTGGCCCGCCGCGGGCGAGGCGGCTGCGACGGCGATCAGGCCAATCGCGATCAGGACCGCGACGAAGAACAGGAGGACCCGGTCGATCTCCCAGAACCAGCGCCCGGCGGCGCTTCGGTCCGATCGCCCGAGCCGGTTCTCGGTCTTGCTCTTCAGCTGTGCGACTACGCCCATCTACAACGCCTCCACCGCGGCCCGGAAGGCATCGCCCCGCGCCTCGTAATCCCGGAACTGGTCGAACGACGCGCAGGCCGGGGAGAGCAGGACGACCTCGCCCGGCCGTGCCGCCTCCGCCGCCTCGGCGACCGCCTCGAACAGCATCTCGCATTCGCTGACCGGCACCTTTTCGCGAAGCAGCCGGGCGAACATCGGCCCCGCCTCCCCGATCGTGTAGGCCGCGCGGACATGGTCCAGATAGGGCTCGCAGGCGTCGAGGTCCTCAGATTTGGGAAGCCCGCCCAAGATCCAGTGAACCGCCGGATAGGCCGCGAGCGCCGGCGCCGCCGAAGTCGGGTTGGTCGCCTTCGAATCGTTGACGAACAGCACTCCGTTCTTCTCCGCCACCCGCTCCATCCGGTGGGGGAGGCCGGGATAGGTGGCGAGGCCGCGCCCGACCGCCTCGTCGCCGACCCCGAGCGCCTTCGCCACCGCCACCGCCACGGCGATGTTCTGGGCGTTGTGCGGCCCCTGGAGCGCCGGCCAGAGCGACTGGTCCTTCACCCGCTCCGAGGAGACCAGAATTTTGCGACCCGACACCTGGCCTGCGATGGCGCGCGCATAATCGTCCTCGGCGGCGATCACCGCGACATGGTCCGCCGACTGCATCGCGAACAGCCGGGCCTTGGAGGCGGCGTAATCGTCGACCCCGTCATAGCGGTCGAGATGATCGGGCGTGATGTTGAGAAGCGCCGAGACGTCGCAGTCGAGGCTTCGGGTCAGGTCGATCTGGTAGGAGGAGAGCTCGAGCACATAGACCCCGGCACCTCTCTCATTTGAGGTCAGCGGCTCCTGTCCGAGGATCGGGAAGCCGATATTCCCGGCCATGGTCGAGGGGCGGCCCGCGGTCCGGACGATGTGATGGACGAGCGCGGTCGTCGTCGACTTGCCGTTGGTGCCGGTGATCCCGACCACCAGGTGCGGAGGCAGGGTCGGCCGAGCCAAAGCGAAAAGCTCGATATCGCCGATCAGCGGCACCCCCGCCTCGCGGGCCCGGGCGGCGATCGGATGGCGGTTCAGGGGCACCCCGGGAGAGACGACGATACCGTCATAGCCGTAGAGGGAGGTGGTCAGCGGATCGGCGAGCCTTGCCGCTCCCCGGCGAAGGCCGGGACCCAGTCCAGCGCCGGAATCTGGACCCCGGCCTTCGCCGGGGAGCATCTGCTGAACCGTGGCCCGAGCCGCCTCGTTCTGGTCCCAGGCCATCACTTCGGCGCCGCTCGCCAGAAGCGCCTCCACGGTCGCCATGCCGGAGCGGGCGAGGCCGTAGACCGCATATTTCCTGCCGGCAAAGGCGCTCGACCTGATCATCGCACCTTCAGGGTCGAAAGGCCGGCGAGCGCGAGCACGAAGGCGATGATCCAGAAGCGGATGACGATGGTCGCCTCGGACCAGCCGATCTGCTCGAAATGGTGGTGGATGGGCGCCATCTTGAAGATCCGCCGTCCGGTCCTCTTGTAGAAGAAGACCTGGATGATGACGCTCATCGCCTCGACCACGAACAATCCGCCGATGATCCCGAGCACGATCTCATGCTGGGTCGCGACCGCGATCGCACCCAGCGCCCCGCCCAGCGCCAGGCTCCCCGTGTCGCCCATGAAGACCGCCGCCGGAGGGGCGTTGAACCAGAGGAAGGCGAGGCCGGCACCGACGATCGCCGAGCACAAGACAGGCAGATTGCCCGCGCCGGCGACGAACGGAACCCCGAGATAGGCCGAGAAGACGGCATTGCCGACGATGTAGGAGATGACGAGGAAGGCCAGGCTGGCGATGATCACCGGCATCGTCGCGAGGCCGTCCAGGCCGTCCGTCAGGTTCACCGCATTGCCGAAGGCGACCACGACGAAGGCGCCGAAGAAGGGGTAGAAGATTCCGAGGTCGACCACCGGTCCGTTGTAGAAGGGAATGTAGAGCTCGGTCCCTGCCCCCCAGGTGATGATCGTGCAGCCGATTCCGGCGACCACGAACTCGGCGAGCAGCCTCACCCGGGCCGAAACCCCCTTGTGGCTCTTCTTCGTCACCTTGTCGTAATCGTCGAGGAAGCCGATCAGCCCGAAGCCGACGGTGATGAACAGGCAGGCCCACAGGAAGGTGTTGCTGAAGTCCATCCACAGCAGCATCGACACGGTCAGCGAGGTCAGGATCATCAGCCCGCCCATCGTCGGAGTGCCGCGCTTGGCGAGGTGCGACTGCGGGCCGTCGAGCCGGATCGGCTGGCCGTGCCCCTGGCGGACCCGAAGCCAGCCGATGAACTTGGGTCCGATGATGAGCCCGATCAGAAGGGCCGTGGCGGTGGCGGCGCCGGCCCTGAACGTGATGTAGCGGAAGAGGTTGAACACCCCCGGGAAGCCAAGCTGTTCGGCAATCCAAAGAAACATCAGCTTTTCCCGCTCGCCAGCGCCTCGACGAGGGCGGCAAGTCCGATCGAGTTGGATCCCTTGACGAGTATCGCGTCGCCCGGCCGGGCCTCGGCCCTGGCGAGCTCGGTCGCTGCCGCCGCGTCCGGCACATGCGCCATTTTAACCTTTGCGCCAAGGGCTTTCGCCAGCGCTTCCATCTCCTCGCCGACGAGGATCGCAAGCGCGACCCCGGCCCCCTCGACCGGCCCGGCCAGAGCGGCGTGGAAGTCGTCGGAGCTCTCGCCGAGTTCGCGCATGCCGCCGAGGATCGCGATTCGCCGGCCGGCGACGGCGAGGCCGCCGAACGTCTTCAGGGTCGCCGTCATCGAGGCCGGGTTGGCGTTGTAGCTCTCGTCGATCAGAAGCGCTTCGCCGCCGTCCAGGGCGATCCGGTGGCGCTCGCCTCGGCCCTTCAGGCCCGGCAGGTCGGCCAGCGCCAGCCCGGCCGAAGCGAGGTCGCCGCCCAGCGCCTCGACGGCTCCGAGCACCGCGAGGGCGTTCGACACCCAATGGTCGCCGGGCTGCGAAATTGTGAAGGTAAGCTCGGCTTCGGGCAGGATCGCGGTAACCAGCGAGCCGCCGCCCGGCGAAGGCACGATGTCGCGCGCGCGGATGTCCGCCCCGTCGCCGAGCCCGAAGCTCAGGATCTTCGCCGCATAGGGACGGGCGGCGGCGGCGAGCCGGTTTCGGTACGGGCTGTCGTGCGGGACGAGGGCGGTGCCGCCCTCCTCCAGCCCCTGGAAGATTTCGCCCTTGGCCTCGGCGATCGCCTCTTCGCTGTCGAAGAAGGCGCGGTGAGCCGAGGCGATGGCTGTGACGATGGCGACGTGGGGACGCACGAGCCGGGTGAGCTGCGCCAGCTCCCCGGCATGGTTCATCCCCATCTCGAACACGCCAAAGCGCGTCGCCCGAGGCATCCGGGCGAGCGAGAGCGGCACTCCGACATGGTTGTTGTAGCTCTTCACCGACCGGTGCGCCCGGCCCGGGGCGGCGCGATCGAGCGCGGCGTGGAGCGCTTCCTTCGTCCCGGTCTTGCCTGCCGAGCCGGTGACTCCGCATATCCGGGCGTCGGTCCGGTTGCGCGCTGCCCGGCCGAGGGCGTTAAGCGCGGCGGCCGTGTCGGCGACGCGGACGTGGGGCCGGGCGATCTCTTCCGAGACGATCGCCCCCGAGGCGCCGGCGGCAAAGGCCTTGTCGAGAAAGAGATGCCCGTCTGTCGCCTCACCTCTCATCGCGACGAACAGATGCCCGGGCTCGACCTCGCGCGAGTCGAAAGCGACTCCGGCTGCCTCGAAAGCGCCATGGGCCACGCCGCCGGTGGCAGCCACGATCTCCTCGGAGGTCCACAAGCGCCCCAGCTCCGTCATCCCGCGCACTCCCTCGCAACGGTGACGTCGTCGAACGGAAGCACGTTGTCGCCGACGATCTGGCCCTGCTCATGGCCCTTGCCGGCGAGGAGGATGATGTCGCCCGGGCCCGCCTCCGCCACCGCTGCCGCGATCGCCTCGCGGCGGCCCGGCACCTCGCGGGCGCCGCGAGCGCCCTTCAGGACGGCACGCCGTATCGCCGCCGGATCCTCGCTCCTCGGATTGTCGTCGGTGACGATGGCAATGTCCGCCAGCCTGGCCGCCGCCGAGCCCATCTCCGCCCTCTTGCCGACGTCGCGGTCGCCGCCGGCGCCGAAAACGATGATCAGCCGGTCCCTGGCGTGGGGCCGCAAGGCCTCCACCGCCGCCTCGATCGCGTCCGGCGTATGGGCATAATCGACGTAGACCGGGGCCCCCGCCCGGGTGATCACCGCCCGCTCGAGCCGCCCGCGCACCCCCTGCACCCTGCCGAGGCTGGCGAGCGTGCCCGCCGGCTCGCCGCCGGTGGCGAGCACCAGTCCCGCGGCGGTCAGGGCGTTCGCGGCCTGATAGGCCCCGATCAGGGGAAGCTCGATCCGGTGGGTCCTGCCTTCGGCCTCGACGGTCAGGCGCTGGCCGAGCTGGGTCGGCTCGCGGTCGATCAACTTCAGGGTTTCGCCAAGTCGCCCCACCGTCAGCAGCCGCAGGCCCCGGGCCTCGGCGCGGCTTCGCACCTCGTCCGAGCTGGGATCGTCGGTCCAGATCACCGCCGCTCCGTTCGGCTCGACGACCTCGTCGAACAGCCGCATCTTGGCCTCGAAATACGCCTCCATCGTCTCGTGATAGTCGAGATGGTCGCGGGTGAAGTTGGTGAAGGCGCCGGCGCTCACAGGGAGTCCTTCGGTCCGATATTGCGACAGCCCGTGGCTCGAAGCCTCGAAGGCGGCGTGGGTGACGCCCTCGCGCGCCAGTCCGGCCATGTTCGACAGGAAGGTGACGATGTCCGGAGTGGTGAGGCCGGTCGTCGTCCGGTCGTCGGCGGTGGTGACTCCGAGAGTCCCGATCGAGGCGGCGTGACGGCCGGCCATCCGCCATAATTGCCGGGTCAGCTCGACGCTCGACGTCTTGCCGTTGGTCCCGGTGACGGCGACCGTCGTTTCAGGGAAGGGTTGGAAATATTTGGCGGCGAGCCGGGCGAACTCGCGGCGAGGCTCCTCGGCGGCGATATGGGCCGCGCCTTCGACCGGAACCTCCGGCCGGGCCACGACCGCCACCGCTCCGGCCCTGACAGCCAAAGGAATGAAATCCTCGCCGTTGAAGACGGTGCCGCGGAAGGCGCCAAAGACCGTGCCGGGCGCGACCTTGCGGTGATCGATCGCGAATCCCGTCACCCGGGAATCGCCGCCGATTCCCGCGAGGTCGGCGAGGCGCATCGATCAGCCTTCCTTTTTGACGTATTGAAGAACCTCGGACATGTCGACGTCGCGGCGTTCGTCCGGCTGCACCCCGAGCAGCGATCCGATCCGGCCTATCACTTTCGATACGACCGGAGCGACGTTCCAGCCGGCGGTGTGGAAGCCGTGGGTTTCGGCGATGCCCTTGGGAGCATCGAGCATCGTGACCACGACGTAGCGGGGCTCGTCCATCGGGAAGACGCCCGCGAAGGTGGTGACCACGGCGGCGCTGGTATAGCGGCCGCCGGCGATCTTCTCGGCGGTCCCGGTCTTGCCGCCTACCCTGTAGCCCTTGGCGTCGGCCTTGCCGCCGGTTCCGTCGGTGACGACGAGGCGGAGCAGCGAGCGCATCTTGTAGGAGGTCTCCTCGCTGAACACCCGGCGGCCCTGAGGCACCGGAAAGGTCTTGTGATGCTTGAGCAGGGTCGTAGGCCGCCAGATGCCGCCGTTGAACAAGGTGGCGTAGCCGCTGGCGAGATGGAGCGGAGTGACCGCGATGCCGTGGCCGAAGCCGACCGTCATCGTCGCGACCTCGCCCCAATTATTGCCGGGAAAGAGGGTCCGGCCGCGCTCGTTCAGCTCGATCGAGATCGGCTCGAGGAAACCCATCTTCTGAAGGAATTCCCGCTGCTTGGCCGCGCCCACCTGGGCCGCGATCTGGGCGGTGCCGATGTTCGACGATTCCGCCATGATCTCGGCGACGCTGCAGGCCCGGCCGAACGGATGGGTGTCGGTGATGGTGAACCGGCCCGCCCGAAGGCCCCTCGGGCAAGGGTACATCTGGCCGAAGCTCTTCACGTGGCCGGTTTCCATCGCCATCGCCACGGTGAACGGCTTGAAGGTCGAGCCCAGCTCATAGACCCCCAGCGTTGCCCGGTTGAAGCCGGCAGCTTCCGCGTTTCGGCCCGGCTTGTTCGGGTTGAGCTGGGGAAGCGAAGTCATGGCGATGATCTCGCCGGTCTTGATGTCGAGGACGATGCCGGCGGCTCCGATGGCGCTGAACTTCGCCATCGCGGCGCTGAGCTCGGCCTCCATCACGCCCTGGACCCGGGCGTCGATCGACAAGGCGACCGGAGTTCCGCGAAGCGCCGGGTCGCTGAGCCTGTCCTGGAGCACCCGCTCCATCCCCGCGACTCCGTTGCCGTCGAAATCGGTCCAGCCCAGGACATGGCCGGCCATCGCCGTCTGCGGGTACATGCGCTGGGGCTCGCGGCTGAACTCGATCGCCGGCTCGCCGAGCGCGTTCACCGCCGCGACCAGCTCGGGGACGGCGCGGCGGCTGAGATAGACGAAGGTTTTGCCCGAGGTAAGCATCGCCTGATAATCGGCGGCTTCGCGCTCCGGCATCAGCTGGGCGAGCTTGACGGCGAGCTCGGCGGGGTTGCCGAGCAGCCGGTCGGGATGCACGGCGATCGACCAGGCGTCGATGGTCCGGGCCAGCGGAGTGCCGTTGCGGTCGACGATGTCGGCGCGGGGCGGGATCAGGGGGTTGCCGATCTGGCCGGCGCCGCCGCGGTCGGTGAACAATTGCAGGAAGAGGAGCCGGCCCGCGATCAGCATCGTCACCCCGGCGAAGACCAGCATCATCAGCATCAGCCGCTGATAGGTGAGGCTCATCCCCTGCGGGCGCTGGCCGGCGCCGCCGTGGCGGTCGGAAAGGATCGCCGCGCTGGCCATCAGTTGCCGTCGCCTCCCTTTTCCTTCGCCTTGCCCGGCGCCGAGGCGGCTTCGTTCACCGCTCTGGCGATGGCGGCGGTGCGGGACTCGGGCCTGGCCGCCGGCTTCGCGGCCCGACGGGAGGGAGTTGCCCCCGGCTTC
>JBAWCC010000253.1:0-6788 GCA_049590095.1 Allosphingosinicella sp. | reverse complement strand
CTGAGTCCCCGGCGGCGACCCCTCCACCACCCTTCGGGTGGTCCCCCTCCCCATCTTCGATGGGGAGGCAATCACTCCCTCAAGGTGAAGCCGATCTTGAGGGTGACCTGGTAATGGGCGACCTTGCCGTTCTCGACATGGCCCCGGGTCTCCTTGACTTCGAACCAGCCGATGTCGTGGATCGTGGTGGCGGCTCGGGCGATTGCGCCTTCGATCGCGTCCTCGATGCTGGTCGCCGAGCTTCCGACGATCTCGATCACCTTGTAGACATTGTCGCTCATCCGGGGGTCCTTTCGCTGGGTTTCCAACACCCGATGGAAGCTATCGTTTCCCGGCGAAGGCCGGGAGCCAGTTTCGCCCTTGGGCCGCTGGGCCCCGGCCTTCGCCGGGGAACGGCTTCCCGTTCAACGGCACGGACTCTAGGGTAAGGCGGCGACAGCGAGGAGCGAAGAATGCGTATTGCCCTTCTCATCGGTGCGGCCTTGGTTGCGGCGGCGCCCGCCGCGGCGGCGCCGGCGGACGATTTCAGGCGGCTGCTGGACGATCATTATGCCTGGCTTCTCCGCGACAGCCCGACCTATGCGACCGCGCTCGGCGTCCGCGACCATGACGACCGGATCGAGGACATCAGCCTTGCCGCGCGCGACCGCCAGGCGCGGGAGGCGGCCGCCTTCCTGGCCCGGCTCGAACGGATTCCGGCCGAGGCGCTGGGCCCGGCGGACCGGGTCAACCGGGCGATATTGAAGCGCGGGCTGGAAGAGGGGATCGAGGCGAACCGCTTCGGCCAGCGGGTGATGCTGTTCACCACTTATTCCGGCTGGCATCAAAGCTTCGCGGGCCTGGCCGACAATCTGCCTTTTCGAACCAGGGCCGATTACGAAAGCTATTTGACCCGCCTCGCCCTCTATCCGAAGCAGAACGACGCCGCGCTCGATATCACCGCACAGGCGGTGAGTGGCGGCTTCACTCTGCCCTGCTCGGTGCTTGGCAATTACGAGAAGGGGATTTCGGGCGTGATCGCCGAGGATCCGGCGAAGTCGCGCTTCTACGAGCCGTTCTCCCGGACGAGGCCCGGCGACGTGAGCGCGGCCGAATGGACGGCGATGCAGGCTCGGGCCCGGCGGCTGGTGACGGACGTGCTCAACCCGGCTTATGCCAGGCATTCGGCTTTCTACCGGACCAACTATCTGCCCAAATGCGCCAAAGCGGACAGCATCTCGGCGCAGCCGGGCGGGCGCGAATATTACGCTTTCCGGGTTCGGCAGGAGACGACCACCTCGCTCACCCCAGACCAGATCCACGATATCGGGCTCCGGGAAATGGCGCGTATCCGAGCGGAGATGGACGAGGTGGCGAAGTCCGCCGGTTTCGCGGGCCGGGCAGCGTTCATCCGCGAGCTTCGGACCAACCCGAAATATTATGCGGCCACTCCCGCCCAGCTGATGCAGGCGGCGGCGACGACCGCGAAGACCGTGGACGGTAAGATGCCGGGCTATTTCGCGACCCTGCCGAGGCTCCCTTACGGCGTTCGCGAGATTCCTGCCGAGATCGCGGAAGGGACGACGACGGCTTATTACGGCCAGGGCTCGCTCGCGAGCGGGCTTGCCGGCACTTATTACGTCAATACCTCCAAGCTCGACCAGAGGCCGCTGTGGGAGCTTCCGGCGCTGACCCTGCACGAGGCGGTGCCGGGCCATCACCACCAGATCTCGCTCCAGCAGGAAGTCGAGCTTCCGCCCTTCCGCCGCCATTTCACCTTCTTCACCGCCTTCACCGAGGGGTGGGGCCTCTATGCCGAGAGCCTGGGCGAGGAGATGGGGCTGTACGACTCAGCCGAGAAGAAGATGGGCCAGCTTTCCTACCAGGCGTGGCGGGCGTCGCGGCTGGTGGTCGATACGGGCATCCATTCCAAGGGCTGGGACAAGGCCCGGGCGGTGGCCTTCATGCGCGAGAATACGGCGCTGACCGACGCCAATATCGACGCCGAGGTGAACCGCTACATCAGCTGGCCCGGCCAGGCCCTGGGCTACATGATCGGCGCCTTGCGGATCAAAGCGCTGAGGGCGAAGGCGGAGAAGGCGCTGGGGGGGAAGTTCGATCTCAGGCGCTTCCACGACGCGGTTCTGCTGCAGGGCTCGGTGCCGCTCGATGTGCTCGAGGCTCAGGTGGAGGCGTGGGTGGAGGGGGAGAAGGCGCGTTGACTCCCCTCCCTGGAAGGGAGGGGCTGGGGTGGGTAGGCGAGCGAAGTGAGACTTTTTCGCTGAGTCGGAGTTTCGGCCGCCTTCGGCGGGCCCACCCCTGACCCCTCCCTTCCAGGGAGGGGGATCCTACCGCCCCGGCTCTCCGTCGCCCGTTCGCCGGTCTCGGCGCCAGGCCCGGACCATCTCGTTCCAGCAGCCGCTGACTCCGCCGGGGCCGACGGTAGAGCAGCTCTGGATACCGGTGCGGCCGACATATTCGAGGGCCTCAGCGCGGGCGGCCCAGGCGGTGCTTTCGGGGTCCTCCTCGGCCGCGGAATCGCGAAGCTCCTCGGGGATCCGGTAGCGCTCGGTCTCGGGCCGGCGGGCGCAGATGACGACCTCGCCGCCGCTCTGCGCGCGCGGGCACGGGTCCTTGCCGTAGACGACAAGCTTGCGGACCTTCCCCTCCTGGGCGCCGGCGGGGGCGGGGAGCAGGGTCAGGGCCGCGGCCGAAGCGGCGGCGAGTGCGGCGATGGACAAGGCGGCTTTCATGCGCGGCCTCCTTTCGGGTTCACCGGAAAGAAGGGGCGAGGAGGAAAGAGGTTCCAATATCCTCCCCATGCTTCGCATAGGGAGGATTTAGGTCAACGCGGGGTGGCGGCGGCTTCGTCGGCCTTGGCGTCGGCCTCGTCGGCTTCGGCCTGGGCGTCGATCTTGCCGAGCCGCTCGCGCCGAGCCTCCTCGACGAGGGCGTTCCAGTTGACATTGGGGTCGCCGGCGCGCTCGGCGCGGGCCTCGCGGACGATCTGGTTGAAGCAGCCGCTGGCGCCGCCGGGGCCGACCGGCGAGCAGCTTCCGATGCCCGAGCGGCCGGCATATTCGAGCGCCTGGGCCCGGGTTGCCCAGGCCTGGTTGGTCGGATCGTTGGGATCGCCGCGCAGGGCCTCGGGGATCCGGTAGCGCTCCTTCTCGTCCTTGCGGGCGCAGACGACGATCGTGTCGTTCGTTCCGGGCGGGCAGGGGTCGTCGCCATAGACGATCATGGTGCTGACCTTCGGTTCGGCGGCGGCCGCGGGAGCCTGGGCCCCGGCGGGAGCGGCCGTGAGCAATGCTCCGGCGGCGAGGAGGAGGGCTTTCATCGGTTCAGATCCTTTTCGACATCGCGATGGCGATACGACAGCCTGCGCGGATGAGGGAAGACAATAAGGGATAGCCGAACGCGTCCTCCGCGCCGGCGGCAAGAGCGGTGTCGCGATGCTCGAGCTCCTCCTCGCGGAATCGGCGGATGGTGTCGGCGAGGTCGGGCTCCTCACGGCCGAGGGCCCGGAGCTGGTCGGAATAATGACGGTCGATCTCGGTTTCGACCGCGGCGGTGCAGGCCATTGCGGCATTGGGGCTCATCAGCGCCGTCGCAGCTCCGAGCGCGTGGCCGGCCACGCGCCAGACCGGCTGCAGCAGGGTCGGACGGATCCCGCGCTCCACCATCATCTCGTCGAAGGTCTTGAGGTGCGCCTCCTCCTGCGATTGCATCCTGGCGATCGGGCGGCTGGCGGGGTGGGAGCCGAGCACTGCGAGCTGGCCGCAATAGATTCGGGTCGCTCCATATTCGCCGGCCTGGTCGACGCGGACCATCGAATCGACGTCGGGCCGCTCGTCGCCGGGCCGCCAGCGCGGGGCAGGGGCCGAAGCGAGGGCGGGTTCGACGTCGCTCATGCGCGGGTCCGGGGGCGTCTGAGGCTCAACCATGCTATGGTCAACGCGGCAGCGATGGAAAGGATCGCATTCCATCCCGCCATCGAGATTCCGAGGAAGGCGAACTGGATCTCGTCGCAGCGGACGATCGGCTTCCCCATGATCTCCTTCAGCATGTCCTCGCTGCTGAGGCCGGCGGTGCCGCTCGAGGCGCAGGTGGTGAAGCCCTCGAACACCCCCGCCTCAACCCCGGCATGATAGGCGCCGATGCCGCCGCTGACGAGGATTGCGAGGGCGGCCAGCCAGACGAGGCTTCGACCGCGGTCCGGAGCGCCTCGAAGGAACAGCGAGAGCAAGGCGAAGCCGAGCCCGGCGAAATGGGCATAACGCTGCCACCAGCACATCTCGCACGGAAAGAGCCCTCCGAAGATCTCGGAGCCGTAGGCGCCGGCGAGCAGGGCCGCGGGGACGGCGATGGCGAGGGCGCGCGCTTTGTCGAGGGAGGTCATGCTCTACCCGTCACCCCAGCGAAGGCTGGGGTCCATGCCGGATCCCCAGCCCGCACAGGGATTCCGGCTCAGCATGGATTCCAGCTTTCGCTGGAATGACGGGATATTCCATCACCGCTTTCCGGCCGGCCGGACCCCGCCGCCTGCGGTGGGGCTCGCCGCGGCGCTTCGGCCGAGGCGGGAGATGGTCTGGAGCGCGTAATTGAGCTGGAAGTCCTCGATGCCCTTGGCCTTGAGCTGCTCCGGAGTCGCCGTGAAGCGGGGATCGGGCTTGCCGTCGTCCTGGATCACGTCGTTGTCGACCGTCACCTCGTTGATCAGATGCCGCCTGAGATCGGCCTCGCGAAGCTTCGGCCTCGACTTGTAGTCTGGGTCGGAAAGCTGGGGCACCTCGATGTCGGGCGTGATCCCGCCTTCCTGCACCGAGCGGCCCGAGGGCGTGTAATAGCGGGCCGTGGTGAGGCGAAGGCCGGTCTTCTGGCTGAGCGGCACGAGGGTCTGGACCGAGCCCTTGCCGAAGCTGCGCTCGCCCATGACGAGGCCGCGATGATGATCCTGGAGCGCCGCGGCGACGATCTCGGCGGCCGAGGCGCTGCCGGCGTCGACGAGGACGATGACGGGGAGGCCGCGGGCGGCGTCGCCCGGCTTGGCGAAATAGCGCTCGGTGTCGGCCTTCCTTCGGCCGCGCTGGGAGACGATCTCGCCGCGCTCGAGGAAGACGTCGGAAAGGCCGACCGCCTGGTCGAGAAGGCCGCCGGGGTTGGAGCGAAGGTCGACGATATAGCCGAGCGGGGGCCGGCCGAGCTTCTGCTCGATGGCCGCGATGGCGGCGAGGGTCTCGTCGGTGGTGGTCCGGCTGAAGGTGTTGACGTTGATCACGCCGACATTGTCCTTCACCTCCCACTTGACCGCCTTGAGTTCGATCGCGGCGCGGGTCAGGGTGACGTCGAACGGCTTGTCGCGGCCGAGGCGAAGGATGGTGACCTTGATCGAGCTGCCCGGCGGGCCGCGCATCGAATCGACCGCCTCGTCGAGCGTTCCACCGTAGATGAGCTTGCCGTTCAAATGGGTGATGTAGTCGCCGGCCTTGATTCCGGCCTTGAAGCCGGGGCTGTCCTCGATCGGAGCGACGACCTTCACCACTCCGTCCTCCATGGTGACGTTGAGCCCGAGGCCTCCGTAATTTCCGTCGGTGGTGGTCATCAGCGCCTGGTAGCCGCGCTCGTCCATATAGGCGCTGTGCGGGTCGAGGCTCGCCAGCATTCCGTCGATGGCGCCTCGGATCAGGGTCTTGTCGTCGACCTGCTCGACATATTCGGAGCGGACCCGCTCGAAGACGCTCATGAACTGGTCGAGCTCGCGATAGGTGTCGACATCGACCGCGGCGAACGAGGCGCTTGCGGCGGGAATGATCGCCACCGCGCTGACCAGGGCGAGCGAGCGGAAGAGATTGTTGGGCATCGGGGGGGATCCTGTTCGGGCGGTTCGAGACAAGTGTACCGCCTTTTTAGGCTTCCGAAAAGCAACGCCGGGTGAACGAGCAATATCGACTTGCCTCCCCATTGCCGTAGTCGATGCGGAGGCAATCAGAGCAGCAACGTGATCGGAAACGGCCTTCCGTCCTTGCGAAGCTCGACCTTCACCTCGCCCGCGCCGGTTCGCCCCAGCGGCTGGCGGGCGCGGACCCGGTCGCCGCGCTTGACGGCGAGGGCGGAAAGGTTGGTCAGGGTCGTCGTCCAGCCGCCGCCGTGATCGATGATCACGACCTGGTCATAGCCTCGATAGGGCGCGGCATAGACGATCCGGCCGGCCCGCGGAGCCACCGCCGACACTCCGGCATCGACGGCGAAGGTAAGCCCCCTGGCATGGACCCCGGCATCCGAAATCTCGCCGGTGCCCCGGAGCAGCCGACCCTCGACGGGAAGCAGGTAGTAAGGCGGGCGGACACGGCCGGGCTCGGCCCCCGGGCGAAGCGCGGGACCCGGCAGCTCGGCGAGGCGGTGGGCCGTTCGCGCCTGATATTCGCGGGTTCCCGCCAGGGCCGCGAGATCGCGCGCCTCCTCTCCGAACGCAAGCGCCCGGTCGGATTCGCGAAGGGCGGAATGCATCAGGGTCGCCGAGCGCCGCCGCTGCTCGCGCTCGAAGCTCGCGAGCGCGACCCGGCGTTGCTGAAGGTCGCTTCGGCTCGAGCCGAGCTGGACCACCGCCTCCCGGGCCTGGCGGCGAAGCGCCTCGCCGCGGGCCATCTCCGCGCGAACTCCGGCGGTTCGGGCCCGGATGGCGGGGAGCGAGGAGGCGAGCAGTGCCCGGACGTGCACGACTTCGTTCAGCGAGCCGGGCTGGATCAGCGCCAGCGCCGGCGGCCGCCGCGCCATGGTCTGGAGCGCGGCGGTGAGCCGGATGAGCG
>JBAWCC010000252.1:0-5901 GCA_049590095.1 Allosphingosinicella sp. | reverse complement strand
CCCGTGGACGAGCGCCGGCTGGAATAGCGGGACGCCGGACCCTGCCTCGCCGCGGGTCGTTTCCGACAGTCGCCTCGGGCGCCGGGCGCCTCGGGCGCATTCGCAATATTCAGAACATGACAGGATTTCGATATGTGGGGCGGTGTCGTCAAAGCCATTTTCGGGTCGTCGAACGACCGGTACGTCCGCTCGATCGGCAAGACCGTCGACAAGATCAACGGGTTCGAGCCGACTATCTCCGCGATGTCGGACGACGAGCTGGCCAACCAGACCTTGCTGTTCCGCCGACGCCTGGCGGAAGGAGAGGCGCTGGATTCGCTCCTGCCGGAGGCGTTCGCGACCGTCCGGGAGGCGGCGAAGCGGACCCTCGGCCAGCGCCATTACGACGTCCAGATGATCGGCGGAGTCGTCCTCCATCGCGGCGAGATCGCCGAGATGCGGACCGGCGAGGGCAAGACCCTGGTCGCGACCCTTGCCGTCTACCTCAACGCGCTGGAAGGAAAGGGCGTCCATGTCGTCACCGTCAACGACTATCTCGCCCGCCGCGACGCCGACTGGATGGGCCAGATCTACCGCTTCCTGGGAATGACCGTCGGGGTCATCGTCCCCAATCTCACCGACTATCAGCGCCGGATGGCCTACGGCTCGGACATCACCTACGGCACCAACAACGATTTCGGCTTCGACTATCTTCGCGACAATATGAAGTACGAGCGCGAGGCCCTGGTCCAGCGCCCCTTCAATTTCGCGATCGTCGACGAGGTCGATTCGATCCTGATCGACGAGGCGCGCACGCCTCTGATCATCTCCGGCCCGACCGACGACAAGTCCGAGCTCTACATGAGCGTCGACGCCATCGTGAAAGGTCTCGACCCGGTCGATTACGAGCTCGACGAGAAGCAGAAATCGGTCGTCCTCACCGAGGACGGAACCGAGAAGATGGAGCGGCTGCTCGAGGATGCCGGGCTCCTGCACGGCTCGAACCTCTACGATTTCGAGAACACTCTGGTCGTCCATCACCTCAACCAGTCGCTTCGCGCCAACGTCATGTTCAAGCGCGACATCGATTATATCGTGAAGGACGGGAAGGTCGTCATCATCGACGAGTTCACCGGCCGAATGATGGACGGCCGGCGCTGGTCGGACGGGCTCCATCAGGCAGTCGAGGCCAAGGAGGGCGTCGACATCGAGCCCGAGAACCAGACCATGGCCTCGATCACCTTCCAGAATTATTTCCGCCTCTATCCCAAGATCGGCGGGATGACCGGGACGGCCGCCACCGAAGCGGCGGAATTCTGGGACATCTACAAGCTGGGCGTCGTCACCATCCCGACCAACCTGGCCGTCAAGCGGGTCGACGAGGATGACGAATTCTACAAGAACCAGAACGACAAGTTCGCCGCCATCGCCAAGTCGATCAAGGAGAAGCAGCTGACCGGACAGCCCGTGCTGGTCGGAACGGTCTCGATCGAGAAATCGGAGATGCTCGGCGAGTTTCTCCAGAAGGAGGGGGTCAGGCACGAGGTCCTGAACGCCCGATTCCACGAGCAGGAAGCCCATATCGTCGCCCAGGCGGGACGGCTTGGAGTGGTCACCATCGCCACCAACATGGCGGGCCGGGGCACCGACATCCAGCTCGGCGGCAATGTCGAGTTCCGGGTCGGCGACGAGCTCGTCGAGATGGAGGACGGCCCCGAGAAGGACAAGGCGATCGAGCGGATCAAGCAGGAGGTCGAGGAGGAGAAGGCGCGCGTGATCGCCGCCGGAGGCCTGTTCGTGCTCGGCACCGAGCGTCACGAGAGCCGGCGGATCGACAACCAGCTTCGCGGCCGCTCGGGCCGTCAGGGCGATCCCGGCCTGTCGCGTTTCTACCTCAGCCTCGACGACGATCTGCTTCGGATCTTCGGCCCGCAGACCATGTTCGCCCGGCTGATGAACAAGAATCTGGAGGACGGCGAGGCGATCGTCAGCCCCTGGATCTCCAAGGCGATCGAGACCGCCCAGAAGAAGGTCGAGGCGCGCAATTACGACGTCCGCAAGCAGGTCGTCGAATATGACGACGTCATGAACGACCAGCGCAAGGTCATCTACGAGCAGCGCTCCGACATCATGGACGCGGCCACCGTGGGCGACGTCGTCACCGACATGCGGGCCGAGACGGTCAACGCCATCGTCGGCGAGGCCTGCCCGCCCAACACCTATCCCGAGCAGTGGGACATTCCGCTGCTCAAGGAGCGGGTGGAAGCGGTGTTCGGACTCCAGCCCCCGATCGACGATTGGCTGCAGGAGGAAGCGGTCGACCCGGAGATGCTGCTCGAGCGGATCCAGAGGCTGGCCGACGAGCAGGTCGAGGAGAAAGCGAAGGAGCTCCCGCCCGAGACCTGGATCCAGGTCGAGAAGCAGATCCTGCTCCAGTCGCTCGATCATTATTGGAAGGACCATCTGGCGATGCTCGACGCGCTCCGCCAGGTCATCCACCTGCGCGCCTACGCCCAGCGCAAGCCGATCGACGAGTACAAACATGAAGCCTTCCAGCTGTTCGAACGCATGCTCGCGGCGATCCGCGAGGACGTCACCGGAAGGCTCGGCCGGATGCGGTTCACGCTGCAGCAGCCCGAGGACGATTTCCCCGAACTGCCGGTGTTGCCGGATTTCATCACCCACCATATCGACCCGCTCACCGGCGAGGACGATACCGCCGACATCGACGCCGGCACCGGAGCGATCCTCTCGAAGCTGCCGCCGCTCCAGGCGGCCCGGCCGGAAATGCCTTCGGGAACGTTCGAGGTCGCCGAGGCCGATTTGCCCCAGGTCAGCCGCAACGCGCCTTGCCCCTGCGGCTCGGGCCGCAAGTTCAAGCACTGCCACGGGCAGCTGGCGTAAGAAAAGGCCGGCGGGGAGGGGACACCCGCCGGCCTTTCTGCCGAGTGAAGACCCGCAGGCCTTTGCTCGTCATTCCCGCGAAAGCGGGAATCCATTCTGATTTCGTGCCGGCGCCGAGGCCGGATGGATCCCCGCTTCCGCGGGGATGACGGAGGAGGGGCGGGACGTGCGCCTCCCCACCATCGTCACGCCATCTTGAAGCCTTCCCTGTTCATCGCGCTGGTCAGCTTCGCATTCTGCTCTTCCGACAGGGCCTTGCGGAAGGCTGGGAAGACCTCGTCTTCCTCCATCCGGATATGCTCTTCCAGCATCGAGCGGAAATCGCGCACCCGGGCCAGCCATTCGGGGCTGTCCTTGGCCAGATTCTCGAGCTCGTAGAGATAGGTCTTCACATAACCGTGCTCGGCGTTGAGAGCGTCCGCGTCATGAGCGGAATTGGCCTGCCGCAGCGCCGGGTAGATGATCGCTTCCTCCTCATGCGCATGCCTGGTGAGAGCGTATTTCAGCTTCATCAGGAGCGCCGCGCGCTGGGTCGTCTGGCTGTCGTCGGTCGCCTCGATCTTGTCGAAGACGGCGAGGGTGGCGGCATGCTCGGCCTTGAGCGCGTCGAACCAGTCGCCTGCGGCGGCGGCCGGCATCTGCATCAGGAACTTGCGGCCGAAATTGGCGGCGATTCCGACCGCTGCGCCGGCGATCGCCGCCCCGGCGAGAACTCCCGCATTGCCGCCGCCGAACGAGAAAGCGCTGCGACCGTTGCCGGAGCCGCCGCCGCTCGAGCGTGCTTTGCTGGTTTTGGATTGCGTCTTCGTAGCCATGACCGACTCCTTGATTGAAACTCGGCCGCTGAACCCGCGGCGGCGGGCTCAGGTTCCAGCCTGTAATTGATGTAAATCAGTATATACTTCAGCTCTTTACCCCCTCGTTTTCGGAGATTGCGCTGAGGCGTTGCGGGCTCGCGTTCGCTCGCTTGGCCTAAGTGCCGAGGCGGTGCGTTCGCACTTCAAGCCCCAAGAAGGAGAAGCACGGCCATGAAAGCGCTCGTCTGGCACGGCAAGCAGGACATTCGCTGCGACAACGTTCCCGATCCCGAGATCGAGGACCCGAAGGACGCCATCATCAAGGTGTCGAGCTGCGCGATCTGCGGCTCCGACCTCCACCTCTTCCATAATTACATCCCCGCGATGAAGCCGGGCGACATCATTGGTCACGAGATGATGGGCGAGGTCGTCGAGACCGGCAGCGCAGTGAGCAAGCTGAAGAAGGGCGAGCGGGTCGTCATTCCCTTCACGATCAATTGCGACGAGTGCGACCAGTGTCGCCGCGGCAATTATTCCCTGTGCGAGCGGTCCAACCGCAACGGCGAGCTCGCCGACAAGGTGTTCGGCCATCGCACCGCCGGGCTGTTCGGCTACACCCATCTCACCGGCGGCTATTCCGGCGGGCAGGCGGAATATCTGCGGGTGCCGTTCGCCGACGCGACCCATATCAAGGTCCCCGACGCCATGACCGACGAGCAGGCCCTGTTCCTCGGCGACATCTTCCCGACCGGCTGGCAGGCCGCCGTCCAGGCCGACATCCAGCGCACCGACGTGGTCGCGATCTGGGGCGCCGGACCGGTCGGTCAGATGGCGGTGCGAAGCGCGATCCTGCTCGGCGCCGAGAGGGTCGTGTGCATCGATCGCCTGCCCGAGCGGCTGAGCATGGCCGCCGCCGCCGGCGCCGAGACGATCAACTTCGAGGACGAGAGCGTGATCGATCGCCTCAACGACCTCACCGGCGGCAAGGGTCCCGACAAGTGCATCGATTGCGTCGGTCTCGAGGCCCATTCCGGCTCCCACCTCGATTCGATGCTCGACAGGGTGAAGCAGGCGACTCTGATGGAAAGCGACCGGCCCCACGTCCTGCGCGAGATGATCTACGTCTGCCGCGCCGGTGGAGTCCTCTCGATTCCAGGAGTCTATGGCGGGCTCGTCGACAAGATTCCGTTCGGGATGGCGATGAACAAGGGGCTGACCTTCCGGATGGGACAGACCCATGTCCGCCGCTGGACCGGCGATCTGACCCGCCGGATCGAGGAGGGGCAGATCGATCCGTCCTTCGTCATCACCCACACCGCGAAGCTCGAGGAAGGCCCCGGCATGTACCGGGTCTTCGAGCAGAAGCAGGACAGCTGCGTCAAAGTGGTGCTGAAGCCGTAAGAAAGGACCTCGCGAATGAATTCCACGTCCACGCTGGTGACGAGCCGCCCCGACCGCAGCCTCACCAAGACCGACCGGGTCGCCCGCGGCCTCGGCTGGTTCTCCCTTGCCCTAGGAGTCGCCGAGATCGTCGCTCCGGGCAAGCTCGCCCGCGCTCTCGGCCTCGAAGGCCGCGAGCGTCTGCTCCAGGCCTATGGCGGCCGAGAGATCGGAGCGGGCGTCTGGGCCTTGTCCGACACGCCCGCGCCGGCCATCTGGGGCCGGGTCGCCGGCGACCTCGTCGATCTCGCCACCCTCGCCGCCGCGCTGCGCGAGGGGGACGAAGCGCAGCGCCGCAACGCCTGGATCGCGATCGCCGCCGTGGCCGGAATCACCGCAGTCGACATCCTGACCGCCGCCAGCCTCACCGCCGAACAGAGCGAGCGCCGCGGCGAGACCGGACGCGACTATGGCGACCGGAGCGGTTTCCCCGGCGGAGTGGCCAAGGCGCGGGCAGCGGCGGAGGGCTTCACCCCGGTCGACTTCCAGGTCACGGCGACCGAGGCGCGCAAGGAGATGGAGCCTGCCTGAGCGTCGTCCAGCCCGACGGTCGAGCCGTCGGGCTGAAATCGTTCAGAATCCGGAAATCGCCGCCGGATTTACCGTTAAACGATCGATCCGACTTTCTCGCCGTCGCGCCAGACGTCGCAGATCGGGCAGTCGACGTCGTCCTGAACCCGGGCCACCGCCTCGCGGTCGTTATTCGCCAATATGTCCTTGCGCTTGATGACGGCGCCGCCGGCCTTGGCGAGCTTGTTCACCCGATAATGACGCATAACCC
>JBAWCC010000251.1:0-3020 GCA_049590095.1 Allosphingosinicella sp. | reverse complement strand
GACATGGAGGCCGCATTCCCTGGCCTCGCCGGCCTCCCACCACCAGCGGCCGGCTCTTTCCGGTTCCCCGGGGGCGACGGCGCGGGTGCAGGGCTCGCAGCCGATCGAGAGGAAGCCGCGGGCATGGAGCGCGTTGACCGGAACGCCCTCGGCCGCGCAGAAATCGGCGACCCGATCGCGGGTCCAGTCGAAGAGGGGCGCGAACTTGACCAGCGCTCGCCCGGAATCCCAGGCGGCGAGCTCGACGACGGAGCGGCCGGCCGACTGATCGGCCCTCAGCCCGGTCACCCAGGCCGAGGCTCCGGCCAGGGCCCGGCCCAGCGGCTCGATCTTGCGGACCTGGCAGCAGCCGAGGCGAGCGTCCTTCGATTCGTAGAAGCCGTTGATCCCCGCCACCGCGACGAAGGCGGCGAGCGCCGCCTGGTCCGGATGAAAGGAGCGGATCCGGATGCCGTAGCGCCGCTCCGTCTCTTCCCAGACCTTGTAGGTGGAGGGGAAGAGACGGCCGGTGTCGAGGGTCGACACCTCGATGTCGAGCCGGCGCGTGAAGATGAAATGGGCGACGGCCTGGTCCTCGAGGCCGAAGCTGGTGGTGAAGACGATCCGTCCGTCGACTCCGGCCCGAAGGCCTTCGAGCCGCTCGCCCGGGTCGGCCGCCGCGGGCTGCGTGGCAAGGGGGGTGAAGGCGTTCATGCCCGGATGCGCCGGTTTGGCAGGGCAGAAAACGGGGTCACAATTAGAAAATCCTTCTAATCCGCTGAGAAGGGGCGCAACTTGCTTCGCGCTCCGGGTCGCATCATCTTCACTCTGAAAAGCCAAGGTATCTGCCAAAAAGCGCCCCCACAATGGCTGGGCGCAAAAGACGCTATTATTGCCGGGCTGCTCTGATTATTAGAAGAATATACTCATTTTCAGGCAGGGATTAGATGGACGCCACCGACCTCAAGATTCTGGCCATCCTTCAGGAGGATTCCTCCGTCTCCGTCGGCGAGATCGCGAGCCGGGTAGGGCTGTCCCAGACGCCGTGCTGGCGCCGGATTCAGCGACTCGAGGAAAATGGCGTGATCCGCCGCCGGGTCGCCCTGCTCGATCCCCACGCGATCGGCCTCGGCCTCACCGTCTTCGTCGAGATCGAGACCGGCGACCATTCGAAAGCCTGGCTCGACCGCTTCGCCGAATCGGTGCTCGCCATGCCCGAAGTCATGGAGGTCCACCGGATGGCGGGAGACGTCGACTATCTGCTTCGGGTCGCGGTGGCCGACATGAGCGCCTATGACGATTTCTACCGGCGCCTGATCGCGGGCCTGGAGATCAAGAACGTCACCTCGCGATTCGCCATGGAGCTGGTCAAGGGGACGACGGCCTTTCCGCTTACGGCCGGGGCGGCGCGCGGGCGGGGGACCAAGGCGGCTCCGGCTTCGGACTAGGCGCTGCAAATCCTCCCCCAGCTTGCCTGGGGGAGTGGTGGAGGGGTAGTCCGGAGTCAGCATTCCCCTCCACCAAGCTGCGCATGGTCCCCCTCCCCGAGCAAGCTCGGGGAGGAATTAGAAAGAGCGACTCCGCGGCGCGCCGATTGACAGGCTTTTCGCGGTGCGGAATGAGGCGGCAAGCCGGTTGGAGCGTTCAAGGCGGATGCCTCGTTATTATTTCAATGTGTCCTGCGACGGCTACGAATCCACCGACGTCGTCGGCGAATGCTGCCTGAACGACGTCGCCGCTCTGAGCGGCGCGATGCGGGTGGCGAGCGCGGTGCTCCAGCAGAGGCTTCGCGCCGAGGAGCTCTCCAATGACGGCTGGGTCGAGGTCGAGGACGAAAGTCACCGGCCGGTGCTCCGGCTTCCGCTCCGGGCGGCTGCTTATTAGCGCCGGCGTTTCCCGGCGAAGGTCGGGACCCAGCCTTCCGGGCGGTGCCGCTGGGCCCCGGCCTTCGCCGGGGAGCAAAGCCCCCCCACTTGATCCGCCGCCTGCATCGGCCCACATCCTCCTCATGCTGATCCAGACCGAGCCCACCCCCAATCCCTCGACGCTGAAGTTCCTTCCCGGACGCAAGGTGATGGAGGCCGGGACCCGCGATTTCGCGACCCCCGAGGATGCGGAAGTCTCGCCGCTCGCCGAGGCGATCTTCTCGACCGGCGAGGTGGAAGGCGTGTTCTTCGGCCGCGACTTCATCTCGGTCACCGCCGCTCCCGGAGTCGAGTGGCGCGAGCTGAAGCCGGAGATATTGAGCGTCCTGCTCGACCATTTCTCGAGCGATGCACCCTTGTTCCGGGCGGCTTCGGCCGCAGGGATCGAAGTGGCGGGGGACGAGGATTATGGCGAGGACCCGGGAGATGCCGAGCTGGTCGCCGAGATTCGCGCGCTGATCGAGACGAGGGTCCGGCCGGCGGTGGCCCAGGACGGCGGCGACATCGTCTACCGGGGCTTCCGCAACGGCACGGTCTATCTGGCGCTGCACGGCGCCTGCGCCGGCTGCCCCTCCTCGACCATGACCCTGAAGCACGGGATCGAGAGCCTGCTCAAACATTATGTGCCGGAGGTCGAGGCCGTCGAGGCGGTTTGACGTCCCGAAGCATGATCCTCGTCATCGACACCGCCACCGCCGCCTGCTCCGTCGCGCTCGTCGACGGGGAGCGGATCGTGGAGGAGCGCCACGAACTCGTCGGCCGGGGCCATGCCGAGCGGCTGGTGCCGATGGTCGAGGCGCTTCTGGGGGGGCGGCGGCCCGATTCGATACTCGTCGATTGCGGCCCGGGCAGCTTCACCGGGCTTCGCGTCGGACTCGCCGCGGCGCACGGCCTGGCGATCGGCTGGGGCGTGCCCTTGTCCGGCTTTTCCTCGATGGCGGCGGTCGCCGCGGCGGTGGGAACGGGGACCGGGGCGGCAGGCGAGATCGCGGTTGCGCTCGAAGGCGGACACGGGCAGCTTTTCGTCCAGACTTTCGGCGAGGACGTGATGCGGCCGCTCGACACGCTGCGCTCGCTGCCGCCCGAACAGGCGGCGGCCGAGATCCAGGCCCACCG
>JBAWCC010000250.1:0-7796 GCA_049590095.1 Allosphingosinicella sp. | reverse complement strand
CTTCCAGGGAGGGGAGCGTTCCCTAGAACCCCAGCATCTCCCTCTTCTCCTCGCGCGAGAGGAAGTCCGCCGCCGTCGCCTGGGCCCACAATCGCTCGCGATCCTCCGCCAAAGCGGTAAGCTGGTCGACGTCGGGCCTCAGCTTCAGCCCCGGCCACCACGCCCCGAGCGCCGCCGCGATCGCCCCCAATAATTTGTCGGTGAGCGGCAAGACGGTCAGCCGCCACAGCGCCCGGTTCGCCTCCCGGTAATTGGCGTAGGTCGAATCGCCCGGAAGCCCGAGCAGCATCGGCGGGACCCCGAAGGCCAGGGCGATCTCCCGGGCCGCGGCCGCCTTCATTTCCGCGAAATCCATGTCGGCGGGTGTAAGGCTCATCGCCTGCCATTTGAGCCCGCCCTCGAGCAGCAGCGGCCGCCCGGCATTGGCCGTGCCCGCGAAATGCAGCTCCAGCTCGTCTCGAAGCCGGTCGTATTGATCGGCCGCCAGCGCGCCGTCGCCGCCCTCGACGCTGAGCGCCCCGGAAGGCCGGGCCGCGTTGTCGAGAAGCGCCTTGTTCCAGCGGGTCGCCGAATTGTGGATCGCCACCGCCCCGGCCGCGGCGCCCAGGCAGCCGAGCCCATAATGGTCGTCGAGCGGATGCATCGCCTTGATATGAACGAGCCCCGGTCGCCCGAGCGCGTCCCGGGCCGCGATCCGCGCCTTCACCTCGCCCGCCCGGTAGACATAGGCCGCCGGCCAGCCGCCCGGATCCGGCTCCACCGTCACCCGCTCGGGGCGAAGCGCGAACAGCTCCGCCGGAGCCGCGTCGGCGTCGAGCAATATCTGCACGAAGGCATTGCCGTGGAGGAGCAATTGCGACGCCGCCATGTCGAGCAAGGCCGGGCCTACAAGCCCCAGCGCCTTCGCCGAGGCCGAGGCCCCGGCCTCGCCGTCCGTCGCATAGACCGGCGCCCAGGCGACGCTCTCCGCCACCAGCCGAACCGCCCTTTGCGCCACCGGATTGCCGAGATAGGCCTCGCGCACCTGGGCCTCGTAATTGCGGGGCCAATCCCCCACTCCCGCCGCGCCCGCATAGGCGCGATGAAGCAAAGGCCGCGCCGCCGGCGCCGCCTTCCGTCCGAACCACGATTTCATGTTGGTCTCCGTCTTTTCTGTCTCACAAACCGCCCGCCGTCGGGTCTCGTCCCCGCACTGGAACTGGCTCTTGCGCCGTTCCGGGTTTCCTCCCAGAAGATGCCGTTCAGCGGGCCGCTCGTGGGGCCCGCGTCCGCCGAGAAGGGGTGATCGGCATGATTCTGTTCGACGGGGTGCGTCAGCTGTTCCCGGAGGGGACTCTCGGCTGGCGAATTGTTTTCGGCGGGGCGGGGGAGGAAAAGACCCCCCTTGGCTCTGGCGCAGGCGCCTGGGATGAGCCTCCCGAGGATCCCATCGATCTTTTCGCGATCGTCTGCTTCCTGCTGTCGCGAAGTGGCGCTTATCATCACGTGCAGCCGGAAACGGCTCCCCCGGTCACGCATGGTGGCCGGCGCGTTACGGTCAGCGAGTCCGACCGGGAGATTTGGCGACCCGCCGGCCGGGCTTGGTCCGCTCCCTCCAGTGTCAAGCTCTTCAACGAAGGCAAGCAGGTCTTCGCCCGTCTCACGATGCCTCCTATCGTGCGGGAGCTTTGGACGAAGCTGCGCCAGTCCTTTGAAGAGCCGGTGTTCGCGCCCCTGAAGCCCGACCAGCCGGCCCCCGGCTGGTGGAATTCGGCGCTTGCGCTTCTCGTCATCAGCGACGAGGCGGCGATGAATGTCGGCTTCCTCGGCGAGGAGAGGCTCGGCGCAAGCCCGATGGGGCTTCTGCACTACGCCACCGAGGCCCGCATAAGGCAGGCCCTCGACGAAAGCCCGGACGGAGAGGGAATGGGAGCCTACACGCTCTCCGCCGCTGCGCCCGACGTTATCTGCGTGCTCCCGAAATCGCGAACTCCCGCTTTAGGTTGTACGATGCGGTCGCTGTCTCATAATCTGGCCATGCTGCCGCCACGGGGACTGGCTCGTGCGCGTTGGATTGCCCCGGCCGCTAGTTCGGATGCGCATGACGCCGTTTCACCTCTGAACCTCCTGCTCATCCCCTACCCCTATGCGGTCCCGGCGAGCGCCTTCAGGACGATGGGGGAGTCGACCGTCGACTCCTGCGTCGATTGGGGTTGGTTCTCCGTCGCGCCGCGAGAAGGAAGCAGCGCCGAGCGCAAGAAATTCGTCAAATTCGTCAAGGATCTGCTTGTCAGTGCCCGCGCTGATAATCCGGCCATTCACGGCGTCGTCTTTCCCGAGCTGGCCCTCACTCACCGCCTCTATGTTGATCTGGTCGAAACGCTCCAGCGGGACGAGGGGATCGAACTGCTTGTGGCCGGCCTGAACACATCCCCCGACAAAAAGGACGGCAATTTCGCGGTCACCCGGATCATTTCCAGGAGTGCCGGCGCCTCCAAGGAGGTTTATGCCGAGGACATAAGGCAGAAACACCATCGCTGGCGGCTCGAGCGGACCCAGATCACCTCCTACGCCCTCGGCTCGCAGCTCGACCCCTCCCGCTATTGGTGGGAGCGCCTCGACGTCCTCAGCCGAAGCCTGACGGTCGGAGTGATCCGGGGCGAAACGACGATGGCAACTCTCATCTGTGAAGATCTGGCCCGCGTGGATCCGGCTCAGGAGCTTTTGCGGGCGATCGGTCCGAACCTGGTCTTCGCCCTGCTCATGGATGGAGCGCAACTGGTCACCCGATGGCCGAACCGCTACGCGACCGTTCTCGCCGAGGATCCGGGATCTTCGGTGCTCACGCTCACCTCGCTTGGTCTGATCGACAGGGTCAACAAGACCGGTTTCCACGATCCCAGTCGGTGCATAGCGCTTTGGCGGGACGATCAGGGCGTCCGCGAGCTTACGCTCCCCCCAAACGCTCACGCCCTGTGCCTGATGCTAAGTCCGACGAAGCTCGAAGAAGCTACGCTCGACGGGCGCTCCGACGACAGGAACTCGGTGTCGTGGCGGCTCAGCGGTGTTCAGCCTGTAGCGGTGTCGGGAACGGACGTTCCGGATTGGGTAGGCTAAGACCGGCGTCAGCCGCCGACGTGGGCGGCCGCGGAGCGGCGAGTCTCCTCGTTCTGGCGAGCGAGCTGCTCCATACGATCGTACAGCTCTTTAATGCGCTCTTTGTTCAGCCGCTGGAACTCGGTCGAGGTCCGAACCACTTTTACCTCCTGTGAGCGCATCCCCCTGCGCGCTCTTTTACGCTTGACCCCTCGGAACGCACAAGTGCGAATTCGGTCGCATATGGGTCCGAAACGACAGATATCCCCTGTTTGCCTTACCTAATGGTTAACGAATCCAGATCAACTCCCCTTAACGAACGCCGAATCTCCGGTCTGCCACGCCTGCGCCGATTTAGGTCCGAAACAGGAATGATTTTGGCCCGGAAGTGCCCTGTCGGCCGAAGGGCACAGCCCGGGACGGTGCCGGGATTTGTCTCCTTCACAACCGCCGTATCCGCGGCTCCGCCCTTCTCCGCCCGAGCATCAGCTCGGTCATCGCCCAGACCATCGCGTCCGCCCGGTCCGGCGAGCGCCCCGGCCCTTCGTAGCCGCCGCCCGCGATGAGCCCGGCGAGCTCGTCCTCCAGCGCCGGAAACGCGCCCGCGAACTTCGCCGCTCCGCGCTCGAACAAGGCCGCCACCGGCTCCGCCCGCGCCGATTTGCCGATGCTCGCGTGGACCATCCGAACCGGCAGGTCGAAATCGGCGGCGCGAAGAACGCTCTCGACCATCGCCCCGCCCTGATTGCCCTCCGCGACCACCCGGTCGGCGCCCCATCTGCGCGCCGCCGCCGCCACCGCTCTGGCCCACCCTTCCGGGCTCTTGCCCGAGACGCTGGCATCCTCGACGACGCAGGCGACGTCGTCCTCGAGCAGAGCGCACACCACGATCCCGCAGGAATCGCCCTGAGCGGACGCCGGCGGATCCACCCCGATGACGATCCGCTTCACCTGCCTCCCCATCGCCAGATGGGGAGGGGGACCACATGAAGTGTGATGGAGGGGTAGATGGCACCGGCCCCCGAGAGCCTCGCTGGAACCCCCGTCCTCCGGGCCATCTACCCCTCCACCATGCTCCGCCTGGTCCCCCTCCCCAGCCTTCGGCTGGGGAGGCAGGCTGCGGCACCTTTCGATCAGATCCCTCGGCCACAGGCTCCCCTCGATATCCTCGATCAGCTCCCCGTCCAGCTCCTGCCGGCCGAAGCGCGTTCCGCCGTACAGTCCGGTCAGATAATCGACCACGCTCGGCGCGAGCAACGCGGAGTCGGCGGTCCGCCCCCGGGTCAGCGCGACGTCGCGGCTCGCCGCCAGCCTTCGCATCAGCGGGGTCGGCCGCGGGGTCGTCGTCACCAGCGCCCGGGGCAGAATCCCGCGCCTCAGCCCGAACATCAGATTGTCCCAGCTCGCCTCGGCCCGGGCCCATTTGGCGAGCTCGTCGCACCAGGCATAATCATGCTCGGGCCCGCGCAATGCCTCCGGATTGGCTCCGGAATAGACGAAGGCCCGGGTCCCGTTGGGCCAGCTCAGCCGGCCGAGCGAGGGTTCCCACGCCGGCCGCTCCGAGTCGGACGCGGAGGCGAGAATTCCGGAACTGCCCTCGATCATCACCGAGCGCGCCTCGTCGTCGGTCGGCCCGAGCAAGGCGATCCGAAGGCCCGGGGTTTGCGCGAGCCCGAGCACCCATTGCGCTCCGGCCCGGGTCTTGCCGAAGCCCCGGCCCGCCATGATCATCCATATCCGCCAGTCCCCGTCGGGCGGCAGCTGCGCCGGCCGGGCCTGCATGTGCCAGTCGCTGAAAAACGCCCCTCTGAGCCTTGCCGGAAGGGCCCTGAGGAAGTCGCCGCGAAGCTCCGGCTCGATCATGGCCAGGCGCTCGGCGAGCGAGTGGCGGGCGGCCCGCTCCTCCTCGCCCACATCGTCGAATCTCTCGATCATCGCAAATCCCCCTCAGCCCTTGCCGCCCATCCGGCGGTTGAAGTCGGAAAGCAAAGCGTCGAACTCGCGGCGAAGCGCCGCTCCGTCGATCCGCCGGGCGGCGGCCCGAGCCGCCGGCGCCGGCGGCGCCTTGGCCTTGCGGGCATGGTACAGCTTCAGAAGCTGGAGCCCCAAAGCGGTCGGAACCTCGCGCAGCCTCTTCTCCGCCTCGGTCGTCGGCGGCGGCCGGTTGTTGCCGAACCGCGCCCGCTCGAGCATCTCGAGATCGAGCAGCGCATAGCCCTCGTCGACCGCGGCTTCCCATCTCGCCCGGAAGGCGGGCTCGGCCCGGCGCCGGTCGTAGACGTCCCGGCTTCGCCGGAACATTCCGCACGCCCGAAGCGCCGAGCTGACGTTGCACACCGTGGCCAGCTCCCGAAAGAAGACCGCCTCCTTCGCCGCCGTCCAGCCGGCGCGAATCTTCTTTTCTCCACTCCCGCTCATCTCACCCTCCCCGAAAATGAAACGGCCGCCATGCTCGCCTGCTTCCTCCCCATCGCCGATGGGGAGGAATTCAGAAGAAACATGACGGCGCATCGCGCGCTTGCTCTCGAAGAAGCGCGTCCGGCCTCGCCGGCGCCCCGCCTCTGCGAAGAACGACCGAGGGCAAAGAAAAAGCCGCCGCGGGATGGCCCGCGCCGGCTGTTCGATCTTCCTCGGCTACAATTCTGCAGCGTGACTAAATAGTACCCCGGCAGCGTGACGCTGTCAAGCGCTTTGTACCGCTCCGGTCAAATCCTATTTTTTTCGGGCTCCAGCCATATTGAAACCGCCATTTTTCGAGGCCGCTACTTTCCTGCGCAAATCCTATTTTTCGACCCCTTTCGCGCAAAAACTTTATTTTCAGAGGCGGTTTTCAGCCCCGACTCGGCGCTCCCGATACGGCCCTCGCGAATCATACGGCTGCGCTGAGCGCGGCATCGCCCCCCTCTGGCGGCCAGTCCGCAAAGCTCGGGTCCTCGAGATTTCACCTGCGGCCGGCGAGGAAATTCGCGCGAAGCTCAGGCGCGGCGAACCCAGGGCCGAGCAGCGGTCCCGGTGTTTTTACGTAGCCGCCGGCCCGCATCCTTCCGCGCGCCCTGCGCGTTCAGGCCCGCAAGATGATGAAAAAGCCCGCTTTCGCCCTCGCCCCGCTCGCCCTCCTCGCCGCCTGCGCGGAAGCGCCCGATTCCGTTCCGAGTCCCGACCCCGCCCTGGTCGAGCGGATCGCGATCGCCAACACCGCCGCGGCGCAGAGCGCGAGGAAGGTCGAGAAAGCCGACAGGCTGGTCGGCGCCGTCGCTTATGTCGAACCCGACAGGATCGCCGGCGCCGCCGAGAAGCTGCTCGCCCGCTGAAGCTGTGAAAACGGTAAATCGGTGACAGTCACCGTTTCTCAGAAGGGCCGTTCGCCGACGACGTTGCCGGCAGTCCGGTAGCGGCAGACCAGAACCTCCTCCGCCGCCCCTTCGGCGAGGGCGCAGCCGACCCGGTCGGTCTCGCGCCACATCAGCTGCGTGTAATGGCCGACGTCGGCGAGATCGCCGGTTCGGCTGTTGTCGGGAAATCGGCCGGGGCGGAAATTCTTCTTCTCCTCGATCCAGCCGCCGACCATCTCCTCGGGCGCATAGGCGCCGCGAGTCCCCGCCCATAGATTCTCGCCCTGCGGTTCGTCCCCGTCCGTGTCGGGATCGTGCTCGAACTCGCCCGTGGCGGCGAGCTCCTCGCCCCAGGCGCGGGCCTCTGCGGCAAGGACGGGATCCCAGTCGAGCATCGGGATTCCGGCGCCGCTGCGCTCGCGATTGTGCGCCGCGAGCACCCTCTCGTCGAGGCTGGTCAGCCTGCCCGTGCCTCCGATCAGGAGCGGCGCCGCCAGTGCAAGCGTTGCCGCCAAGGTCATGCGAATCCCCGCCATGACGGCGAAGTTGAACGATTCCGCTTAGCGGCCCCCTACCGCCTAAGGTTTACGCCCGGTCCACCATGACGGCCCAGAGCACAACAAGGTCGGTGCCAGGCACCAATTTCCAAGACGTTGAAAAGACCGGGCCGGCGCAATGCCCGAGGTCGGCACTCCCGGAATCATAATGGGGGCCGGCGTTTCCACCGGCCCCCACTTGTCCCAGCTTTGACTGCCGTCGCTGGGTGGCGAGGCCATCTCTCGCTGGGCGGCTTGGAGCGCGCCGCGCGCACAAGGCCCGCGCCGCTCTCCCCGAATTCCGGAGCGAGGCGATGAAGCCCCGTTCGGTACCCGGTGGCGGATCGGGCACGGCGCAAGCCGTGCCGTCTCCAAGGCTCGCATCGAGGCCGAAGCCTCTCCGGTCGCCCTTTCGAAAGACGCTGGGCCGAGGGTCCCATCAAAGCGATGCTTTGATGGAGGCGCCTGAAGCCGTCCCGTCTTCCTCGCCTTCCGCTTCGGAACGCCGCGTCCTTGGGGGAGCGACGGCGCCTTCGGCTCGGGCCTGCGGCCTTCGGCTGGGCGGGTCCGTTTCCGGGTCCGCCGCGCTTCCGGCCACGTTTTGAAAGCTGTCAGCTTCGACCGATTCGGGAAAGGCGAATCCGCTTGTGGATAATGAGGATAACGGGGGTAAGTCCGGCTCCGGTCAAGCCCCGGTCAGGCCCCGGTCAAGCCCCGGTCAAGCCTTGCCGTCCGTCCCGCCGCGGCCGTTGCCTCGGGGCTTGGATTCGGCCGCTTCCCAGGCCTCGAGAGTCCGCCGCGCGGTCTCGATCGCCAGCCTGCGAAGCGAGTCGCTCAGACGGACCGCCTTTTG
>JBAWCC010000249.1:0-8908 GCA_049590095.1 Allosphingosinicella sp. | reverse complement strand
CGGGTGGTCCCCCTCCCCACCGCTTCTCGGCAGGGAGGACAAAGGGGGCCGGGGAGGAACCTTACTCACCACATGAACGCATTTCCGGCCCTTTTCCGGCTGCTCTCGCCCGCCCGGCGGCGGCAGTTCTTCATGACCCTGGGGCTTATGCTTCTCGGGGCGGCGGCGGAGATGGTGACGATTGGCGCCGCTCTGCCCTTCCTCGCCCTGGTCGCCGATCCGGACAGCGCCTTGGTTCCGCGCTGGCTGCTGGAAGTGCTGACCTCGATCGGCGGTTCGCCGGTGGTCGGCGCCGCCCTGCTCCTCATCGCCGCGGCGCTGGCCGCGGCGGGCGTTCGACTCGCCTTGACCTGGGGAAGCCAGCGCTTCGTCATGGCGACCGGGCACGACATGGCCGCTTCGGTCTTCGGGCGGATGCTCCGCCAGCCTTATTCCGAGCAGGTCCGCCGCAACTCCAGTCAGACCCTGGCCGCCGTCGAGAAGGTGCAGGGGGTCGTCTTCGGGGTTCTTCAGCCGGCCATGCAGGGGCTGATCGGCGCCTTCATCGCGATCTGCGTCTTTATCCTGCTCCTGACGATCGACGCCCGGGCGGCCGGACTCGCCGCAGTCGCGGTCGTCCTCGCCTATGTCGGGGTGAGCCTGCTCGTCCGGCCTCGGCTGAGGCGCAATTCGGAAGCTCTGGCCGGGTCGATGGTCGATCGCACCCGCACGATCCAGGAGGGGCTGGGCGGGATCAGGGACATCATCCTCGACCGCTCCGAGCCGCTGTTCGAGGCCAAGTTCCGCGAGCTCGACAGCCGCTACCGCCGGGCCCAGGTGGCGACCCAGTTCGTCGCCGGCGCCCCGCGCTACATCGTCGAGGCGGCGGGACTGGTGGCGATCGCCCTCATCACCCTGACGATGAGCCTGGAGCCGGGCGGGGTGGTGAAGGCGATCCCGGTGCTCGGAGCGCTTGCTCTGGGCGCCCAGCGGCTTCTGCCCTTGCTCCAGCAGGCCTATTACGGGTGGAGCTTGGCGAGCGGCAATTACCGGGCGTTTCGCGACGTGATCGACATGATGGAGGCGCCGATCCCGCCGCCTCAGCCGGAAGCGCCGCCGCTCTCGATCGAGCGCGAGCTGGCCTTCGAAGGCGTCGGCTTCCGCTTTGCCGAGGGCCGCTTCGCGCTCTCAGGTGTCAACTTCCGGATCCGCGCCGGCGAGAATGTCGGGATCGCGGGGGAGACCGGCGGCGGCAAGTCGACCCTGCTCGATCTGCTGATGGGGCTGCTGGAGCCGGACGAGGGGGCGATCCTGGTGGACGGGCGTCCGCTGGACGCCGCGACCCGCCCGGCGTGGCAGGCCGGTCTCGCCCACGTCCCCCAGGCCATCTATCTCGCCGACGATACGATCGCCGCCAACATCGCCTTCCCGCGCGGCGCCGAGGGGATGGACCCGGAGCTCCTCGCCTCGGCGGTTCGGGCGGCGCAGCTCGATACTTTCCTGGCCGGCCTTCCCGAAGGGCTCGACACCTACGTCGGCGAGCGCGGAGTGCGCCTGTCCGGAGGCCAGCGCCAGCGAATCGGCCTCGCCCGGGCCCTGTACCGGCGGCCGCGCCTGCTCATCCTCGACGAGGCGACGAGCGCGCTCGACGAGTCGACGGAGAAAGCGGTGCTCGCGGCGCTTCAGGAGATTCGGGGGGACATGACCCTGGTCACGGTGGCGCACCGGGCGACGACGCTGGCCGCCTGCGACCGGCTGATCCGGGTCGAGCGGGGAAGGGTGTGGGAGGACTGAAATCCTCCCCATGCGAAGCATGGGGAGGGGGACCATGCGAAGCATGGTGGAGGGGTAGCTGCCCCGAGCTCGGAGGGTCCGGCGCGAGACGGCGTTGGCCTGCGTCAGCTACCCCTCCACCACCCTTCGGGTGGTCCCCCTCCCCATCTTTCAGATGGGGAGGATAGGAATCGCGCCTCCCGCGTTTCCGCCCGCACCTGTGACCGCCACCCTCCCTCAGCTCAGCGCCTTCGCCCTCCTCGCCGGGATGATGCTGCTCTTCATCTGGGGGCGGGTGCGCTACGATATGGTCGCGGTGCTCGCCCTGCTCGGCGCTCTGATGCTCGGGCTGGTCAGGCCGGAGGACGCCTTCACCGGCTTCGCCGACGACATCGTCATCATCGTCGCTTCCGCTTTGGTCATCTCCGCCGCGGTGGAGCGCTCCGGAGTGGTGGAGGCGGCGATCGCCCGGCTGGGCGGCTCGATGACCCGGGTGGGCTCGCAGCTCTCGCTGCTGGTCGGCTCGGTCACCCTGCTCTCCGCTCTGGTCAAGAATATCGGGGCGCTGGCCATGCTGATGCCGTCCGCCTTCCGCATGGCCAAGAGCTCGGACAGCTCGCCCTCGCTCTTCCTGATGCCGATGGCCTTCGGCTCGCTGCTCGGCGGTCTGATCACCCTCGTCGGAACCTCGCCCAACATCATCGTCAGCCGGGTGCGCGAGGAGATGACCGGCGAGCCCTTCTCGATGTTCGACTATGCGCCGGTCGGCGCCGGGATCGCCGCCGCCGGACTGCTCTTCCTTCGCTTCGGCTACCGGCTGCTTCCTCCGGACCGACGGGCGGCTCCGACGATGAGCGAGGCCGTCGACATCGAGGATTACGCGACCGAGGCGGAAGTCCCGCCCGGCTCGGCCGCCGAAGACAAGAGCGTGGCGGAGCTTCGCGAGCTGCTCGAGAAGGGGGTCGAGCTGACCGGAATCCACCGCTGGGACCGGCGGGCGACGGTTCCGCTGCCGGACGCGATCATCCGGGCCGGCGACGTGCTCATCCTCAAGGGCGAGCCCGAGGCGCTCGAGCGGGCCATCGCGTCGGTCGGGCTCGACCTCGAAGGCCATCATCGCGACGCCGCGGCCGGATCCGCATCGTCCAACGTCGGAGTCATCGAGGCCGTGGTCGGCCGCGATTCCATCCTCGCCGGGAAGGCGGCGGGGCGGGTGGCTCTTCACGACCGCCACGGGGTCAACCTCATCGCCGTGTCCCGGCGCGGGGAGCGGATCACCCGGCGCCTTCGCGACGTGGTGTTGTGCCCCGGCGACGTCGTCGTCCTCCAGGGCGCTCTCGATACCCTGCCCGAGCGGCTGAGGGAGCTTGGCTGCCTTCCGCTCGCCGAGCGAAGCCTGAGGCTGGGCAATGCCCGCCGGGGCCTGATCCCGCTCGCCATCCTCGCCGCCGCGATGGCGCTGACCGCGGCCGGCTGGCTGCCCGTGGCGGTCGCCTTCTTCGGCGCCGCCGCCCTGATCATGCTGTCGGGCGCCCTCCCGGCGCGCGAAGCCTATGCGCGGATCGAATGGCCGATCCTGGTGATGATCGGAGCCCTCATTCCGGTCTCCGATTCGCTTCGGACGACCGGAGCGACCGATCTCCTCGCTCTCTATCTCTCGGACCTCGCCGCGACCCTTCCCGCCTGGGGCGCCGTCTCCTTGATCATGGTTGCGGCCATGGCCCTCACCCCCTTCCTCAACAACGCCGCGACGGTGCTGGTGATGGCCCCGATCGCCGCGAGCTTCGCCGCCGGGCTCGGCTATCGTCCGGAAGCCTTTCTGATGGCGGTGGCGGTGGGCGCGGGGTCGGATTTCCTCACGCCTATCGGCCACCAGTGCAATACTTTGGTGATGGGCCCGGGCGGCTATCGCTTCGGCGACTATGCGAGGCTCGGGGCGCCGCTATCGCTGATCGTCGTGGTGGTGGGAGTGCCGCTGATCCTGGCGGTGTGGCCGCTTCGGTGATAGGCCGAAGCGGTACCAGTGGCCGTTCCGTCGTCACCCCAGCGAAAGCTGGAGTCTATGCGGACTCGGTCTGCGAACCGGGCGAATCAGCATGGATGCCAGCCTTCGCTGGCACGACGTCGAAGCCTAAGCCAGCTTGTCCGCGTAAAGGAAGCGGCCCGGGCCCAGTCGGGCGAGGACCTGCTGGAGGCTGTTGTAGGGAAGGGCGAAGCAGCCCTCCGAGCGGCCGAGCTTGCCGTGGGCGGCGAGCTGGGTGGGCTCGGCATACCAGGCCGAATGGACGACGATGGCGCGGGTCTGGGCGTTGGAATTGCTCCAGTCGAGGCCGGCGAGCCGAAGCGAGCGGCCATATTTGCCGTGATAATATTCGCCGGTGCGATAGCCGCCCTGCGACGAGGCCTCGGAGCCGATCTGGTTGGAGAAACGCTGGAGAAGGCCGCTGTGCACCGGATCGGAGCCCCGGCCGTGAGCGACGAGATGGTTGCTCACCGCGCCCGAGCGGGTGTCGAGAAGGAAGAAGCGGTGCTCGTTCGACGGCCGGCTGAAGTCGGCGATTCCGACGACGTCGGTGTGGCGGAGCTGCGGGCGGTGACGCTCGAACGAAGCCCGGGCCCGGGCGAGGAGGCGCGGGTCGATCATTCCGCTGACGGCGACCCGGGGCTGGGCGGGAACGGTCCGCGGAACCACCGGAAGCGGTTTCGGAGCGGGATCCTTCAGTCCGGAGACGATCTGCGCCAGCGTCTGGCCCTGGGCCGCGGTGGCGAGAAAACCGGCCGAAAGACCGGCACCAAGCATTTGCCTGCGCGAGTAGATCAAGATTTTCCCCTCAGCTCTGACATCCTAGTTATAGCTTTTGTCCTTAAGTTCCAGTGAAGTGCGGCCGCTTCGTCCCGTCCGTGCCGCGACTCGCCGCAACATTTCGGCTCCGGTTGGTTACCGGCACGTAACGGCGGCGGTGAAGCGTGCGGGGAACCCGGCGGGCCGTGGAAGCGTCTTTCGACTCGCCGATGACCGAGTTCGACCGCCTTGAAGTGAAGCCCGGGGTTGCGCCGATGGAGGCCAGGCTCGTCGATTCGCTGCCCGAGGGCGAGGGGTGGCAATATGAGCCCAAATGGGACGGCTTCCGCTGCCTGATCTTTCGCGACGGCCCCGAGGTGGCGCTGATGTCCAAGTCGGGAAAGCCGCTCGCCCGCTATTTTCCGGAAGTGGTGGACACGGTGCTCGGGATGGAGGCGGACCGGGTCGTGCTCGACGGCGAGCTCGTCATCCCGGTGGACGGAATACTGTCCTTCGACGCGCTCCAGCTCCGCCTCCATCCGGCCGAGAGCCGGGTCAAAAGGCTGGCGCTCGAGACCCCGGCGCAGCTGATGCTGTTCGACCTGCTCTTCTCCAAGGAAACCAGCTATCTCGACGCTCCGCTGGAATTGAGGCGCCGAGCGCTCGAGATCATCTACGCGGCCGAGCAGCATGACGATCTGCTGCTTTCGCCCTTCACCTCGGACATCGAGGTCGCCCGGGGCTGGCTCGACCAGGTCGGGGCGGCGCTGGACGGAGTCGTCGCCAAGCGCAGCGACGGCAAATACGATCCGGGCGAGCGGTCGATGCTCAAGATCAAGGCGATGCGCACGGCCGACTGCGTCGTTGGCGGCTTCCGCTACGGATCCAAGGATCGTCACGTCGCCTCGCTCCTGCTGGGCCTTCATGACGAGGACGGCCTGCTCCATCATGTCGGCTTCACCTCCGCGATCCCGGCCGAGGAGAAAGCGGCCCTGACCGAGCGGCTGGAGGCGCTGGTCGAGGCGCCCGGCTTCACCGGCGACTCACCGGGCGGGCCGAGCCGCTGGTCGACGGAGCGGACCGGCGATTGGCAGCCGCTTCGGCCGGAGCTGGTCGCCGAGGTGCGCTACGACCATGTCACCGGCCGCCGCTTCCGGCACGGCACCAAATTCCTTCGCTGGCGGCCCGACAAGGCGCCCGGGCAATGCCGGATGGACCAGCTCCGGCCCGAGGCCGCGGCGGACGGGCTCGCCGCCCGATTGAAGGCCGCCACATGAAGCCGGAACGGATCGTCGAAGGGGTAAGGCTGAGCAGCCCCGACAAGGTGCTCTACCCGGAGCAGGGCATCACCAAGGGGCAGCTCGCCGATTATTATGTCTCGGTCGCCGACCGGATATTGCCGCATCTCGCCTTCCGTCCGGTGACGATGGTGCGCTGCCCGATGGGGGAGGAAACCAAGTGCTTCTATCAGCGCCACGCCGGCTCGGGCGTTCCCGAGCAGTTGCACGAGGTGACGATTCCGGGCTTCGACGAGCCCTATCTCTACATCTCCGACGTCGGCGGGCTGGTCGCGATGGTTCAGATGGGCGTGCTGGAAATGCATCCCTGGGGGGTGAAGGTGGATGCGCCCGACCGCGCCGACCGGATCGTCATCGATCTCGATCCGGCCGAAGGGCTCGGCTTCGAGTCGGTGATCGAGGCTGCGAGGGAGGTTCGCGACCGGCTGAAGGCGCTCGGCCTGACGAGCTTCGTCAAGACCACCGGCGGCAAGGGGCTCCACGTCGTCGTCCCGGTAGAGGCGACGGCGCCGTGGAAGGACGTGAAGAGCTTCGCCAAGGGCGTCTCGGCCGAGATGGCCGCGGACTCGCCGGACAAATATCTGACCAGGATCTCCAAGGCGGACCGGGTCGGCCGGATCTTCATCGACTATCTGCGCAACGACCCGACCTCGACCGCCGTCGCCCCTTATTCCACCCGCTCCCGCAAGGGCGCTCCGGTAGCGATGCCGATCCGTTGGGAGCAGGTGAAGGCGGGGATCGATCCGTGCGACTATACGGTGGAGACGGTGCCGGCCCTGGTGAGGCGGCAGCGCGTCGATCCCTGGGCCGAGATGCTGGAGGTGAGGCAGAGGCTTCCGGAGGGACCTCGGGGCTAGCGTCATGCCAGCGAAGGCTGGCATCCATGCCGAAGTGGCGGCGGCGCGGGGTGATCCGCATGGACCCCAGCCTTCGCTGGGGTGACGGATTGAGCTTGTCGTCCACCTCCCGCTCCCTATCTCCCACTCACAGCGGAAAAGGAGACAATCATGGCCGAAGAGCAGGCGATCCTGGCGGGCGGGTGCTTCTGGTGCACCGAGGCCGTGTTCAACGACGTCATCGGCGTGACCAGGGTCGAGAGCGGCTATATCGGCGGCGACGTGCCCGATCCGACCTACAAGGCGGTGTGCGGCGGCGGCACCGGCCATGCCGAGGCGATCCGGCTCACCTTCGATCCGGAAGTGATCTCCTTCGACGAGATACTCGACCTTTTCTTCGCGACCCACGATCCGACCCAGCTCAACCGCCAGGGCAACGACGTCGGCACTCAATATCGCTCCGCAATCTTCCCGCTCTCCGCCGGGCAGGAGGAGGCCGTCCATCGCGCCATCGAGCGGGCCCGGGCCGACTGGCCGGCGCCGATCGTCACCACGATCGAGCCCGCCACGGACTGGTGGCCGGCCGAGGATTATCACCAGGATTATTGGGCCGGCGAAGGCCAGCGCAATCCCTATTGCCTCGCGATCATCCCGCCCAAGCTCAAGAAGCTCCGCAAGAGCTTCGCCCATCGGGTGAAGGGCGAGGGGGCCGGGGCGGGTTGAGATACCGTTGTTCTTCGCCGGCTTGATGGCCCTGGTTCAAGCCGGTGACAGGCCGATCGGAGCGGAGGCCCGCTAGCAAGCGCTGTGCTGAAGTGTCTGCGGGGTTGCGACTTCGCCGACTAACCCACTCTATAGACCTTACATTTTAGATAGCCCTTGGCATCGACTAATCGGTTTTTCGCATGCGACCTTAAACTATTGATTTTCGTCTAATCTTGAGGCTTTCTCTCTTGGCTACAGGGGGCGATATTCATGATTCGGATGATGATCGGGCTGGTCGGACTAGGCCTGTCGGCCGTTGCGGTTGAAGGCAAGCCTCGAGAGGAGGCCAACACCCTCACTCATGGCATGGCGCAGATGACGTTACGTGTCGGGCAGACCAATCAGATTGAGGTCCTCGACGCCTTTGGTGCGCCCAACATAACCACACTCGACGCTGAAGGCCGTGAAGTCTGGGTGTACGACCGGCATGCGACCGTTACTGCCGATAGCAGTTCCGGCTTTTCAATTGGGATGCTTGTCGGCGCGGCCGGTGGCGATGCTGCCGGTGGCGGCGGTCTTGGCTTCGGAAAAAGGAAGGCGAAGTCCAGTCAATCCCAGAGGACGATGACGCTGATCATCAAGTTTGGTCCCGACAAGCGTGTCGTTGATTTCAAGAGCCGCAGCAGCTCATTTTGATTCTATAGCTCGGGGGATATTCCAATGCGTCGCATCATAGCAGTCACTGTCATTGCCGCCGCGTGTGCCTTGCCATCTGTCGTCGCCGCCAAGGGCAAAAAAGTCACTGGTCTTGCGTTGCAGCAAATTCAGTCGCGCGACTTTGAAACGCCTAAGGGTGTGGCCTTCTCGGCAGTTATGTCCGTTCTGCAGGACGAAGGTTACAGAATTGGCTCTGCGGACAAGGAAACCGGGCTCATTACCGGTATCGCTTCCACCGAAAGTAAAACTACATTCGTTCCGTTTGTCGGCTTCGGGAAGAAGAAGCGCACACCGGTCGTATCAGCTTTCATCGAGGACAAGAGTCCGACGCTCACACGGATTCGGCTCAACTTCGTTATGAGCCGCTATAACGCCACCCAGTACGGCAGTGACCAAGGGGAACGGCCAATCGTCGAGCCGACCGTCTATCAGCAAGCTTTCGAAAAGATCGAAAAAGCCATCTTCGTTCGTCAAGCCATGGACACCGCGCCGCAGCAATAGGCGGTTAAGTCATCCCCTCGGCGCTGCCGCCCGGCGGAGGCGATCGTTGATGGCGAGGCCGATGCCTTGGTCCGGGATCGGGGCGACGGCGATCAGGGCGCGATCCTGCGCGTCGGCGCGATGGAGGGCTCCGAACAGGTTCGCGGCGGCTTCCTCGAGGACGCCGGAGGGGGAGAGACTGTCGTCGCCGTCGACGGGGCCGAAGCCGATCAGCCATTCGTCGGGGTGCGCCGAAGCCGCGTCGAGGCGGAGCGGCTTGGCCGGGGCGTAGTGGCTTCGCATCTGCCCCGGCGCTTCGATCCTCCCCTCCCTGGAAG
>JBAWCC010000248.1:0-22587 GCA_049590095.1 Allosphingosinicella sp. | reverse complement strand
CCGGGAAGCACTGCCGGCTTGTCGGGGCCTGCGCTAAAGTGCCCGGGCGCTTCATCAGCCTGGAAGGCGGCGAGGGGGTTGGCAAGTCGACCCAGCTCGAGGCGCTGGCTCGGGCGCTGCGCGAGCGAGGCCTCGAGGTCGTCGAGACCCGCGAGCCGGGGGGAAGCCCCGGGGCGGAGGCGATCCGCAAGCTGCTTCTGGAGGGAGAGGTAGACCGCTGGACGGCCGAAGCCGAAGCCCTGCTCTTCGCCGCCGCCCGAGCCGATCATGTCGCCAGGACGATCCGACCCGCCCTCGAGCGCGGCGCCTGGGTGCTGAGCGACCGCTTCCTCGACAGCTCGCTCGCCTATCAGGGCGGGGCGGCCGGGATAGGGATCGAGACGGTGCGCGCTCTGCACGACATCGGCAGCCGCGGCTTCCTTCCCGATCGCACTTTGTTGCTTGAGCTCCCTTCGGAAGCGGTTGCGGAGCGACTCAGCGTCCGCGACGCCGACGGATCGGACCGGATCGGCGGCAGGGGAGGCGGGTTCCACGACCGGGTGGCGGAAGCCTTCGCGCAATTGGCTGAGCAAGAGCCGGAGCGTTTACGGCGGGTCGATGCCGGCGGACCGGCGGAGGAAGTGACGGCAAGGCTGCTCGCCGCCGTCGGGGACTTGCTGTGATCCCGGCCCTCATGATTCCCCTCCCTGGAAGGGAGGGGCTAGGGGTGGGTAGGCGAGCGCAGCGAGACTGCTTGCTGATTCGCAGGTTCGGCCGCCTTTGGCGGACCCACCCCCAGCCCCTCCCTTCCAGGGAGGGGAGGCAATGACCCCGCTCTTCGGCCACGACTCCGCAATCGCCGCTTTCCGCGACGCTCTCGATTCGGGGCGGCTTCACCATGCCTGGCTGATTTCCGGCCCCCAGGGCGTGGGCAAGGCGCTGTTCACCGCCAAGGCCGCGCTTCGCGTTCTTGCCAAAGGGCAGGGGACAGTCGACGCGCCCGGCCTCGACGTTCCCGACGATCACCCCGCCGCCCGCTTCGTCGCGGCCGGGAGCCATCCCGACCTGATGCGTCTGGAGCGGCTGCCCAAGGAGAACAGCTCGACGGGCGAGCTGGCCCGAAGCATCAGCGTCGACCAGGTCCGCTCGCTCCAGCGCCTGTTCAACACCACCGCCTCGCTCTCGCCGTGGCGGGCGGTGATCGTCGATTCGATCGACGATCTCGAGCGCAACGCCGCCAACGCCCTGCTCAAGAATCTGGAGGAGCCGCCGCCGAGCAGCGTCTTCTTCCTGGTCAGCCACGCGCCCGAGCGGCTCCTGCCGACCGTCCGCTCGCGCTGCCGGCTGCTTCGCCTCGCCCGCCTCGACGACGACGCCATGACGTCAGCCCTACGAGCGGCGGTCCCCGAGGCGGACGACAAGGAAATCAGGGACCTGGCCTCCGCCGGCAACGGCTCCCCCGGACGGGCCCTGGCCTGGCGGGGGCTGGACGTGGCCGGGCTCGACCGGGCCATGGCCGAGCTCGTCCGCGACGGCGACCCGGTCAATGCCCGCCGCTCCGCGCTCGCCCAGAGCCTCGCCCTCAAATCGGCCCAGCCGCGCTACGAGGCCTTCCTGGCCCGGGCGCCCGCCGTCATCGCCGCCGAGGCGAAGGAGCGGCGCGGCGCCGCTTTGGCCCATGCTCTGGGCACCTGGGAGCGCGCTCAGGGCCTGGCGTCGAGCGCGCGCGGTCTTTCGCTCGAACCGGAGAGCGTCGTCTTCGAGCTCGCCGGCATGCTCGCATCGCTCGCTCCGACCCGCTAAGGGCTCCCGATGTCCGAGCCATTCTACCTCACCACCGCGATCAACTATCCCAACGGGCCGCCCCATATCGGCCACGCTTACGAGGCCGTCGCCGCCGACGTCATCGCCCGCTTCCAGCGCGCCATGGGGCGCGAGGTCCTGTTCCAGACCGGCACCGACGAGCATGGCCTGAAAATGGCGCAGGCCGCGCGTGAAAGGGGCATCGACCCGGCCCAGCTTGCCGATGAGATGTCTTCCATATTCAGGGAGATGGACGAGCGGCTTGAGATTTCGTTCGACCGTTTCATCCGGACCACCGAGCCCGCCCACCACCGCGCCAGCCAGGCGATCTGGAAGGCGATGGAGGCGCGGGGCGACCTCTATCTCGGCCGCTACGAAGGCTGGTACTCGGTCCGCGACGAAGCCTATTACGACGAAGGCGAGCTCACCGCCGGACCGGACGGCGACAAGCTTTCCCCGCAGGGCACGCCCGTGGAATGGACGGTGGAGGAGAGCTGGTTCTTCCGGCTCTCAGCCTATCAGGACCGGCTGCTCGCGCATTATTCGGAATATCCCGGCTTCATCCGGCCCGAAAGCCGGCGCAACGAGGTGCTCCGATTCGTCGAGGGCGGCCTTTCGGACCTGTCCGTCTCGCGGACCAGCTTCGACTGGGGCGTGAAGGTCCCCGGGGACGAGCGCCACGTCATGTACGTGTGGCTGGACGCGCTCACCAACTATATCACCGGCGTCGGATATCCGGACATCGAATCAGAGGCTTACAGGAAGTTCTGGCCGGCCGATATCCACATCATCGGCAAGGACGTGGTTCGCTTCCACGCCGTCTATTGGCCTGCTTTCCTGATGTCGGCGGGCCTGGAGCTGCCTCGCCAGGTGTTCGGCCACGGCCATGTCCTCCTGCGCGGCGAGAAGATGTCCAAGTCGGCCGGCAACGTCGTTGCACCCGCCGAGCTGATCGACCGGTTCGGCGCCGACGCGTTGCGCTATTTCCTGATGCGCGACGTCACCTTCGGCCAGGACGGTAGCTACAGCCCGGAGGCGATCGTCGCCCGGGTCAATGCCGATCTCGCCAACAGCTTCGGCAACCTCGCCCAGCGCACCTTGTCCTTCATCGCCAAGAATTGCGGCGGGATTCTGCCCGGCGGCGGACGAGGGGAGGAATCGGACGACGACCTCCTCGCACTCGTCCGGCGGACCACGGCGCAGGACGTGCCCGTCCTGTTCGCCGACCTCTCGCTCAGCCAGGGCATAGAGGCCTGGATCCGGGCGGTCTTCGCCTGCAACCAATATATCGACGCCCAGGCGCCCTGGACCCTCCGAAAGACCGATCCGGAGCGGATGACGGCCGTTCTCGCCACTTTGTGCGAGTCGATCGTCGACCTCGCCATCGCCATCGCCCCCGTCGTCCCGACGTCGGCGGCGAAGCTGCTCGACCAGATGGGCGTTCCGGCCGGCGAACGGGACTTCACGATCCTGGCCGACACCGGGCGCTACGCCCGGCTCGCCGCCTCCGGCTTCACTCTGGAGCCGCCGGCACCGATTTTTCCGAGGCTGGAGCTGCCGGCGGAGGCGTAGCGGCCGTCGGCGCAGGCAAAGCCCTGCTACGATTGATTCGTTCCAGCCGCTGCCCCTTGTGAAGGACCAGCTGGCAGGTCCGGGTTCCTTCGCAGGCGATGATCGTTCCCGTCTTCCCGTCGACCCGGACGATCTGGGTGCCGAAGGCGAAGGCGTCGAAGCGCGGCTCGGGGTGGGCGTAGATGCCGAGACCGATCAACCCGCCGGCGATGACGATTCCGGTGGTGATCTTGCGCACCGCTCCGTCGATGGCCTCGCCCAGCATCGTGGAGCGCGACGCCGGGTCTGATGGATCGAAGCGATGGTCGGTCATTGCGGTCTCCCCAGGCTCGCCGGCCCCTTGCATAGCCGATGGACGCGACCGCCGTAACCGTTGGATTCGCGACCCTGGCGGACTAAGGAGCGGCATGTTCACCGACAGCCATTGCCATCTCAACTACAAGGGACTGGTCGAGGAGCAGCAGGCGGTGCTCGAGCGCGCCCGCTCGGCCGGCGTCTCGACCATGCTCAACATCTCCACCCGCCAGTCCGAATGGGACGAGGTGATCGGCCTCGCCGAGGTCGAGAGCGACGTCTGGGCCTCGGTCGGGATTCATCCCCACGAGGCCGACGCCCATCCCGACGTCCAGACCGCGACCCTGGTCGACCGGGCCGCCCACCCCAGGGTCGTCGGGATCGGCGAGAGCGGCCTCGATTATTATTACGATCATAGCGACCGCGAGCGTCAGCGGGCGAGCTTTCGAGCCCATATCGCCGCGGCCCGCGAGACCGGGCTTCCGATCATCGTCCACACAAGGGACGCGGAGGCGGACACCCATGCGATCCTCGCCGAGGAGATGGGGAAGGGGGCCTATAGCGGGGTCATCCACTGCTTCACCGCCAGCCAGGACTTCGCCGACAAGGCGCTGGACCTCGGTCTATATGTGTCGATTTCGGGGATCGTGACCTTTAAAAATGCCAAAGAGTTGCAATCTTCGGCGAAGATGATCCCGCCCGAACGCCTTCTCATCGAAACCGACGCCCCCTTCCTCGCCCCGGTCCCGCACCGCGGCCGTCCCTGCGAGCCGGCCTTCGTCGCCGACACGGCGCGCTTCCTGGCGGATTTGCGGGGCGAGGCGGTGGAGTCGCTTGCAGCCACCACGAGCGAAAACTTTCGCAAGCTTTTCAGTAAGGTGGCCTGATGAAGGTCACCATCCTCGGCTCCGGCACCTCGAGCGGAGTGCCGCGGGTCGGCAACGATTGGGGGGAATGCGACCCCTCCAACCCGCGCAACCGCCGCCGCCGGGTCTCGATCCTGGTCAGCCACAACAATAGCCGGATCCTGGTCGACACCGGGCCCGACCTGCGCGAGCAATTGCTCGACGCGGGAGTGACGGGCGTCGAGGGCGTGATCTGGACCCACGATCATGCCGATCATTGCCACGGAATCGACGACCTTCGCCAACTCTACCATGCCCGCCGACAGCCCGTCGCGGGCTTCGCCCGGCTCGAGACGCTGGAGAGCCTCAAGCACCGCTTCGCCTACGCCTTCGACGGCAAGAGCGGCTATCCGGCCGTCGCCGAGGGCAATCTCTTGCCCGACCATATGAATTTGAACGGCATTTCCGTGCAGGTGGTCGACCAGCCCCACGGCGACATCACGACCGCCGGCCTGCGCTTCGACGCAGGCGGGGGCTCGATCGTATATTCAACCGATTTCAACGAATTGACTCCGGAAATGGAGATTCGTTTCCAAGGCGTCGACCTGTGGATCGTCGACAGCCTGAGGCGTCGCCCGCACCCGACCCACCCGCATCTCGACCTCGCTCTCGAATGGATCGCCCGGCTCCGGCCAAAGCGGGCGCTTCTGACCCATCTCGACAACAGCATGGATTACGACACTCTGGTGAGCGAGCTTCCGGAGGGGGTCGAGCCGGCCTATGACGGAATGGAAATCGAGCTGTGAGCGATGGCGACCAGGCGGTCAGCTTCCTCTATCTGATCGGGGTCCTCGTCCTCGTCGTCAGCGCGCTGATGGTGCGCCGGATCCCGATCGGCCAGGGGCTCAAGATGTTCGCCGGATGGGTGCTGATCTTCCTCGCCGCCTTCGTCGCCTTCGCGCTCAAGGACGATTTCATGGCGCTCGGCAAGCGCGTGATCGCCGAGAGCGGCGGGCAGGGGCAGATCGTCGCCTTGGGCAAGGAGCTTCGGATCCGCAAGTCGATGGACGGCCATTTCTGGGTGAATGCCGAACTGAACGGCAAGTCGGTGCGCTTCCTCGTCGACAGCGGAGCCACGGTCACCAGCATCTCGACCGACACCGCGGCACGGACCGGGATCGAGCATGGCGGCGGCTTGCCCGCCGTGGTCCAGACGGCGAACGGGACCGTCCGGGTGCAGCGTGCCCGAGCCGAGCGGCTCAAGGTCGGAACGATCGAGCGAAGCGACCTGGCAGTCCACGTCTCGGAGGCGTTCGGGCCGATGAACGTGCTCGGCATGAACTTTTTGTCCTCGCTGTCCGCCTGGGGAGTCGAAGGCCAGTGGCTGGTGCTGAAGCCGTGAGGGGCCCCTCGGCCTCCATGCCGCATCATATTTTACATAATGTATATTATCGCACTTAAAGATCGCCCGTGTCTACTTCGTCCCTCTCCGATCTGGTCGAGATCATGCGCCGGCTTCGCGATCAGGAGAACGGCTGCGAGTGGGACAAGGCGCAGAGCTTCGAAACGATCGCTCCCTATACGATCGAGGAAGCCTATGAGGTGGCCGACGCCATCGCCCGCCACGACCTCGACGCCCTGAAGGACGAGCTCGGCGACCTCCAGCTCCAGATCGTCTACCACGCCCGAATGGCCGAGGAGATCGGCGCATTCGCGCTCGATGACGTCATGGTGTCGATCTGCGCCAAGATGATCCGCCGCCACCCGCACATCTTCGGTGACGAAGCCGCCAGCCCCGGCTGGGAAGCCCTCAAGGCCGCCGAGCGCGACGACGGCGAGGACAAGAGCGCGCTGGCCGGAGTGGCGCTCGCGCTTCCGGCCCTGAAGCGCGCCGAGAAGCTTCAGCGCCGCGCCGCCCGGATCGGCTTCGACTGGCCCGACGTCGCGGGACCCAGGGCCAAGATCGACGAGGAGCTGGGCGAGCTTGACGACGCCGCCACGGACAAGGAGCGATCGGCCGAGCTGGGCGACCTGCTGTTCAGCGTCGTCAACTTTGCCCGCCATCTCGACATCGATCCGGAAACCGCCTTGCGAGAAGCCTCGGCCCGGTTCGAGCAACGCTTTCGCAAGGTAGAAGAGATAGCGGCCAAGCCCTTGAAAGATATGGATATCGAGGCGCTGGAAGAGCTCTGGCAGCGGGCGAAGCGGCTGGTTTGACGGCTTCCCGGCGAAGGCCGGGATCCAGTTTTTCGGCCGGCGCCGCTGGGCCCCGGCCTTCACCGGGGAGCTGAACCCTACAGCCTGCTCTGCAGCCTGGCCCAATCGGCTTCCGAAAGCCGCACTTCGAACACCGTCTCCACCCCGTCCGTCTGCTGGCTCTCGATCCGGCCGTTGGCATGGAGCCAGGCGATGGTCTCGCCGTCCGACGCTCCGAGCGTCACTTTTCGGAGCTTCGCGCCCTTGCTGAGCTTGGCCGAGACGCATTCGAGCAAGGCGTCGAGCCCTTCCCCGGTCAGAGCGGAAATCCGGATCACGTCGTCGCGCCTCGCCGCCTCCGCCTGCACCCGCTCGCTTTCCTCGGCTTCGAGCAGGTCGATCTTGTTCCACGCCTCGACGAGCGGGGCGCCCCCCTCCCCGCCTGCGCCGATCTCGGCGAGGACCGCTTCGACGTCCTCGCGCTGGGCGTCGCTGTCGGGATGGGAGATGTCGCGGACATGGACGATGAGGTCGGCCGAGATGACCTCCTCCAGGGTCGCCCGGAAGGCGGCGACGAGCTGGGTCGGGAGCTCCGAGATGAAGCCAACCGTGTCGGAGAGAATCGCCTTGTCGAAGCCGGGCAGAGAGATTTCCCGCATCGTCGGGTCGAGGGTGGCGAAGAGCAGATTCTCCGCCATCACGTCGGCCCTGGTAAGGCGGTTGAACAGGGTCGACTTGCCGGCATTGGTATAGCCGACCAGGGCCACGACCGGCCAGGGCGCGCGCTGGCGTCGGGCGCGGTGGAGGGCCCGGGTGCGGGTGACCTGCTCGAGCTCCTTTTTGAGCTTGGCCATCCGGTCGCGGATGAGCCTGCGGTCGGCCTCGATCTGGGTCTCGCCGGGGCCGCCGAGGAAGCCGAAGCCGCCGCGCTGCCGCTCGAGGTGGGTCCAGCTCCTGACCAGCCGGCCCGCCTGATAGTCGAGATGGGCGAGCTCGACCTGAAGCCGGCCCTCCGCCGTCGCCGCCCGCTCTCCGAAAATCTCGAGGATCAGGCCGGTGCGGTCGATCACCTTGGCCTTGGTCGCGGTCTCCAGATTCTTCTGCTGGATGGGCGTGATCGGGGCGTCGACGATGACCAATTGGGCTTCGTCGCGAGCCACCGCCTCGGCGATCGATTCGACCTGCCCGGAGCCGAACAGGGTCGCCGGCTTGGGAGAACGGATCTTGAAATGGAGCCTGTCGGAGACCTCGACCCCGATCGCCTCGGCGAGGCCCGCGGCCTCGTCGAGTCGAGCGTCGATGTCGCGCCGCCCCCTGCTCGCCTTCATGTCGGGAAGTGCGACGATCGCCCTGGCGCCGCGGCTGAACTCGCCGTCGGAAGCTTGCTCGGTGGAAGTCAGACGTCCGGCTCCTCTTCATCCTGCTCCAGGAAGCTCACCGGCCTTTCCGGCTGCACGGTCGAGATGGCGTGCTTGTAGACGAGCTGCGACAGTCCGTCGCGCTGGAGAAGCATGCAGAACAGATCGAAGGCCGCGATTTCTCCCTGCAACATCACTCCGTTGACCAGAAACATGGTGACCGGCGCCTCGGATCGCCGGACCGCGCCGAGGAACGCCTCCTGGAGCAAGGCCGGCTTCTTGCCGCCGCCGCCGCTCCCGCCTTCCTCGAAAGCGCGCTCGATCTCGCTGGTGTCGAGCGGGTGCGAAGGCATGATCGTGGATATGGCGTGCTTGTAGATGAGCTGGGCCTGGCCGTCGCGACGGAGGAGCACCGAGAAATTGTCGAACCAGGTGATGATTCCCTGAAGCTTGACGCCCTTGACCAGGAACATGGTCACGGGAGTCTTCGAGCGGCGAAGGCCGTTCAGGAACAGATCCTGGAGGTTGTTGACCTTGTCGGCCATATCCCACTCTCCTTATTGGCGGATCGTTGTCCGCGAAGGCGCCCGCAAAGGGCGTCGTTCATAATGTGGAGCGTGCCTGTGCGGAAACAATAGCATCGGCGGCCCTCACACGCCAGCAGGGGTCTCGCGAAGCGATACGACCTTCCTTCAAGCACTTCCGCCCTTCAGGTTTCAACGCAACGACGCAACGACGCAACGAGTCCGGCGGGCTTCATTTGCCGCAATTCTCATTCACAGGCTCGGCATCGTTGCGTCGTTGCGTTTCAAAAATGATTGGCCTGCGGCCGGCCCGGATTATCACGCGGAGCCATCACTCCTCCGGCTCGCCCTTGTTGTCCCCTATCCCGAGCGCCTTCAGCTTCCGGTGGAGCGCGGAGCGTTCCATTCCGATGAAGGTGGCGGTGCGCGAGATGTTGCCGGAGAAGCGGCGGATCTGGACCTTGAGATATTCGCGCTCGAAGGTTTCCCGGGCTTCCCGGAGCGGGGTGCCCATGATCGCCTTCACCGCCTCGCCCGAGCTGAGGCTGGCCTGCTCGTTGAGGATCTCGGGCGGGAGCATGTCGATCTCAATGCAGCCGACCCGTGCCCCCGGCGCCAGGATGATGGTGCGCTCGATGACGTTCCTCAGCTGGCGGACGTTGCCGGGCCAGTCATAGGCCTGGAGCGCGGCGACCGCGTCGGTCGAGAATTCGGGGGTCGGAAGCCTCTGCTCGGCGGCGTAGCGGGCCGCGAAATGGGCGATCAGCGCCGGAATGTCCTCGCGCCGTTCGGCCAGCGCCGGCAAATGCACCGGGACGACGTTCAGCCGGTAGAACAGGTCCTCGCGAAAGCGGGCACCGGCGATCTCGTCCGCCAGGTTGCGCGAGGTCGAGGAGACGACCCGCATGTCGACCTTGACCATGCGCTGGCCGCCGACCCGGGTGAAGCTCTGGTCGGTGAGGACCCGAAGGATCTTGGCCTGGGCCGGGATCGGCATGTCGGCGATCTCGTCGAGGAAGAGGGTTCCGCCATGGGCCTGCTCGAGCAAACCGGGCCGGGCGAGCTCGCCCCCCTCCTCCACTCCGAACAATTCCTCCTCGACCCGCTCGGGAGTCATCCGCGCCGCGCTGACGACGATGAAGGGCGCCCGCGCCCGGTTGCTCCAGTCGTGCAGCAGGCGCGCCGCCACTTCCTTGCCGACTCCCGCAGGCCCCGAGATCAGCACCCGGCTTCCGGTCCCGGCCACCCGCTTCAGAGTCGCCCGAACCGCGTTGATCGCGACGCTGGAGCCGGTCAGCTCCGTCTCCTGGCCGATCTGGGCCTTGAGGCTGGCATTTTCCCGGCGGAGCCGGTCGGTCTCGGTCGCCCGGGCGACGAGGTGGACGAGGTGCCCGGCCTCGAACGGCTTCTCGATGAAGTCGGCGGCGCCCTGGCGGATCGCCGCGACCGCGGTGTCGAGATTGCCGTGGCCCGAGATCATCAGCACCGGCAGCGAGGCGTCCCGCTTCTTCACCTCGTCGAGCAGCTGGAGACCGTCGAGCTTGGAGCCCTGCAGCCAGACGTCGAGCAGGAGCAGGGACGGCCGCCGGTCGGCCAGGGCTGCAAGCGCCTCGCCGCTGTTGGCAGCGGTCCGGCACGAATAGCCTTCGTCCTCGAGCACCCCCGAGACGAGGTCCCTGATGTCCTGTTCGTCGTCGACGATGAGTATGTCGAGGGCCATGTTCTATCCGTCTGCCGATATGTTCTGGGGTTGCTCGTCCACCGCGGCGGCGGCGAGGCGTGCGAGCGCTTCCGAGTCGAAGACCAGCCGCACGAGGCTTCCTCCTCCGGCGGAATCGTCGAACTCGATATTGCCGAAATGCTCCTCGGCGATCTTCTTGACGATGGCGAGGCCGAGGCCGGTGCCCTTCACGCGGGTTGTCATATAGGGTTCGGTCAGCCGGCCGCGCTCGGCGGGAAGGCCGATTCCGGTGTCGGCGACCTCGATGACGATCCTGTTCTCCGAAACGCGGATGGCGACCGAAACCCGGTCGTCGCCGCCCCTGCGCCCGTCCTCGCGCTTCTGCTGGATCGCCTCGACCGCATTCTTGATCACGTTGGTCAGCGCCTGCCCCATCTGGCGGCGGTCGCAGACCAGCAGAGGCGACGGCTCCGGCGCATCGAGCCTGAAGACGATGTCGGGGTGTGCGACCTGGTGGAGGAAGAGGGATTCCCCGACGATGTCCGCGATCTTCTCCTCGCGGAAGACCGGCTTGGGCATCCGGGCGAAGGACGAGAATTCGTCGACCATCCGGCGAAGGTCGCCGACCTGGCGCACGATCGTGCCGGTTAGCTTTTCGAACGTGGCCGTGTCGGAGGTGATCTCCTTTCCGTAGCGCCGCTGAAGCCGCTCGGCGGCGAGCTGGATCGGAGTCAGCGGGTTGCGGATCTCATGGGCGATCCGGCGGGCGACGTCGGACCAGGCGGCTCGGCGCTGGTCGAGAAGCTGCTCGGTGATGTCGTCGAAGGTCAGGACGTGGCCGCCCTCGACCTTGACCCGCTTGACCGCCAGCGTGCGCGGCTCCCCTCCGGAGGCGAACTGGATGATGTCCTCGCGCTGGTCGCCGTCGAGATGGGCGTCGAGCTCCGGGGCGAGCTCGGCGAGCGTGCGGCCGATCGCCTGTCCCCGCTCGCACTTCAGAAGCGCCTCGGCGGAGCTGTTGATCAGCCGCACGTTGCGCTCCTGATCGACGGAGATGATACCGGCCGTGACCCCCGACAGCACGGCCTCGATGAAGGTTCGCCGGCTCTCGAGCTGGGAGTTGGCCGAGACCAGGTCCCCGGTCTGCTCCTCCAGGCGCTTGGTCATCCGGTTGAACGCCCGGCCGAGGATCCCGATCTCGTCCTGGACCCGCATTCCGGTGACCCGGCTGGAAACCTCGCCGGCGGTGACCCGGGTCGTGAGATCGCCCGCGGTGATCCGCCGCGCCGCATCGACCAGCTCGCCGACCGGCCGGACCAGGCGATCGGCGAGCTTGAGCGCGATCCAGATCGAAAGGCCGACGATCAGCAGCGAGACGAGCAGCAGGATGGCGTTGAAGCGGAATTGCAGGGTGCGCGCCCGGGCCAGCGTCCGCTGGGAATCGCTGGCGGCGCTCTGGGCATCCTCGGCCAGCTTCAGGAGCCGGGCGTCGACCGCCCGGGCCCCGTAAACGAAGACCTCGGCATTGGGGTCGAGCCGGACGACCGCCTCGACCCGGTCGCCGCCTTCTTCCTTGGCGATCGCCTGCCCCGCCGTCAGCGTCCGCAAAGTGGATGCCGTGAAACGATCCTCGAGCGGCCGGTCGTAGAGATTGACTCCGCCCTGCATCTGGATCTCGCCGGAGTCCGTGATCGTCAAAAGAGCCGTCTCGAGCAGCTTCCGCCTCGCCGTCTGATTGAACATGAAGTCGCCGAAGTCGGGATGGTCGATCCCCGATTCGTTGACCCATTCGACCACGTCGCTGCCCATGGTCTGGACCTCGAGCTGGACCTCGGCGCGCTGGTCCTGCCGATACTGTCTCGCCACCTCCTGGGCGTTCTTGATGACGGTCTGGGCGCGGTCGGAAAGCCAGAAATCGAGCCCGCTCTGGAACAGCAGGGAGGCGAAGATCACGACGAGAAGGGTCGGAACGCTGGCGATCACGGAGAACAGGGCGACCAGGCGGACGTGCAGCCGTCCCCTGCCCCCGATCGGGGATTCCGCGGCCCGGCGCATCGCCATCCGTCGCGCGACCAGGACCATCAGGGCCATTGCGGGCACGAGGTTCGCCACCAGCAGCGCTGCCACCAGCGGCGGAGTCAGGAGAGTCTCGGGCGACCCGTCTTCGGCAATGATGAAATAGCTGATCGTGGCGACGACCAGCAGCGCCAGGAGGGTCAGGACCTCGATCAGGGGCATGAAGCGCCCGCGCCGCAACGCCACCGAAAGCCGACGGCGCCACCGGGGCTTGGTATCGGCGAGGATTGGCATTTCTGCGTTCACTCGGCAGGGCTACCACAAGCCTGTGGTAAAAAGAACACAGTATGTAGCGCCGACGGCTCGTCTGGCCGCACCGGGGAGGGGCAAGGGCTCAGGCGGCGGCGCGGCTCAGCCAGGGCGCATAAAATTCATACAGCATCGCCTGAGCCCGCTTCGAATCGCCTTCCTTATTGAAAGCATTGCGGAATTCGGCCGAGCCATGGAGGCCGCGGGTATACCAGCCGACATGCTTGCGGGCGACATTGGCTCCGATCTCCGGGCCGTAATGGGCGAGCATGTCCCGATATTGCTCAATCAGGACGGCGAATTGCTCGTCGAGGCTCGGGTCGGGCAGGCGCTCACCGGTGCCCAGCCAGTGCATCGCCTGCGCGAGTAGCCAGGGCCGGCCGTAGGCGCCTCGGCCGATCATCACTCCGTCGGCGCCGGACTGCTCCAGCGCCGTCTCGACGTCGTCCACGGTACAGATGTCGCCGTTGACGACGACCGGGACCTCGACCGCCTCCTTGACCCGGCGGACGAAGGCCCAGTCGGCGGAGCCCTTGTACATCTGGTTGCGGGTGCGGCCGTGGACGGTGATCATCTTCACGCCCAGGTCGACGGCGATCCGGGCGAGCTCGGGCGCGTTGAGGCTGCTATGGTCCCAGCCCATCCGCATCTTCAAAGTAACCGGCACCTTCACCGCTTTCACCGTCGAATCAACGATTTCGGCGGCCAATTTCAAGTCACGCATCAGCGCCGAGCCGGCATCGCCGTTGACCACCTTGCGGACCGGGCAGCCCATGTTGATGTCGATGATCGCCGCGCCGCGATCCTCGTTGAGCTTCGCCGCCTCGGCCATCTCCCGGGGCGCGCAGCCGGCGAGCTGCATCGAGACCGGATTCTCGATCGGGTCCCAGTCGGCTTTCTGGAGCGACTGGCGGGTCTCGCGGATCATCGCTTGAGACGCGATCATCTCGGTAACGGTGAGTCCGGCGCCGTAGCGCTTCACCGCCTTTCGGAACGGGCGATCGGTGACGCCCGTCATCGGCGCCAGGATGACGGGCGAGTCGATCCGGACGGGTCCGATCTGGATGGGCGACAGCTTGCTCATGGGAGGCGCGGAGATAAGGGCAAAGACGCTGGCGGGCAAGGTCACGCTCGGCTAGTTGCGCCGCGATGGAAAGGACGGTCGCCCTTCTGGTCGCGGCGGGAAGCGGCACCCGCGCCGGCGGCGGCCTGCCCAAGCAATATCGCCGTCTCGCCGGCAAGCCTTTGCTCGTCCATGCCCTGGAGGGGCTGGAACGGGCGGGCATAAGCGAGGTCCGGGTCGTCATCGGCGAAGGCCAGGAGGCGCTCTATCGCGACGCGCTCGGCGGGCGCTTGCTCCCCTCCCCGGTCGCCGGCGGCCGCGAGCGCCAGGACAGCGTCCGCAACGGGCTGGAGGCAATCGCGGCCGAGGGCGGGGCCGACTATGTCTTCATCCACGATGCAGCGCGTCCCTTCCTGCCGGCCGCGGTCGTCGTTCGGCTTCGGGGCGGGCTGGCGGACGCCGAAGGCGCGGTCCCGGTCCTGCCGGTCGTCGACACCCTGGCCCGAGCCGAAGCCGGGCTCGGCGAGCCGGTGAGCCGCGAGGGACTGGTGAGGGTGCAGACTCCGCAGGCCTTCCGCTTCGAGGCGATCCTGGCCGCCCACCGGGGGTGGAGCGGCGGACTCGCCACCGACGACGCGCAGGTCGCCCGTGCGGCGGGCATCCGGGTCGCGGCGGTCGCGGGCGATGAAGCCCTCGAAAAGCTGACCCACGAGGCGGATTTCGCCCGGGCCGAAGCGCGCCTGGCGGGCCTCATGACCAGCCGCACCGGATTGGGTTTCGACGTCCACGCTTTCGCGCCGGGCGAAGAGCTCTGGCTGGGCGGAATCCGGATCCCGCACGAGCGCGGTCTCAAGGGCCATAGCGACGCCGACGTCCTTCTCCACGCCGTCACCGATGCCTTGCTGGGAGCGATCGGCGCCGGCGACATCGGCGACCATTTCCCGCCGAGCGACCCGCAATGGCGCGGCGCGGCTTCGTCCTTGTTCGTCGAGCATGCCCGAGGCCTGATCGAGGCGAAAGGCGGCCGGATCGACCATGTCGACGCCACCCTGATCTGCGAGGCTCCGCGGCTCGCCCCGCATCGGGATTCCATGCGCGCCTCGGTCGCCGCCTTGTTGCGGCTGCCTCCCGCTCGGGTTAGCATCAAGGCGACGACGACCGAGCGCCTCGGCTTCACCGGACGCGGCGAAGGCATGGCCGCCCAGGCGATCGCCACCGTCCGTCTCCCGGAGGAAGATTCGTGGACCCAGGCATGAGCGAAGCGCGCGATTGCGTCCTGCCCCCGGAGCTCCTCGAAGCCGCCCGCCGGGTGGTCGAGGCCAGCCGCGCCGCGGGGATCAGGATCGCGGTGGCGGAAAGCTGCACCGGCGGCCTCGTCGCCGCGGCCCTGACCGAGATTCCGGGCTCCTCCGACGTGCTGGAGGCCGGCTTCGTCACTTATTCGAACGAGTCCAAGATCGCCCTGCTCGGGGTCAGCGAGGACGTGGTCGAGACGTTCGGAGCGGTGTCGATCGCGGTCGCCTGGGGGATGGCCCAGGGGGCTCTGAAGCGCTGCTCCGCGGACACCGCCGTCGCGATCACAGGGGTCGCCGGCCCCGGCGGCGGAAGCGACAAGAAGCCCGTCGGAACGGTGATCTTCGCCAGGGCCCGGCGCGGCGCCGACCCGAAGGAGATCGTCGCCGACACGAAGCATTTCGGAGATCTGGGAAGAGGCGGGGTGAGGTTGCAGGCGGCGCTGTGCGCGCTGGAGCTTCTGATGCCGGTTTCCTCCCCATCGACAAATGGGGAGGGGGACCAAGCGTAGCTTGGTGGAGGGGCAGCTGGCGAAAGACTTAGAGAATCTCGCGAGAACCTTCTGATTCCGCGCCAATTACCCCTCCACCATGCTTCGCATGGTCCCCCTCCCCACCGCTTCGCGGCAGGGAGGCAGAATCCCCGTAAAGCTCCCTCGCCCTGTCCTCGAACGCTCCGATCATCCGCCTCAGCGCCCGGTCGAACATCTGCCCGGCGAGGCTCTCGAAAAGCCGGTTTCTGAAGGCGAAGTCGACGCAGAAGTCGATCTCGGTGCCGCCCTGCCCGTCCGGCCTGAAGTCCCAGCTGTTCTGAAGGTATTTGAGCGGACCCTCCACATATTCGGTGTGGATCCGGGCCGGCCGCATCTTCTCGACCCGCGAGGCGAAGGTCTCCTTGATCGCCTTGAAGCCGACGACGAGGTCGGCGACCATCAGGGTCTCGCTGTCCGAGCGGATTCTGGTCGCCGCGACCCAGGGCAGGAATTCGGGGTAGCGCTTCACGTCGGCGACCAGATCGAACATCTGCTCGGGCGTGTAGGGCATTCGCCGGGTTTCGGTGTGGCGGGGCATGGCTGGCCCGCTAGTCCGTCATCCCAGCGAAGGCTGGGATCCATGCGGTCTTCGATGCCGCTCCAATATAGGGAGGCTCAGCATGGATTCCCGCTTTCGCGGGAATGACGGAGAGGCGGGAAGTCATCGCCTCTTCAACGCACCGGTGCCAGCTTCGCCTCGCGCGCGGCCTTCATCTTCGCGAAGTCGTCGCCGGCGTGGTAGCTGGAGCGGGTCAGCGGAGAGGCGGCGACGAGCAGGAAGCCCTTGGCCCTCGCGATCGCCCCGTAGGCGGAGAAGGCGGCGGGGGTGACGAACTCCTCGACTTTCGCGTGGCGCGGAGTCGGCTGGAGATACTGTCCCATGGTCAGGAAATCGACGTCGGCCGAGCGCATGTCGTCCATCACCTGGTGGACCTCGAGGCGCTGCTCGCCGAGGCCGACCATCACGCCCGACTTGGTGAAGATGGTCGGGTCCTGCCGCTTGACGCTCTCCAGGAGGCGGAGCGAGGCGTAATAGCGCGCTCCCGGGCGGATGGTGGGATAGAGGCGCGGGACGGTCTCGAGATTGTGATTGTAGACGTCCGGCCGGGCGGCGACGATCGCTTCGACCGCGCTCTCCGGCTTGTTCCGGAAATCGGGGGTGAGGATCTCGATCGTCGTCGAGGGCGTATTGCGGCGAAGCGCCTCGATCACCCGGACGAACTGCTTCGCGCCGCCGTCGGGAAGATCGTCGCGGTCGACCGAGGTGACGACGATATGGGTGAGGCCAAGCTCGGCCGCGGCCGTCGCGACATGCTCGGGCTCGAGCGGGTCGATCGCCCTCGGCATCCCCGTCTTGACGTTGCAGAAGGCGCAGGCGCGGGTGCAGGTGTCGCCGAGGATCATCACCGTGGCGTGCTTCTTGGTCCAGCACTCGCCGATATTGGGGCAGGCCGCTTCCTCGCAGACGGTGGCGAGGTTGAGGCTGCGCATCAGCTTCTTCGTTTCGGCGAAGCCGATGCTGGTCGGCGCCTTGACCCGGATCCAGTCGGGCTTGCGCTGGCGCTGCGGGGGCGATGGGGTCAGGATCGGATCGGCTTCGCTCATGGGGGGCAGATAGCGATCCGGAACGGGTCTTGCCACCCCTCCCCTCTTCCCGCTAGCGGGCGGCCATGGGGAGCCTCGAGACACTCGTTCAAGGCTATCGCCGCTTCCGCGAGACCGGCTGGGCTCGGGAACGCGAGCGCTGGTCGCGGCTGGCCGAGGGGCAGAGCCCGCGGGTGATGGTGATCGCCTGCTCCGACAGCCGGGTCGACCCCACCCAGATCTTCGATTCCGGACCCGGCGAGATGTTCGTCGTCAGGAACGTCGCGGCCCTGGTGCCGCCCTACGAGACGACCGGCGGCCATCACGGAGTGTCGGCGGCGCTCGAGTTCGCGGTCACCCAGCTTCAGGTCGCGGAGCTGGTGGTGATGGGCCACGGCTTTTGCGGCGGCTGCGCGGCGGCCCTGACCGGCCAGTATGACGACGCCGCCCATGGCGAGGGCCATTTCATCGCCGACTGGATCGAGCTTCTGCGCGAGGCCCGTGACAGGGTCCGGGCAAGCCACGGCGAGGATTTCCGGGCGATGGAGCTGGAGGGCGTCCGGGTCAGCCTCGCCAACCTGCGCACCTTTCCGTGGGTGCGGGAGCGCGAGGCCGAGGGCAGCCTGAAGCTCCACGGCGCTTATTTCGCCATTTCGGACGGGGTGCTCCACCTGCTAGACGAGGCCAGCGGCGCGTTCGCGCCGGCCTGAGCGGAGCACAGCCTTATGGAAACCGGCGTCATCGTCTCGCTCGCGCTCTATTTCATCGCCATGCTCGCGATCGGCCTCTACGCCTGGCGCAAATCCACCGACGACATCGACGGCTATCTGCTCGGCGGCAGGAAGCTGACTCCCGCCGTGGCGGCGCTTTCGGCCGGCGCTTCGGACATGAGCGGCTGGCTTCTGCTCGGGCTTCCCGGCGCCGCCTTCGTCGCGGGATTGAGCGCGACCTGGATCGCCATCGGCCTCTTCGCCGGAGCGCTCGCCAATTACCTGATCGTCGCCCCCAGGCTCCGGGTCCATACCGAGCGGGCCGGCGATTCGATCACCATCCCCGAGTTTTTCGAGAAGCGCTTCGACGACAGGAGCCACGCGTTGCGGGTGATCGCGTCCCTCGTCATCATCGTCTTCTTCACCCTCTACACCTCGGCCGGGATCGTCTCGGGCGGAAAGCTGTTCGAGAGCGCGTTCGGAGCCGATTACGCGCTCGGCCTGTGGATCACCGCGGGCGTGGTCGTCGCCTACACGATGTTCGGGGGATTCCTCGCCGTCAGCCTCACCGATTTCGTCCAGGGCTGCATCATGTTCGTGGCCCTGGTGCTTCTCCCCGTGGTCGCCTTCGCGGAGCTCGACTGGGAGTTCACCGGAGCACTCGCTGCCGTCAATCCCGGCGCCTTCGACATGATGGCGAACATGACCGGCCTCGCCATCCTCTCCTCGCTCGCCTGGGGCCTGGGCTATTTCGGCCAGCCGCACATCATCGTCCGGTTCATGGCGGTGCGCTCGGTTCGGGATATTCCCAGGATGCGCAATATCGGAATGAGCTGGATGGCGGTGGCATTGATCGGCGCGGTCGCCACCGGCCTGATCGGAGCGACCTGGGTGGCCCGGACCGGGACCCCGCTCGCCGATCCCGAGACGATCTTCATCCTGCTCGCCGACGTCCTGTTCGACCCGCTGATCACCGGCTTCCTGCTCGCCGCCCTGCTGGCCGCGATCATGAGCACGATCAGCTCGCAGCTGCTCGTCTCCTCCTCGTCGCTGACCGAGGATTTCTACCGGATCTACTGGCGCCGGGAGGCGAGCGAGCGAGAGCTGGTGACGGTGGGGCGGATCTGCGTCCTCGCCGTCGCCTTGGTCTCGATCTGGCTCGCCTACGATCCGGAAAGCTCAATCCTCGGCCTCGTCGCCAATGCCTGGGCGGGGTTCGGCGCCGCCTTCGGGCCGATCGTGATCCTCAGCCTCACCTGGAAAAGGCTGACCCGCAACGGCGCCCTCGCGGGGATGGTGCTGGGCGCGGCGACGGTCCTGTTCTGGATCTACGCTCCGGTGCTGGCGGACGGCGCCGCTTTGAGCAGCTTCCTCTACGAGATGGTGCCCGGCTTCCTGGTCTGCGGAGCCGCCGCGATCCTCGTCAGCCTGCTCGGCCCGCCGCCGCCCGAGAGCGTGGTTCGCACTTTCGAGGAGAGCGACACCGAGAGGCTGGCGGCGCGGTCGCGCTGAGGCCGGCGGGCCCGAAGTTGCGATCCCCGCCTTTCGGAGGCAAGAAGGCGCCAATGAAAGCCCTGCCCTTCGCCTTGCTCGCCGTCCCTCTCGCCGCCTGCACGGCCCAGGTCACTCACCCGACCCGGACCCTCGCCGAGCAGCAGGCCGACATCGACTCCTGCACCAGCGACGCGAACCGCAAATATTGGATGGATCCCGTCGCCGCCCTTCTCAACGCCTACGACTGCCTCGAAGCCAAAGGCTACAGGAAGGAGAAAGGCGGCCTGAATGCGCAGGTCGAGCGCGCCGCGGGCCAGGATCGTGAGAGGCGGCGCGACCGCGGCGAGCCTCAGAAGCCCTGCGCGGTGCCGTGCCGGCGGTGAACCGACTTGCCTCCCCATCGTCAGATGGGGAGGGGGACCACCCGCAGGGTGGTGGAGGGGTAAAAGCGCCGAACTAAGCGGATCGCGCGGGAACCTCGGACTCCGCGCCGGCCACCCCTCCACCACACTTCGTGTGGTCCCCCTCCCCACCGCTTCGCGGCAGGGAGGCAAGAATATCAGTAGATATAGCCCTCGCGCTCGAGGAAATCGCTTTCCTCGCCCGGCTGGGTCCTGGCTCGGGCGGCGGGGCGGTCCTGGCGGGTGCGCCGGGCGCCGGACGCGGCCCGGGCCGGCGGCGTTCGACGGATCTCCACGGGTCGAAGGTCCGCCGGGCGAAGTCCCTTCTCGGCACGAACCCGGGCGATCACAGCCGCCGAAGAGGGCATCGAGTCTCGGTCGTGCTCGGCCTCGGCCGCGGCGGCCTTGAGGGCGGCGGCGCGCGCCGGCGCTTCCGAATCATGGGCTTCGGCCGCCTCGGCCGCCTCGGCGATCCCGCCGAGGCGCTGCGGAACCACGTTCCTGCCCATGGCGACGGCGGCGAGCGCGGCGGCGAGAAGGCCGGCGATCAGCCAGCCGCTGACCGCGACGAAGCGCGGCGGCCGCCCGGCGCTCGCCACCTGGGCCTCGGCGAGGCGGATCGCCTGCTGCTTGGTCCACAGCCGGTGATCGTAATCGGCCCTCTTGACGGGGTCCTTGAGGATCGCGAACGCCTCGTTGATCTGGGTCGCGTTCTTCGAAACCGGCGCCGGGGCCGCCTGGTCGGGATGATATTTCTTGATCAGCGCCTTGTAGGCGGCCTCGACGACGACGGGCTCCGCTTCGGGAGCGACGTTGAGGACGTCGTAGAGGCTGCGCAGAGCGGGCATGGGATGAAGCGCTTTCTGCCGCAGAAAGGCGGAAAGTGCCAGCGGGGAATTAACGCGTAGCCTCAAAGGCTTGGCGACCGCCGCTTTCGCGCCTCGCGCCGGGGTGATAGGCGTTCGGACTTCGCTTCGCAGAAAGGAATATCCATGCGCGATCTCGGACTGCCCCTGGCCTGGGGGCCGCGTCTGTTAAGCCTGCTCCGAATCGTTACCGGTCTGATCTTCCTCGCGCACGGGAGTCAGAAGTTCCTCTCCTTCCCGGCGGGCGAGATGGCGGGAACCGGCTGGGCCCTCAATCATCCCGGCCATTTCGCCGGGATCGTGGAGCTCGTTTGCGGCCTCCTTATCGCAATCGGCCTGTTCACCCGCCCGGCCGCCTTCCTCGCTTCCGGCACGATGGCGGTCGCCTATTGGTATGCGCATGCGCCGCAGAACTTCTTTCCGGTGAACAACGGCGGCGATGCGGCGATCCTCTATTGCTTCGTCTTCCTCTACATCGCAGCGGCCGGGCCGGGACCCTGGAGCGTCGACGCGCGCCTCAACTCCGGCACCAGGCCCTAGCATGGCCGACACCGACCGCCAGGACGGCAACATCGCGCTTCTGATCGACGCCGACAACGCCTCGTCGGACCATCTCGACGCGGTGCTGACCGTGCTCGCCGAGCTCGGGACGGTGAATATCCGCCGAGCCTATGGCAACTGGACCAAGGCGGGGCTGAAGGGCTGGGCACAGATGACCCACCGCCATGCCATCGAGCCTCACCAGCAATTCGACATCACCAAGGGCAAGAACGCCACCGACATGAAGATGACGATCGACGCCATGGACCTTCTGTTCGGCGGCCGGGTCGACGGCTTCGGGATCATGTCGAGCGATTCCGATTTCATGCCGCTGGCGATGCGGATCCGGCAGGACGGGGTGCCGGTCTACGGCTTCGGCTCGAAGGTGCGGACTCCGGTCTCGTTCCAGGAGGCGTGCAGCCGCTTCATCGACGTCGCCGCCTTCGGCCAGAGCGACGATCATGACGCGGAGGCGGCGGCCCCTCCCCCGCCCAAGCTCAAGGTGGACGAGGAGCTGATCAAATTGCTCGGCGCCGCCTTCCGGGCCTCGAAGCGCGACGGGCGCGGCTATGCCAGCCTTTCCGAGGTCGGCCAGCGTGCCGGCAACCGCTCCTCGTTCGACGCCCGGAGCTACGGCTATGCGGGCCTCGCCGAGCTGATCGACGCCGTTCCCAATTTCGCCACCGAGCGGCGCGAGGACGGGCGGGTCTATGTGAAAAGGGTGCGGTAGGCGCTCAGCTCGCTGGGGCGGCTGCCACCGGTTCACTGGTCTCGGCAGTCATGAAGTCTGGGAGGCCGGTATGGACCCGGACCGCGGCGGCGCTCGCCATGGCCTCGGACGGGACGGAGTCTTCGGCCGAAGCCAGGAAGCGGGGCGGCGGGCCTCCGCGGCGGACGGTGACTCCGAACGCCTCGGTCGTCTCGACCGGATCGGTGCGCTCGGCGGTTCGGACCGCGGCCCGCTCGGGGCGATCGGGACTCTCCACCGTCTCGGCGGCGAGATAGGGACGGCGGAAGGATTTGGGATCGCCCCAGTCGCCGCGCCAGCGGTAGAAGATGTGCGATCCGACGCTCACCGCGCGCTTCAGCGACGCCGCCCACCAGGGCCGGACGTAGGAGGCGTGATAATGGGTGGCGTGGCCGACGGGCCCGTAGACGCTTCCGGCCAAGGCCGCGCCGGCGACCTTGCGGACCCGCTCCCAGGCGGCCGGATCGCGCCGGGCGCGAAGCGAGCCGTCGCAGGTGAAGCTGAACTGGCAGCCGGTGCGGCGGTTCGAGCCTTGGTAGACGACCCCGCAGATAGTCTTCGGGAAGGCGGGATGGCGAGCCCGGTTCAGGACCACCTGGGCGACCGCGCGCTGGCCTTCAAGGCTTTCCGAGCGCGCCTCATGATAGACGGCGGCGGTGAGGCATTGGAGCGACGCGGCGACGTCGCGCTCGCTGCGGTCGCCGACGACGAAGGGCTCGGCCGCCTGGCCGGGGGCGATGGCTTCGACGGGCGGCAGAGGCGCGGCCTCGGCCGAGGCG
>JBAWCC010000247.1:0-2545 GCA_049590095.1 Allosphingosinicella sp. | reverse complement strand
CACTTCGTGTGGTCCCCCTCCCCATCTTCGATGGGGAGGACAAGATTACCCCTTCCTCAAGATGAGGCTGCCGCCCCATCCCATGAGGAGCGACATCGCCACTGCGGCGAGGCCGTAGGCGAAGGACCAGCGGTCGGCGGCGGCGGCGACGTCGCGCTCGAAGCCGGTCTTGCCGATCCTGATCTCGCGCACCGCTCCGGCGATCACCCGGCCGTCCTTGATGAGAAAGGTCTCGGCCGTATAGTCGCCGACCGGAACCAGCGACGGGAAGTCGATCCGCCCGCGATAGAGGACATGGTCGGTGATCCTCACTCCGCCCGGATCCTCGATATAAAGCTGGCGCCGCCGCATCAGGTCGATGAGGCCGGCCTCGAAGCGCCTCTGCACCTCGGCCGACTTGCCCGCGCCGGGGGAGAGCGAGAGGTTTTGGAGTCCGAGCTCGTAGATGGCGGCGGTGCGCTCGTCGATCAGCTCGGAGAGCGGCCGCGAGGAGGCGACGGCGTAGAAAGCCGGCGCCGAGCGGAAGCGCGCCGCCTCGACGTTCATCCAGATCCCGGCCACCTTCTGCTTCTCGCGAACCACCAGCGGCTGGACCGGACCCTTCACCACCACCGCGATGTCGGCATGCTCGGTCGGGGTTCGCCCGCCGGGATAGAGGATCGCTCCGAACAGGAGCAGCTCCGCCCCGGTGAAGCTGTACTGGATCTCGATCTCGCTCTGCGAGACGTCGGGCACGAGCCGGGGCTTGGCGGCGCCGAGCGCGAGCGGCGCCGCGCACAGGAGGAGAAGGGCGCGAAGCCTGGTCACAGCACCTGCAACGTGTAGATTTCCTCGGGCCTCCAGCCGAGGCCGATCGCCATCCGGACGGCGACTGCGAGGATGATGATGGCGAGGAACATCCGAAGCAATTCGGGCTTCGCCTTCTGGGCGAGGCGCACCCCGAACTGGGCGCCGATGACGGAGCCCAGGAGGAGCAGGCCGGCGAGGACGATGTCGACCGACTTGGTGGTGGTGGCGTGGATGAGGGTCGTCGCGGCGGTGACGAACAGGATCTGGAGCAGGGAGGTGCCGACCACCACCTGAGCCGACATTCCGAGCAGATAGATCATGGCGGGAACGACGATGAAGCCACCGCCGACCCCGAGCAGGACGGTCAATATTCCGGAGCCGAAGCCGAGCAGCAGTGGCGCCAGCGGCGAGATGTAGAGGCCCGACTGGTAGAAGCGCCAGCGCATCGGAAGCGCCGCGATCAGGGGATTGTGGCGCTTGGGCTTCTTCGCATTCTCCTTCGGCTTGAGGATGTCGAGCGCGGTCGCCGCTTCCTTGGCCATCATCACTCCGATGGTCCCGAGCAGGACGACGTAAAGGAGGGAGATGGCGGTATCGATCTGCCCGGCATCCTGGAGCAGCCGGAACAGGCCGCCCCCGGCGAGCGCCCCGATGAGGCCGCCGGCGATGATCACCGAGCCCATCCGATAGTCGACGCCCTTGCGCCGGCGGTGGGCGAGAACGCCCGAGACGCTGGTCCCGGTGATCTGGGTGGTCGCCGAGGCGACGGCGACGGGCGGCGGGATCCCGTAGAAGATCAGGATCGGAGTGGTCAGGAAGCCGCCGCCGACCCCGACCATCCCGGTCAGAAGGCCGACCACGCCTCCGAGCAGGACGATCGCCAGCGCGTTGACCGACAGGCCGGCGATTGGAAGATAGATGTCCACGATTGCTGACTAGCGGCTGCGGAGCCGGGGCGGAAGGGCGGCTCGACAAGTCGGCGGCGGGACGATCAGGCGGTCCGCTCGTCCTCGAGGGCCCACAAAGGCGCGTCCAAAGCGCCGGCGAGCTTGCGGCGCGTTTCACGCGACCCATAGCCGCCGCCGCGCTCGATCCGGCTGATCCACACCTGGCTGAGGCCTGCTCGGCGCGCGAGCGCGGCCTGGCTGAGGCCCCGATGGCGTCGCCAGGCCGCGAGCGACGTCAGGCCTTCGTCCAGGATAAGGTCGAGCACCTCTGCCGGAATCGTTCCTGCGCCGTCGCGTATTTCGGCAAGTATTTTCCTCGCGTCGGCGGCATCCCCGGCCTCCTCTCCGCAGAGCCGCTTCAACCGCGCATAATCGGCCGCCTTCAGGATCACCATTTCGGTACCGTCGGGAGCGGCAAAGGATTGAGGCTCATAGGTCATCCGCTCATCCTCAATCGCTTCAACCGCTTTCTCCCTTGAGCGCACTGACATTGTTGGCGAGCGCGCCGGGGTCGATCGCGAGCAGATCGATCTTCGCACGGATCCGGCGTGCGGTTCGGCGATCGATCCGAAGCAGCGTTCGCGCCGCCTCCCGGCTGTAAAGCAGCTTCCTTTCCGGGGCATCGTCCGGCATAGTCTCTTTCGTTATAAGATCAAGAACAATCCGTTATAACTAGAAGTCCGTGGCCACCGTCAGGGTCGGGCCGGAGCCCGGGCGGGCGTTGCCCGCGACCCGCACTCGCCAGTCGGCGGCGACGGTGACGGAGCGGGCGGCGACGGGGAAGCGAAGAGCCGCCTGCGGGCCGAGAT
>JBAWCC010000246.1:0-15152 GCA_049590095.1 Allosphingosinicella sp. | reverse complement strand
AGAATGTTCGCCGACGTCGGTGAAGCGAGCCGACAACCCCCACCCCAACCCCTCCCCTGAAGGGGAGGGGCTAAGATCCGGCGGCTTATGCAAAGGTCCAGCCTTCGCTGGGGTGACGAGGGTGCCGAGCAGGCTTATGCAACAGTCCCGCTTTCGCCGGAGTGACGGTAGGGAAAAACGGGGACACGTACCTTTATGCGGAAAAGTACGTGTCCCCTAGGCCAGGAACGTGGAGAAGAAGACCACACCGCCGGCGAAGGTCAGGAGGAAGAGTCTGACGTCTTCGGAGGCGGGAATCAGGCGGTCCATGGCCCGGGGTTAACGCGCTCTTTACCACCCCGGCAAGTGGCCGAATCCGCCGGTGCGGAGCCTGTCCCGGGGCGGCACAGGGGCGGGCGCAATCGTTCATCCTTGCCTCCCCATGCTTCGCATGGGGAGGGGGGTGCAGGCGGGTCGGCATGCCGGGGGCATGCCGAGAGCCGAAACCGGCTGCGCAGCAGCCGTCGGGCGAAAGTGGTGGAGAGATAGAAGGCTCGGACGTCGAGGTTTCAGCGCGAGACGGCGAAGGCCGGCGGCAGATACCCCTCCACCATGCTTCGCATGGTCCCCCTCCCCGCCGGCTCCGCCGGCAGGGAGGATAAAGGAATAGCTTACCGCGCCGTCCTGAAGAACAGATGCCCGCCGATCACCCGGATCGGCGCGAGGCCCGAGGACCAGCGCGGCGACACCGCGGCGGTGTGGTAGAAGAGCGCGCCTCCGGTCGGGTCGGCCGACGCCCCGGAGAGGATCTCCGCCGCCACCCTCTTCGACTCGAGCCACATGAGGTGATCCTCGCTTCCGGGCTTCAGCCTGTCGATGTTCATCATCGCCTGGAAGTTGGGATCGTTCCTGTTCCAGGCGCTGAACTGCCAGGCCGCGCTCACCGTCTCGGTGGCGTACCGGCCGTGGGTGTTCGCCCGCCGGCGATTGTCGATGACATGACCCACCGCCCGAATCGCCTCTTCGCCGCCGTTCCTGGCCTCGCCCCACATGGTGAGAGCCATCCAGTGTGCGTCGACGACGTCGATCTCCTCGACCGGGACGATTTCGGCGGCAGGCGCCGGCGCCTCCGGCCCGGCGGCCGGGCGATCGACATGCGGCTGAAGCGGCCGAGTCCACTCCCCCCAGCTCGCCTGCGCCTGCTCGATCGGAGCGACGGGCACGGCGGGCACGGCGGGCACGGCGGGCACGGCGGGCACGGCGGGTCCGTCGCCCTGAGCCTGGGCGGCCGCGATCCCGACGATGACAGCGGCGATTCCCGCCCCCGCAGCCCATTTCATAATGAATATAATGCCTTAATTCGCCGGCTCTGACTAGGGGCTTGAATCGCTCCGCCCGCAAGGGCGGCACCCGCCCGACCCGTCTCCGACCCTCTCCGGCCCGGTGCGGGCGACGCTAGGGGCGAGGAAGCTCCAGCCGTACGCGATAGTCCACGGACTCGCCGGGTTTCAGCAGGACCATCCCGGTGTCCACCCCTGGCGCCCACGAATCCCCGTAGGGATCGGCCCAGCTGAACTGGGGCTCGATGACCACCATCGGGCGTTCCGGCGGAGCGAAGGTCTGAAGCGCCGAGATTTCCGGAGAATCCGAAACCATCCTGAGATGGTATCCGCTCGAAGGATCGATCACGTCGCACACGGTGCGGCCGCCGGAATCCTTGACGAGATCGGCAAAGCAATCGTCCAGATAGAGGCCGGCGAGGGCTCGGCCGCCGTCCTGAGTGAAATCGTACTTCGTTCCAGCGACCGGAACGATCTCGCCCGTCGGCAGAACCTCGTCGTAATCGTTCACCGCAAGGCGGGATTTCGCCGGCAACCTGATCCGGGCCTGTTCGCGCTCACCGCTCGGAATGTTGAAATAGGGGTGCCAGCCGAGCCCGATCGGCATCGGCTCGGAGCCGGTGTTGATCGCTCGAACGACCGCCGCGAAGCTGGATCCGGTCAACCGGATCTCGAACTCGAGACGCGCCGTCGAAAGCCAGTGCCCGCCGAAGTCCCCGGCATCCAGAGTCGCCTGCACGGCTTCTCCGCCCGGAACCTTGAACCGTTCGCCGACCTGCGCGGCGCGGTCGAGGATCAGGCCGTGGATGGCATATTGCTCCGCGCCGGGCGCTTTTCCTCCGCCGTTGGCGGGAAGGGTCACGATCCGGCCCGCGATCGTCGTTTCGATCTCGCGGGTCTGGGCCATGAACCGGCCGCGGATCCGGTTGACGAAGGGAGCCAGGAAGGCGGCGCCCATCGAGAAAGAGGCATTGCCGTTGAAATCGTCCGGGCCGCCATCGAGACGGTTCAGGCCCTCCTCCAGATCGGGAGCGGTGAACACAGCCACCCTGCCCCGGCCGGGCAGGTTGGCGTGAAGCTGATAAACCATCATGCCGCGCGCCGGGATGAGCTCGGCACTGCAAAAGCCAGGCGCATGAGGAGAAGCACCGTCCGCGCGGAGGGTGATCACAGAGTTGGGGTCTCGCATGGCAATCTCCGCCGGGGCCTCATCTCCCAAGGCCCATAGGCCGCGCGGCTCCAGCCGAAGCGGTCGCCGGCGGCGTGTCGATCCGAGGAATATTCCAGTGGAATGGTGGAGCCGAGGGGGATCGAACCCCTGACCTCTGCAATGCCATTGCAGCGCTCTCCCAGCTGAGCTACGGCCCCGAACCTTTTTTCGCCGCCCCTGGGAGGGCGGCCGCGGCGCCGGATTTAGGCAAGGCGCCGGATTATCGCAAGCTTTGATCGTCACCTTAGCGCAGGTTGTTTCCCGGCGAAGGCCGGGATCCGGTTCGCCGCCGCAGCTGGACCCCGGCCTTCGCCGGGGAACAGGCGGCCCGGCTTCGGCCGGGAGCGAAGCCTCAGGCCTCCTCGTCGTCGTCCTTGCCGCCGGCCACTCCGATATCGTCGTCGCCGCCCAGATCGACCTCGTCGTCCGGATTCTCCTCGGCGTCCTCGTCGATGGCGAGATCGTCGGCAGCCAGATCGCTATCCTCCTTCTCGTCGGCGACGACCTCCTTCTTGGGCGCGTCGAACGGCAAGGGCTGCTTGGACTTGAGCACGGGCTCGGGATCCCAGGCCACTCCGCAGGCGAGGCAGGTCACCGGATCTTCCTTGCCGAGATCGTAAAAGCGCGTGCCGCACTTGGGACAAGTGCGCTTGGTGCCCCATTCAGGCTTCACCATCGGTGAAAAGTCTCCACTGCAAAACTGGAAAGGACGGCCGCTTCCGTGCCGATTGCGGCGCGCTTGCCACATGGGATGCCCGCTGTCAAAGCCAAGCCCATGGAGAAGAGCGGACCCCGGCCGGCGGTGTTTCAAGCCTCCGGCCCGCTTCGCGGAACGATCCGGGTCCCCGGCGACAAGTCGATCTCCCACCGCGCCCTGATCTGTGCCGCGATGGCGCTCGGCCGAAGCCGGATCGAGGGATTGTCGGAAGGCACCGACGTCCGCTCCACCGCCGCCGCGCTCGAGGCGATGGGGGTAAGGATCGCCCGCGACGGGGCGGCGTGGACGGTCGACGGGGTCGGCGCGGGCGGACTGCTCCAGCCGGAGCGAGCGCTCGACATGGGCAATAGCGGCACTTCGGCCCGGCTCCTCATGGGACTCGCCGCCTCCCATCCGATCGCCGCCGTCTTCACCGGCGACAGCTCGCTGTCCGGACGGCCGATGGAGCGGCTGGCGGGACCGCTCCGCCGGATCGGCGCGGAGGTGATCGCGGCGCCAGGAGGCCGTCTGCCGCTGACGGTCCGCGGCCTTTCCCCCGCGGTCGCGCATACGCACCTGATGGACGTGCCCTCGGCCCAGGTGAAATCGGCCCTGCTCCTCGCCGCTCTCAACATCCCCGGGCTCACCCGGATCGTCGAGCCCGTGCCGACCCGCGACCATGGCGAGACTATGCTGAAGCTGTTCGGCGCCGACATCGCCGTCGACGGCGGCGAGATCGTCCTGCGCGGCGAGGCCGGGCTGAAGCCGCAAAATCTCGCAATCCCCGGAGATTTCTCGGCCGCCGCCTTCCTCGCCGTCGCGGCGCTGATCGTCCCGGGCTCGGAGCTCAGGATCGAGGGAGTCGGAATCAATCCGTCGCGAACCGGCCTTTACGACGTGCTGCTGGAGATGGGCGCGGACCTCGCCTTCGAAAATCGCCGCGAGCCAGGCGGCGAGCCGGTCGCCGACCTCGTCGTCCGCCATTCCCGGCTGAAAGGGATCGACGTCCCGCCCGAGCTCGCGCCGCGGATGATCGACGAATACCCCATCTTCTTCGTCGCCGCCGCCGTCGCCGACGGAATCAGCAGTGCGTCGGGCCTCGGCGAGCTCCGGCTGAAGGAATCGGACCGGATCGCGGCCATGGTGCCCGGGATCGACTGGATCGCGCCCAATGCGCAGGACCGAGGCGACACCGTCTTCGTCCGCGGCTTCCCCGGCGGGCCGCTCGCCGGCGGCCTGACGATCGACCCGCGACGGGACCACCGGGTCGCGATGAGCTTCGCGGTGGCTGGCCTCCATTGCCGTCAGCCGGTAACGGTCTCCGACATGTCCGCCGCCGACACCAGCTTCCCCGGCTTCGCCGCCTTGCTTCAGGAGCTCGCCCGATGATCGTCGCCGTCGACGGCCCCGCCGCCAGCGGCAAGGGCACGATCGCAAAGGCGCTCGCCCGCCATTACCGCCTGCCGCACATGGACACCGGCCTGCTCTACCGCGCCGTCGCTCTCAACCTGCTCCGCTTCGGCGGCGATCCCGAAAGCGAGTTCGCCGCCGCCCGGGCCTGCGATTTCTCGCAGACGGATTTCGACGACCCCGAGCTGAAGAGCGAGGCCGCCGGCGGAATCGCCTCGCGAATCTCGGCCTATCCGATGGTCCGCGCCGCGCTCGCCGAACGCCAGCGCGACTTCGCCGGGCAGCCCGGCGGCGCGGTCCTCGACGGCCGCGACATCGGCACGGTCATCGCCCCCGATGCCGACGCCAAGCTCTTCGTCACCGCCAGCCCCGAAGTCCGCGCCCGCCGCCGCTTCGAGGAGCTCATCCGAATGGGCCTCTCGGTCCATGAGGAGGACGTCCTACTCGACATCAGGGCCCGCGACGAACGAGACATGGGCCGGGCCGCGGCGCCCCTGGTCAGGGCCGAGGACGCGATGCTCCTCGACACGAGCGCCATGGGGGTTGAGGCGGCGATCGCGGCGGCGATCGAGGCGGTGGAGCGGCGGGTGAAACAGGGCTGACCCGAGGCTCAGGCGGCAGCCCGCAGCTCCCGCAAATCTACTTCCACCCGCTTGCCGCATGCCGCCAGCGCCTGCTCCAGCTGAGCGACCGTCGAGCCGTGCCGCAGGTCGAGCAGGCGATCGATCTGGCGCGGATTTAGCGACATCGCGCGTGCCAGGTCCGCCTTGCGCCAGCCGCGTTCGCGCATTGCCCGGTAGACGCTGATCTTCAACCTGCCGAGCAGCGACGGAGATACGGTCTTCCTGCCATGCGGCGGACAAGGTCGGGGAATTTCGCGCCGATCGGTGATCAAGGCGGACAAGATAGTCTCCAGCGCGTCTACGGCATTGGCCAAGGCCTCAGCCTGGTCGGCGCCATAGGTAATGGCGCCCGGTACGTCGGGAAACGTCACCAGCAGGGTGCCGTTGTCGTCCGGCACGAGCTCCACCGGATAGTCCAACCCGCCCGCGGTCGCCTTCACAATCCCAAATCCTTCATGATGCTGTTGACGAGCCCCGTCCCCAGCTGCTCGGCGCCCCCGTGGCGCGGGAGGGCGGCCATCCAGTCTCCCAGACGCACTATCGTATGCCGCTTGCCCTCCTCGAACGTGCATCCCCGCTTGGCCAAATAGCGTCGAAACTGGTTCGCATTCACCCGCCTGCCATAGACGTTCCCGCCTACAGCAAATAGACATATTTGTCTATATGCGAAATAGCTATATGCAGCTGCACGGAGGCCCGGTGACAGGCCTCACCGGTCGCCTTCCACGCCCGGATAGGGCCGCGCCTTCAGCATCCCCGCAAGATGCGCCGAGTTGCTCGCCGCCATCGCCGCGGATTCGAGCACCTTGTCCGGGATCGCCGGCAGGTCCCGGAAATCGACTCCGCCCATCGCCTCGCCAACCCAGTAGGCGACGGCCGAGGCGGGCAACGTCCAGCCGGTGTCGGAAAGTGCCTGGTAGAGCTGGGCGCAGACATTATGGGCTCCGTCCTCGTTGCCGACCACGGCGACCAGGGCGACCCTGCCGAAGCTCGGCATCCGCCCCCGCGCGTCGGTCTCGGAGAGGAAGGCGTCCATCCGCTCGGCCACGCGCTTGGCGAGGCTCGACATCTGCCCCAGCCAGATCGGGGTTCCGAAGATCAGGATGTCGGCCTCGAGGATCCGTCTCCGGAGAGCGGGCCACTCGTCCCCCTCCCCTTCGTCCGAAGTCACCCCCGGCTTGACCTCATGGTCGGCGATCCGGATCGTTCCTCGAAACTCGACGTCCCTCTTCTTCAGCTCGGAGACGAGCAGCCCGATCATCTTGTCGGTCGACGAATCCTCGCCGCCGCTGCGCTTCAGGGTGCAATTGATCGCGATGGCGGTGAGAGTCATGAGCGGCCTCCAGTCGTTGGGCAGACGCTCCGACCGGACGGACGGTTCCGGCTATCGGTCGAGGCCGACCGCTTCGTCGGGAGAAAGTCGGGGCCGGCATGCGTGCTTGCGGATGCCGGCCCCGCCCCCGTTACTCAACTGGAGGGGCCCGTCCGGGCCGGCGCGCGACATACATCGTCGACTCCGCGCCGGCCGTGGAGGGCGTGGAAAGCTTTGCCCGATCGGCAATGATGAACGTCTGAACGAGGCTGACAGTCGCCGTTCACTTAGCCCGGGCAAAGGGCGGACGCGGTCGGCGGCAAGACGCTCTCGACCCTCTCGCCGCCCTGGCTCCCCTCGGCCACCACCCGGTCCGCCCCCAGGCTTCGGCCGCCCGGACCAAAATCTCCGCCCATCCCCTCGGGACGCTCGCGCGCCGCCGCGAAATGGCAGGGTTCCCGCCGGCCGTCGTCCGAAGCGGCGAGCTCTTGGAATTTAAGGATTGCCATACCATTTGTACATATTGTACGTAATGTACGAATTGTACATGACTCAGCCTTCGTTCAGCGCGTTTGCGACATGAAGGCCGAGGGCCGCAGGAGCAGATCAATGGCGAACGAAGCGAAATCCGATCCTTATGCCGGGGTGCGTCGGCTCGATGCCACCGAAGTGCGGCAATCGTTCAGTGAAGTCGTCGGCGACGCCGCCATGCATGGACGTCGCGTACTCATCTACCGCAACCGACGGCCGCTCGCCGCGATCGTATCGCTCGCCGATCTGGATGTGCTTCTCGCCCGCGACGCCAGCCGGGATAAGATGATGACGCAGTCGCCACCGGCGAGCGGTCCTGCAATCTCCCTGGACGAGCTCGCCGCTCGCGTCGGCGCGGGCTCCGACAGTGAAGGCGGGGACGTGCAAACGGCGTCCCAAGGCAGTGCCTTGCGGGCGCGCGCCGCCGAGGCGGCCCTGAACGCCATTACTCAGATGGTTGTCCCACAGGTAGTGGAGGCCGCCTCTCGGTTCGTCGTCGAAAGGATGAACGAACGCTGGGGCGAAGATCATAGCCTCGACGAGCGGGAAGAGTCCGAAATGGTCGAGCACGTACTTGCCTGCATCCAGGCCGCTCCTGTACAGGAAGTCGAGGTTGAAAGCGTGTGAACCGGAGATTGTGAAGGCTGGTGGCAGAGAAGCAACCGAAGAAGCGGTTCAAGCCGGCCCATTACGAGTTCAAGGTGCCGGAGGAGCTCAGTGTCGCCTACGCCACGACCATTCACAGATTGCACAGGCCCGGTATTCCAAAAAGCGATTTCAAACTCGCGCTGGATCTTCTTTGGGGGGAGATCAACCAGGGTTATCTGCCGCGCGACGGGGCGAAAGTGGCCGGAGAGCCAAATACATACGCCTTCACTGTTCACGACGTCAGAATTCACCTGAGGATTGACGAAAACGTTCCCGAAATCGTCATGGTCCGCATCCATCCGCCAGCCGGAGCGGCGCCTCGCCAGTGACTGCCTCACAGGCCGGGCGGTTGCGCGATTTTGACCGGGAGCGGCTCGATTTTGTCACCCTTCAAGGTGAGGAGAGCCCGCAAGGGCAGCAACCGGGCCCAGAACGGACGGATCCGGGTGCGCAGAATCAATCCAGGCTTGGCCGGGAGCTGAGCCTGGACGGTCAATTGGGCGCTTTTATCCGCGCCGACGGTTTGCGGAGTGCCCGGACCGACTTGGAATGACTGACCGGGAAATTCGGTACGCACCCAAAGCTGCGTCCGGAGCGTCTGCGGGAAGAGGCCTGCAAGACGCAACGTCGCGCCCGTGAGCTCAACCTCGAGTCTGGGCCTGAACGAGAAATTCATCCTGATCGTGCGGGCCTCGTTCGCGCCCGTCAGTTCGCCTTCGACCGTATCGGTATCATAGAGCCTTTTGCGCGTCGTCGCCTCACGCCACCCGACCAGCGCGTCACCGGCAAGGCAGAGGGCGGCGAGACCGAACCACAGCCAAGCGGGCGCCGCCTCGCCAAGGTCCAGAAGGAATCGAAAATAGCCCAGATCCTGCGAAGTGGCCCCTGCGCCCTCGGCACGCAGGGTAAGGCCCAGCGGCAGGACCGCGGCGACGACGATCAGATGAAAGCCCCGGCGGAAGATCAACGACGGTGAGCGCGCCGCGTAATAGACAAGATAGGCCAGCGCTGCCCCCACCGCGAGCTTCGCCGGAAACCAGGACAGCCATGCGGCCAGCAGGACCAACACTCCCACGACGAGGCTCTGCAACAGAATTTGAATGAACCACGGCATCCCCGCCTCCTCCTGCCCGGGCCGTCGATAGCCTATCTGCGCCTGGATTTCTGCCCGCTTGAAGCGACGAATTCAGGCAAAGGCTCATGGCGCCCCGCCGCCTCGAGTCGCAATTGCCCGGAGACAATTTGCCCCCGACACCCCCCCTTCGCCTATACGCTCCTCCGTCCAGCGGGCGGCTCAAGTGCGTGTCGAGGCTCGGCCAAGTCCCAGCGTGTGGGAGGCGGAGGTGAAGACGCCTGCCCGACCCTCCCCGCCGGGCAGAACCTCACTCCGCCGCGGCCGATCGCTCCTCCGGCCCCGCCTTCCGAAGCCTCGGCAGCTTCGCGACCTCCGCCCCCGCCGCCCGCCGCGCTTCGAACAGATCGACCTGCGCCTGCAGCTTCAGCCAAAGCTCGGGCGACGTGTCCAGCACATGCCCAGAGCCGAAGCGCCATCTCCGCGGTCACCCCGCGGCGGCCGCCCAGCACCTGGTTGACGTCGAAGCGCGACACGCCCAGCGCCTTCGCCAGCGCCGCCTGGCTGATGCCGAGCCGGCCGACGATTCGCTCCTGCAGCACGGCCCCCGGCGGGAGCGGCGGGTAGTCGCGCTCCTTTTCCTTCTTCGTCATTCGATCAGCCTCGCATTCACGGGTCCGACTCCTTCGGCGCACTCCAAAGCCAGCCACCCCTCCGTCCATCAGGCTGCCTTGCTTTCGCTGTCGCTCATGCTCTCCCTCCGGGCCGCCAACGCCGAGCGCGCCGCCTCGGCCAGGAACCCCGACCGGTTCTCAGCCACCTTGTCGATCGCCGCGACCAGTCCCTCGTCCAAGGTGATGTTGATCCGCACGGCCTTTCCCCTGCGCTCGCCGCGCACGAGAATTCTGGCGACCTCGTCGACGTCCGGATCCACCTCGATCCGGTCGAGCTCGCTCGGCTCTCCCAGTTCGTCGCCATATTCCTCGGAAACAAGGAGGTGACCCGCCAACGCCTCCTCCGCATTAAGCGCTGCCTCGGTAACGGTGTCGCCCGCCGACGTGCAGCCCGGCAGGTCGGGAAAGAACACGCCGTAGCCTCGTCGCCCTTTCTCGATGATCGCCGGATAATAAACAGTTGGCACGCTTCGTCTCCTCGAAGGGCTAAGGCAGCGGCACCTCGCTGACCCTGGAGATGCTCTTGAGCGTGCCGATCGGCAATTCCTTCTTCGGATGCGGCACGGTCACGAGGCCCGGCCTGTCATCATGTCTGAATTGCTTGTGGCTTCCGTTCTGGCGCACCTCGTACCAGCCATGCGCCTCCAGCTTCCGGATGACCGCCCGGCTGCGCATGCCTAGCTCAGTTTGTGTGTATAGATACACACTGCCCGGGTCAAGGCTGGATTCCTCATCCATCAGTCTCTGGCAGATGGCGATTGGCACCCAAAATCCGGATGCCAGGCTCGCGCCCACTTGCGTCACATGCTCGGCGCCTTCGCGCCTTCGTGCCTTTGTGTGAAACAAACCGGCGCGGCCCGCATCCAAGGCGTCTAAGGAACGAGCGCTCCCAAACCCGCTTGCCCCTCTCACGCCCTTCCCCTATATCCCCCTCCGTCCAGCGGGCGCGTAACGCGCCTGTGGAGGCTCGGCTAAGGCTCAGCGCGCGGCGGTAGAGGCGAAGACGCCCGCCCCCGACGCGCTCTTTTTGCTTTTTACGGAGGCTTCGCTTCGCTCGCCCGATGGACGCCGCGTTTCGCATGAGGCGGGCGCGGTTTTCACGTTCTGAAGACCGGGGGAGACAACCCCTGGCCGGAATAAAAGCAACGAAGGATATCCACTTTATGGCGACCACGGCGATGCCGACCCGCGACGATTTCGCGAAACTTCTGAACGAGACCCTCGGCGGCGAGAATGAGGGCTTCGAGGGCAAGGTCGTCAAGGGGACGGTCACCGCCATCGAGAACGACATGGCCGTGATCGACGTCGGACTGAAGTCGGAAGGCCGGGTTTCGCTCCGCGAGTTCGCCGCTCCCGGCCAGAAGGCCGAGATCGCCGTCGGCGACGTCGTCGACGTCTATGTCGACCGGGTCGAGAACCACCAGGGCGAGGCGATGCTGTCGCGCGACCGAGCCCGCCGCGAGGCCGCCTGGGACAAGCTCGAGACCGAGTTCACCGCCGGCAACCGGGTCGAAGGCATCATTTTCGGCCGAGTGAAGGGCGGCTTCACCGTCGACCTCGGCGGCGCCGTCGCCTTCCTTCCGGGTTCGCAGGTCGACATCCGCCCGGTCCGCGACGTCACTCCGCTGATGGACATTCCGCAGGCCTTCCAGATCCTGAAGATGGACCGCCGCCGCGGCAATATCGTCGTCTCGCGCCGCGCGATCCTCGAAGAGACCCGCGCCGAGCAGCGCTCGGGCCTGATCATGAGCCTCGCCGAGGGCCAGGTCGTCGACGGGGTGGTCAAGAACATCACCGATTACGGCGCCTTCGTCGACCTGGGCGGGATCGACGGCCTGCTCCACGTCACCGACATCAGCTACAAGCGGGTCAACCACCCCTCCGAGCTGATCAACATCGGCGACACGGTGAAGGTGCAGATCATCCGCATCAACCGCGAGACCCAGCGGATCAGCCTCGGAATGAAGCAGCTCGAGGCCGATCCGTGGGAGGGCGCCGGCGCCAAATATCCGGTCGCCGGAGTGTTCACCGGCCGGGTCACCAACATCACCGAATATGGCGCCTTCGTCGAGCTCGAGCCGGGCATCGAGGGCCTCGTCCACGTCTCCGAGATGAGCTGGACCAAGAAGAACGTCCACCCGGGCAAGATCGTCTCCACCTCGCAGGAAGTGGACGTCTCGGTGCTCGAGGTCGACGAGGAGAAGCGCCGGATCTCGCTCGGCCTCAAGCAGGCCCAGGCCAATCCGTGGGACGCCTTCGCGTCGACCCACCCGATCGGCACCGAGGTCGAGGGCGAGGTCAAGAACGCGACCGAGTTCGGACTGTTCGTCGGTCTGGACGGGGACGTCGACGGAATGGTCCACATGTCGGACATCGCCTGGGGCGTGACCGGCGAGGAGGCCTTGAATCTGCATCGCAAGGGCGAGATGGTGAAGGCGGTCGTCCTCGACGTCGACGTCGAGAAGGAGCGTATCTCGCTGGGCATGAAGCAGCTCGAGCGCGGCGGGGTCGCCAAGGGCGGGACCGCGGCCGCGGGCGGCGGAGTGAACAAGAACGAGACGGTGACGGTCACCGTGCTCGAGGTTCGCGACGGCGGGCTGGAAGTCCAGGTCGGCGACGACGGGGCGACCGGCTTCATCAAGCGCACCGATCTCGGCCGCGACCGCGACGAGCAGCGCCCCGAGCGCTTCCAGGTCGGCCAGAAGTTCGACGCGATGGTGATCGGCTTCGACCGTTCCAAGAAGCCCAACTTCTCGATCAAGGCGCTCCAGATCTCCGAGGAGAAGCAGGCCGTCGCCCAGTACGGCAGCTCGGACTCCGGAGCCTCCCTCGGCGACATCCTCGGCGAAGCCTTGAAAAACAAGGGCAAGGAATAATTTTTCGGAAGGGCGGGTCGCGAGGCGGCCCGCCCTCCGCCCGACCTTTCCCAGGGTGCGGCAAGGGTCGAATTTTCCTCGCTTTTTCGAACCTGGGATATTGCGTTCGGCTCGAAATTGGGATTTAACCTGGGTTAGCGGTAGCGCGCCGGGGGTGAGGCAGGCGATCGCTTTGGCTGTTCATTCTCACTTTGGGGGGAAGCTGTGATCCGTTCCGAGCTCGTCCAGCTGCTTTGCGACGATCATCCCGATCTCACCGGCAAGGAGATCGAGCGGGTGGCTTCCGCTTTCTTCGATTCGATCACCGAGCAACTCCAGCAGGGCGGCCGGGTCGAGCTTCGCGGCTTCGGCGCCTTCTCGACCCGCGAGCGCGACGCCCGCAAGGGCCGCAACCCCCGCACCGGCGACGCCGTCGACGTCGACGCCAAGCGCGTGCCCTATTTCAAGCCCGGCAAGGAAATGCGCGAGCGGCTCAACGTCTGAGCGCGCACGTCAGTCCCGCGAAAGCGGAAATCCATCCCGACTCCCGATAATTCGCCGATGCCGCAGGTACTCCCGCTTTCGCGGGAGCGACGATGGTGGCATGTCGGGCACCGTGCGGACGTGGCGGAACCGGTAGACGCCGGAGACTTAAAATCTCCTGCCCCTCGGGGCGTGCGGGTTCGAGTCCCGCCGTCCGCACCAGCAGAGGCCAGGTACCGAGGACCAGCTCGCCCGCCCCATGACGCGATGAATCTTTACTTTGGATTTCTGGGTCGCGTGATGTCTAGGGTGTTGCCTTACAGGCGAAAGGTTCCCGTGAATAAAGCTATCCGAGCCTGCGTCTGCACTCGCGAAGACGATCAGCTCGTCACGAGCGGATGTTAGCACCGCATGGGGCCGTTCGAAGTCAGCAAGGAACTGATCGGACGGCTGTCGAGCATGCTGCTCCGGTCGCTACTCGCCAGATTGCTTGAGGCGGAAGCAAAACAACGTCAAATTCCTGCCGCCAGCATCTCGGTCGGCGGCAACGACGCTGCCGCCGACGGCGGCGTGGACGCATCCATCACCTGGACGGGCCAACCTGCCGCCGGTGGCTGGCTACCCCGACGGACGACCTACTTCCAGTGTAAGACCCAAAAGATGGCCGCCCTCGACCTGCACAGGGAAATGCGACCTGCCGGCACCTTGCGCCCGATATTCGCCGAACTGGCCTCGAGGCGCGGCGCCTATATTCTGTTCTCTACGGACGACATCTCCCATTCCGGATACGAACGCCGAATGAAGGCGATGGCCGAGGCGATCGAGGACCTGACTGGTACCAGACATGTCTGTCTCGATTTCTTCGGTGCTGATCGCATCCCTCGCTGGACCAATCAGCATTTGGGCGTCGCCCTCTGGCTGCTCGAGCAAATGGGGCGTGGGCTCGGCGGGTGGCGGCCAGCCGGGCAATGGTCGGCACCCGGCGCCGGTTCGCTCCCTTATCTGTTCGACGGGAACAGGCGCGCGATAATCGGAGGAAGGTCCGCCGATATCCACGCAGCGATCATCGCGATGCGGGATATTCTGTCTGCGCGCCCTCGCGGAGCACCCCGATCGGCGGGTTCGACAATGGGCCCGATCGGCCGCCCCCAGGGTCGAGAAGCATATCGCCCGGTGGGACCAGCGCGACCGCGCCCAGGACAGCCGATTTGAATAGATGGCTCGGCGAAGGGGCCGGCCCGGCGATGCACGCTCGCCCTATACCACCCTGTTCCTACGCCGCCTGCTTCGGCGGATCCGCCGGGACCGCGGTCCATTCGCAGCGGTGGAGGCTGATCGGATCGATGAACTGGCCGCCCATGCGCTCCCCGAGCTGCCAGCGGACCTGGGCGTTGACCGGGCCGATGCCCGGGACTTCGAGCGAGACGTAGCTTCCGATCCGGACCGGCTCGCTGCATTCGGCCATGAAGCCGCCGGTGGAGACGTCGCAGACCGTCACCTCGATACTGTACCAGCTCTGCGCGCGCAGCTGGGTCCGGCCCGTCACCGGGGTCCGGCCCGATCGGCGCGGCTTGTACTGGTTCATGCGCGCGATCCTAAGCGGCAAAGGTGAAGCGGGGGTAAAGGCGGCCATGGATGACGATAGGGCGCGGCTGCGCTATCGCTTGCGCAAGATGGTGACTCGCTTTCCCACGGCGCTTCGGCTGACCGCCGCGACTTTCCTCCTCGCCGGCTGCGGCGGCGACGAAACCGGTCCGATTTCGGTCAGCGCGATCGGCGGCGAGCCCCGACTCGCCAATCCCAACCGGGAGCGGCTCGACCCGCCCTCCGCGATCCTGCTCGAAGCCTCGGCCCAGGGCCTGGTCCGGTTCGACGCCGGCGGCGAGATCGAGCCCGCGCTGGCGCAGCGCTGGATCGTCTCGGACGACGGCCTGCGCTACACTTTCCGGCTCGGCGCGGCGAGCCTGGGGGGGGGCCGGATCACCGCCCAGCAGGTGGCCGCCCGGCTTCGGGCCGCCGTCGCTCCGGCGAGTCGCAGCCCGTTGAAGCCCGTCCTCGGGGCGATCGACGAGATCGTCGCGATGACCGACGACGTGCTTGAGATCAGCCTCAGGACTCCGCGGCCCAACTTCCTGCAATTGCTGGCCCAGCCCGAAATGGCGATCCTCCGCGGCGGCGACGGCTCCGGCCCCTATCGGGTCGAGCGTCTCCCCGATGGATCGGTCCAGCTCCTGCCCGCCGAAGCCGAAGCGCAGGAAGACGATCCGCCGCCGCCGCCGTTGCGCCTGCGCGGCGAGAGCGCGGCCTTGGCCGCGGCC
>JBAWCC010000245.1:0-6475 GCA_049590095.1 Allosphingosinicella sp. | reverse complement strand
TTCCCGGCGAAGGCCGGGACCCAGTCAACGGCGTAAGACTGGGCTCCGGCCTTCGCCGGGAAACGGCTGGGGAACGGAGTGTCTCCTACCGTCGGTGATCGGCGAGCTTGCCGAGCTGGTGGTCGAGCGCCCGGACCACCTTCTTGGCGGCGCCGATGACGGCACGGTCGACCGTGTCGCCCTCGTCGATCGCCGCGACCGGCGGAATCCCGTTGACCCGGGCCTCGATCGAACATCGAAGGTCGGCGGCGCCGCCGCGCGGCCCGTTGACGTCGGTGACATGGACCTGGACGTCGGTGATTCGCCCTTCGAAGCGGGCGAGCCGCTGGCGGATCTGCTCCTCGAGCCGGTTGTCGCGCTCATTGTCGCTATCGATCTGGTTGTCGGCGTGGATCTGGATGAACAAGACACTCTCCATTGCTGGCGAGGGCTTGAATGCCGGGGCGGGATGGGGGTTCCGAGAAAATCGCCGTCGCCCCAGCGAAGGCTGGGGCCCCGGCGGGTGATGAGCGCGGCGTCTTTCACCCGCCGGGATCCCGGCCTTCGCCGGGATGACGGGACTATTCACGTTCCCCTTCCGTCCCACTCCGTCCCGCGCTAAGCTTCCCCAATGGCGAAACCCAAGAAACGCTACGTCTGCCAGGCCTGCGGCTCGGTCCAGAACCGCTGGATGGGCCAATGCCCGGATTGCACCGAATGGAACACCCTCGTCGAGGACGCCGGAGCCGTCGTCACGCCTTTCTCGGCGCGCCACAACCTGCGCGGCGGCGGCCGGGCGATCGAGCTGGTCGGGCTCGACCGCGACGTCGCCTTGCCCGAGCGTATGTCGACCGGAATCCGCGAGTTCGACCGGGCGATCGGCGGCGGCCTCGTCGCCGGCTCGGCGACCCTGATCGGCGGCGATCCCGGAATCGGCAAGTCGACCCTTCTCCTCCAGGCCGCTGCCTTGATGGCGAACAAGGGGCTCGCGGTCGCCTACATCTCGGGCGAGGAGGCGACCGACCAGGTGCGCCTGCGCGCCCGCCGCCTCGGCCTCGGCGGGGCTCCGGTCCAGCTCGCCGCCGCCACCTCGGTCCGCGACGTCCTCACCACTTTGGGCGACGCGCCGCCGCCGGCACTGCTCGTCATCGATTCGATCCAGACCATGTATTCGGACCTGATCGAAGGCGCTCCGGGAACGGTCAGCCAGGTCCGGGCCTCCGCCGGCGAGCTCATCCGCTACGCCAAGGAATCGGGCTGCGCCGTGGTCCTCGTCGGCCACGTCACCAAGGACGGCGCAATCGCCGGCCCGCGCGTGCTCGAGCATATGGTCGACACGGTGCTCGCCTTCGAAGGCGAGCGCAGCCACCAGTACAGGATTCTCCGAGCGACCAAGAACCGCTTCGGAGGGACCGACGAGATCGGGGTCTTCGCGATGGCGGAAGGCGGCCTCGAGGAGGTCGGCAATCCAAGCGCGCTCTTCCTCACCCACCGAGGCGAAGCGGTGTCCGGAGCCGTCGTCTTCCCGGCGCTGGAGGGCACTCGTCCGGTCCTGGTCGAGATCCAGGCGCTCACCGTCCGACTCGCCAGCGGCGCCACGCCTCGCCGGGCGGTGGTCGGCTGGGATTCGGGGCGGCTCGCGATGATCCTCGCCGTCCTCGAGGCCCGCTGCGGCCTCAGCTTCTCGACCGCCGAGGTCTATCTCAACGTCGCCGGCGGCTACCGACTGAGCGATCCGGCGGCGGACCTAGCGGTGGCGGCGGCTCTGGTCTCGGCTTTGGCCGAACGGCCGGTGCCGCCCGAGGCGGTGGCGTTCGGGGAAGTGGCTCTGTCGGGGGAGCTCAGGCCCGTCGCGCACGGGCCGCTCCGGCTGAAGGAAGCGGCGAAGCTGGGCTTCGAGCGGGCGCTGGTCCCGGCGTCGGTGAAGGGCGAGGGGGGAATGAGGCTGTCGGGCTTTCGGACCTTGAAGGATCTGGTCGATCACCTGCTCGGGCGGTGAAGTCCCCTCCCTGGAAGGGAGGGGCTAGGGGTGGGTAGGCGAGCGCAGCGAGACTTTTGCAGCCTTGGAGTTTCGGCCGCCTTCGGCGGACCCACCCCCGGCCCCTCCCTTCCAGGGAGGGGAGGCAAGCGGCTTCCCTCACCTTCAATCCTCCGTTAGCAGTCGCAGCATGACCGCGCTCGACGTCATCGTGCTGCTTCTCGTGGGCTGGAACCTCGTTCGCGGGGCGATGAAGGGATTCGTCGGCGAGGTCTTGAGCCTCGCCGCCTGGATCGTCGCCATCGTCGCGTTGAAGCTGTTCCACACGCCCGCCACCGGCGCCCTCGAAGGCGCGGTCGGAACCCGGTCCGGGGCCGCAGTGCTCGCTTTCGCGCTCGTCTTCGGGATCGTCTTCATCGCCGGCAAGCTGGTCGCCCGCCAGGTCGGCGGCGGGGTCAGGCGAAGCGTGATCGGCCCGATCGACCGAATCCTCGGCGGCGGCTTCGGAGCCCTCAAGGGCATCATCCTGGCCACCTTGCTCTATCTCGGAGCCAACCTCGTCTACGACACGATCTGGGGCGCCCAGTCGGAGCGGCCGGCCTGGATGGCCGATTCGCGCACTTATCCTTTGCTCTATGCCAGCGGCCGGGCCATCGTCGATTTCGTCGACTGGCGGCGCGGCGCCCCCGCCGAGCCGCGCTACCGTCCGCCCCCCGCAGGGGAAAGCGAGCCGCCCCCCACCAAGGACAGCGAGACCGCGAACGCATCATGATCCGACTCCACGATACCAAGGCGCGGGAGAAGCGCGATTTCGAGCCTGGCGATCCGGAGCGGGTGACGGTCTACGTCTGCGGTCCGACCGTCTACAATCGCGCCCATATCGGCAACGCCCGGCCCGCGGTGGTCTTCGACGCCCTCGTCGGGCTTCTCCGCCACACCTACGGCTCGGACAAGGTCGTCTACGCCCGCAACGTCACCGACGTCGACGACAAGATCATCGACGCCGCCCGGGCCGAGGGGGTCGATCCGGCCGTCGTCACCCGCCGCTACGAGGATTTCTACCTCGCCGACATGGGCGCGCTCGGAGTCCGCCCGCCCGATCTCGCCCCGAAGGCGACCGAGAGCGTGGCCGAGATGATCGCGATGATCGCCCGGCTGATCGAGACCGGCTTTGCCTATGAAGCGGACGGCCACGTCCTCTTCAACGTGCCGAGCGACCCCGGCTACGGAGCGCTCGGCCGCCGCGACCGCGAGGCGATGATCGCCGGCGCCCGGGTCGAGATCGCCTCCTACAAGAAGGACCCGGCCGATTTCGTGCTGTGGAAGCCGTCCGAGGAGAGAGTGATCGGCTGGGACAGCCCCTGGGGCCGAGGCCGCCCGGGCTGGCACATCGAATGCTCGGCGATGATCGAACGCCACCTCGGGACCACCATCGACATCCACGGCGGCGGCCTCGACCTCATCTTTCCCCATCACGAGAATGAGCTCGCCCAGAGCCGCTGCGCCCATAAAGACGCCCCGCTCGCCCGCTACTGGGTCCATAACGGCTTCCTCTCCATGGCCGGCGGCGAGAAGATGTCGAAGAGCCTCGGCAACGTGGTCACGGTCGGCGAGCTTCTCGACGAGGGCCACAAGGGCGAGACTCTGCGCCTGGCCCTGCTCTCCGCCCATTACCGCCAGCCGCTCGAATGGTCGCCGCAGCTCATCGGCCAGTCGAAGGCGACCCTCGACCGACTCTACCGAAGCCTCCTGCCTCCGGTGACGAAGCGGGGGGAGGGCGACATCGCCGAGGTCGAGGCGGCGCTGTGCGACGATCTCAACACGCCGCTCGCCCTGGCGCGGCTGGGCGAGCTCGCCAGGCTCGGCGACGTCGAGGCGACGAAGCGGGCCGGGGCGCTGCTCGGTCTGCTCCAGCAGGACCCGGTCGAGTGGTTCCAGGGCGCGGCCGAGCCCGAATCGGGCCGGGTCGACCCCCGCCTCCGCGAAGATTCCGCCGGCTTCGCGCTCGGCGCCGCCGACGTCCAGCTCCGGATCGACCGCCGCTCGGAGGCCAAGAAGGCCCGCGACTTCGGCGAGGCCGACCGGATCCGCGCCGAGCTCGCCGAGCAGGGGATCCTGCTGGAGGACGGTCCCCAGGGAACGACCTGGCGGAGGGCGTGATCTTGCCCACCCCGTCATGCCAGCGAAGGCTGGCATCCATGCTAACTCGGCATGGACCCCAGCCTTCGCTGGGGTGACGAAGAACGGGGGGGAGGAGACGAGTTGGCACTGGAGCCAACCCCGCACTATAGCCCTTTCGTGCCCAGCGCCCTCTACAGCCGCGACATCCTTCGGCTCGCTTCGTCGATCCCCCATCTCGGCCGCCTCGATGACCCGCAGGCGAGCGCCGAGAAGAGCTCGACGATCTGCGGAAGCCGGGTCGCGGTCGACGTCGCGCTCGACGGCGAGGGCAGGGTCGCCGCGCTCGGCCAGGAGGTCAGAGCCTGCGCGCTCGGCCAGGCCTCGGCCGCTCTGATGGGCGCCCACGCCGTCGGCCGCACCGGGCTCGAGATCGAAGAGGCCCGCGATTCGCTCGCCGACTATCTCGCCGGGCGGAGCGAGCGGCCGGGCGACTGGCCGGGCCTCGAAATCTTCGCCGAAGCGCGCCGGGTCCCGGCCCGCCACGCCTCGATCCTCCTCGCCTTCGACGCAGCGGCTCAAGCCGCGGCCCAAGCGAAAGGGAGCTGATGGAGGCCGAAGCCGGCGCCGGCGCCCAGGCCGCCACCCTGCTTCTGCGCGACGGGGTCATCATCCTGGGAGCGGCCCTCGTCTTCGTCCTTCTGTTCCGCCGCCTCGGCCTCGGCGCGGTGCTCGGCTATCTCGTCGCCGGAGCTCTCGTCGGCCCGCACGGAATCGGACTGATCAGCGCGCCAGAGGAGATGCTCCACATCGCCGATTTCGGAATCGTGCTCCTCCTGTTCCTGGTCGGACTCGAGCTAAATCCGAGCCGGCTCTGGCGCCTCAAGCAGGACATATTCGGGCTCGGGCTGCTCCAGGTGACGGTGAGCGGGCTCGCCATCACCGCACTGGTCTATTTCGCCGCGGGCTTCAGCATCGCCGCCTCGCTCGCCATCGGCCTTCCGCTTGCTTTGTCCTCGACCGCCCAGGTGCTCCCGAGCCTTCGCTCGGACGGCTCGATCAACACCCCGGCCGGCGAGCGCGCCTTCTCGATCCTGCTCTTCCAGGATCTGTCGATCGTCCCACTGATCACGATCATCGCCGCTCTGTCGCGGGCGCCGGCCGATCCGGGCACCCCGCCGGGCTGGCTGCTCGGCTTCTACACGGTCGCCGCCATCGTCGGCCTCGTCCTCGCCGGCCGCTTCCTGATCAACCCGCTCTTCCGCCTCGTCGGCCGGATCAGCGAGCGCGAATTGTTCGTCGTCGCCGGCCTGTTCATCGTCCTGGCGAGCGCGGCGGTGATGGAATCGCTCCACCTCTCGACCGCTCTGGGCGCCTTCATCGCCGGAGTGATGCTCGCCGATTCGCCTTACCGGCACGAGCTGGAGGCCGATGTCGACCCGTTCCGCTCGATCCTCCTGGGACTGTTCTTCGTCGCCATCGGGATGATGCTCGATCTTCGGGTGATCGCCGAGCGCCCCTTTTTCGTCCTTGGAATGGCGGCGGCCCTGATCGCACTCAAGGCCGCCATCCTCTTCGGCCTCGCCCGGGCCTTCGGGATGAACTCGCGCCGGTCGCTCAAGCTCGGCCTCCTGCTCAGCCAGGGCGGCGAGTTCGGCTTCGTCCTGTTCGCCGCCGCCCAGGGCGCACTGCTCATCGAGCCCGCGGCGGCGAGCCTGTTCGGGGCCATCGTCACCGTCTCGATGGCGGCGACGCCTTTCCTGATGATGGTCAACGACTGGCTCGACCGCCGCGCCGGCCGCCGCGACGGCGACGGCCTCGAGGGCCCCGAGCTCTCCGGCCCCGCCCGGGCGATCGTCGTCGGCTACGGCCGCTTCGGCCAGACCGTCGCGCAGATGCTGATGGCCAAGGGCATCGCCGTCACACTGATCGATTCCAAGCCCAGCCAGATCGAGATCAGCGGCGCCTTCGGCTCCAAGGTCTATTATGGCGACGGCACCCGCCTCGATCTGCTTCGCCTGGCGGGCGCGGCCGACGCCCAGGCGATCCTCTTCTGTCTCGACGATCGCGCCCCGACCGCTCACCGCCTGGAGCCGATCCTCGAAGCCTTTCCCCAGGCCGCGGTTTTCGTCCGAGCCTTCGACCGCCTCCATTTGATGGAGCTCGCCCCGCTCGACGTCAAATGCACGATCCGCGAGGTCTTCGAATCGGCGGTGACGATGGGCCGTGAAGCCCTCGCCCTGTTCTGCGTCGATGAGGGCGAGGTCGACCGGGTCGAGCAGGAATATCGCGACCGCGACCGCCGCCGCCTCGACAGCCAGACCGCCTCCGGCGACATCCACGCGATGAAGGAGAATATGTTCGGACCGGGGAACGCGCTTGGGGCGAAGGGGGATTAGC
>JBAWCC010000244.1:0-6239 GCA_049590095.1 Allosphingosinicella sp. | reverse complement strand
GCCGCAGCTTGCGCCGTTGCCGCCGCGACAGGCCCGGGTCCGAGAAGCGGAACAGGCGCCAGGTCAGTGCCAGGAGGACGATCGACGCTCCGACCCAGAGCAGCCTGCTCAGCAAAATCAGGTCAGTGACGGGGACCAGGCCGGCGTTGAGCTCGGCCGCTGTGTGATAGCGCGAGCTCGCCATATAGGCGGACATTCCGAACGGGTCGGCGAGCACCCGGAAACTCAGGAGCTGCGGCTGGTCCTCCATCAGCCTCTGGCCGACCAGGTATAGGACGAAGAGGCCGATCACCCCGATGAAGGTTCCGGCCGTCGAGCGGGTCGCGGTGGCGAGCGCGAACAGGATCGCCGAGATGATCAGGGCGTTCGGAAGCGCGAACAGGCCGTAGCCGTAAGCGAAAGCGGAAAGGCGGTTGGGCCCGAGCATCTCCTGATCCGCGAACGGCATCAAGGTGCCGAGCCAGGCGCCGAATGTCACGGTCGCCATGACCAGGGCGCCGGCGGCGAAGGCGCCGAGAAAGCGGCCGAACAGATAGTCGAACTTCGTGATCCGGGTGGAGCGGACGAGCGGGCCGAACCCGGCCTGATCGTCGCGCACGATGACGTTGGACACGAAGGCCGCGCCCACGAACAGGAACAGGAGCGACACGATGAGGTGGGACACGATGATCGCGTGCGGGCTGTTGTACAGGACGTTGCCGCCCCCGGCGGTCATCAGCTTGCCCACCGCCATGTCGGCGAAGGCGGCCAGGAAAAAGAGCGAAGCGGCCGCTCCGAAAAGCGGGCTCCCGGCCTGGTAGCGAAATTCGAAAGCCGCGATCTTTCCGAGCATCCCGGCATTTCCTCCGCCTTGGTGTATTATGTCACTAAGACGGTCGGCTTCGTGATGCAAGCCTTCACATTGCGGTACTCTGTGGGCCATGCCCTTCGAACCATGACCTTCGGCCTATGGTAAGGCGGCTCGCTCTGTGGCAGCATTCCTTCATGGCGGACCAGCTCGGGTATCGGCATCACTGGGTTTTCTGCATCGCGGCGCTGGCCGTGTGGCTTGCCTACGGCTACCCGGTCTTCAGAGCCTTCTCGGCCGGAGCCGCCATAATGGGCTCTCCTGTATCGGCGCTCTGGTTCGTCCCCTTCACGATTCTCGGAACGGCGGTGTTCGCCGCGATGGTCCTGAAGCTGCCGATGCGCCTGAGATGGGCCTTGCTCTGCGTCCAGCTCGCCGCGGTCGCCGCGATGGCGATCATCCTTCCCTGGGCCGGGATGTCGTCCTTCCTCATCATTCCGGCGTGGCAGGCCGCGATGGCGACTGGACCGCGCAAGGCGCTGGGCTGGGTCGTCTTCCAGACGCTGGCGATCGTCGGAGCGCTCGCGCTGGCCCCGGTCCCCGACCTGTGCTGGGTCATCTTCAAGTCCTTCGCTCTGCAGCTGTTGCTCCTGTTCACGGCGCAGGCGCTTCGAAGAGAGGCTGAAACGGCGCGTGCCCTGGCCCGGACGAACGGGGAGCTGAGGTCCGCACAGGCCGTCATCGCCAACACGGTCCGGGACGCCGAACGCCTGCGGATCTCGCGCGAGCTTCACGACGCCTGGGGCCACGAGCTGACGGCGCTCGGGCTTCAGCTGGAGATCGCGAGCCATGTGACCGAGCCCGACCGGGCGAACGCCCATGTGATCCAGGCGAAAGGCCTGGCCCGCGCCCTCCTCGGCAAGGTGCGCGACGTCGTCTCCGATCTGCGCGAGGCCGAGCGTTGCGACTTGAAGGACGCTCTGGAGGCGCTCGCTCGAAGCGTCCCGGTCCCGGCCGTTCATGTGGACATCACGCCCGGTGTACGGGCCGGTCCCGACCAGGCCCATGCGCTCATGCGTTGCGCCCAGGAAGCCGTGACCAACGCCGTCCGGCACGCCCAGGCGTCCAATCTGTGGCTCCAGGTGACCTCGGACGGAGAAGGCGTGCGTCTCGTCGCGCGCGACGACGGCAGCGCGGCGCCCATCGCTTCCCCGCCCGGCTCGGGACTTGTCGGGATGCGCGAGCGGGTGGAGGCACTCGGCGGCAGGCTTGCGGTCCAGGCGGGAGGCGGGCTTGGCTTCACGATCGATGCCTGGCTGCCTTCGAGTTCGCCGCAAGCCGCATGATCCGGGTCGTCCTCGTCGACGATCAGACGCTGGTTCGGCAGGGCATCCGCGGCCTGCTCGAGCTCGTGCCCGACATAAAGGTGGTGGGCGAGGCGAGCGACGGCGAGGAAGCGCTGGTGAAGGTCCCGGAGCTCAAGCCGGACGTGCTGCTCCTCGACATTCGAATGCCCCGCATGAGCGGCATCGCCGTCCTGGAGGCCCTGAGCCAGGCCGATGCACTTCCGCCGACGCTGGTCCTGACCACCTTCGACGACGGCGACGCCGCGATCGCCGCGATCAAGGCGGGCGCGAAGGGCCTGATGCTCAAGGACGTCTCGCTCGAGGATCTGGCCCGGGCCATAAGGGCCCTTGCCGAGGGCGGGACGGCTTTCCAGCCGGCGATGACCGAAAGCCTGATGGCGGCGATCCGTCGCGGCCCTCCGGCACCGTCGGACAATTACGCGGCCGAGGCCCTTACCGGCCGGGAGCGCGAGGTGCTTCACCTGATCTGCGCCGGCTACAGCAACAAGGAGATCGCCGATCTTCTGGCGCTGGCGGAGGGGACGGTGAAGAACCACGTCTCCAACCTCCTGCTGAAGCTCGACGCCCGCGACCGGACCCGGGCGGCACTCAAGGCGCTGCAGCAGGGGCATTTGGGCTGAGCGTTGTCATCGCTCCCGTCATGCCAGCGAAGGCTGGCATCCATGGTGCCGCAGGGCCAGGCCGGGGACTCGGCATGGACCCCAGCTTTCGCTGGGGTGACGGATTCCTTAGATCACCGGGCTGATCCGGCCAGGAACCTGCTGTTCGCTCGCCAGGTAGGAGACCCGCTCGACGAAATCGCCGAGCCGCTCGGCCGGCTGCCGCTCCCGGGCGAATCGGGCGAGCAGATCCTCGAGCACGCCCAATATCTCGGCCTCGCCGACATTCTCGCGGACCATCCGCGCCAGCCGTTCGCCGTGAAAGCCGCCGCCGAGATAGAAATTGTACTTGCCCGGCGCCCGGCCGGTGAGCGCGATCTCGGCGACATAGGGTCGCGAGCAGCCGTTCGGGCAGCCGCTGATCCGGAAGGTGATCGGCTCGTCGGTGAGCCCGTGCGCGGCGAGGATCGCTTCGATCCGGCCGAGGATGTCGGGCAGGTAGCGCTCGGCCTCGGCCATTGCGAGGCCGCAGGTGGGCAGCGCGACGCAGGCGATGGAGTTGCGGCGGATCGCGCTCTCCGGGGCGCCGGCGAGGCCGTGCTCGGCGAGCAGCCCCTCGACCGCCGGCCGGTCCTGCGCCGCGATGCCCGCCACGATCAGATTCTGGTTCGGAGTGACCCGGAAGGTGCCCCGGTGAAGCCGGGCAATCGCACGAAGGCCGTCGAGCCAAAGGCGACCGGGCCGGTTGGCGAGTCGACCGCTCTCGACATAGAGGGTGCAATTGGACCGGCCGCCTTCCGTTTCGCGCCAGCCCAAGACATCGCCGTTCGAGACGAAATGGAACGGTCTCGCCGGCTCGAACGGAGCTCCGAGGCGCGCCTCGATCTCGGCCTTGATCCAGCCCAGGCCCTTGTCGTCGACCGTATATTTGAAGCGGGCGCGGTTGCGTTCGGCGCGGTTGCCGAAATCGCGCTGGACCGACATCACCGCGCCGGTCGTCGCGACCAGCCGGCCCTTGGGGATGTAGCCGATGACGTCGGCGAGGCGGGGATAGGTGAGGGGCTCGTTCTCGGTGCGGCCCATGCCGCCGCCGATGGCGACGTTATAGCCTTCGAGCCCGTCCGGGCCCTTGATCGCGATGAAGCCGAGATCCTGGGTATAGACGTCGATGTCGTTGGACGGCGGGACGACGAAGCCGATCTTGAACTTCCGGGGGAGATAGGTGGCCCCGTAGAACGGCTCCACTTCCTCGTCGTCGGAGGAAGCGACCTTCTCCTCGCCGTACCAGATTTCGTGATAGGCGCGGGTTCTGGGCAGATATTCGTCGCTGACCGAGCGGGCCGCTTCGACGACCTCGGCGTGGAGCACCGAATCGTCGGGATCGGCGGCGCACATGACGTTGCGCGAGACGTCGCCGCAGGCGGCGACGGTGTCGAGCAGGGCTTCGTGGAGGCCCTGGATGGCCGCCCGAACGTCCTCCTTGAGGACCCAGTGGAACTGGAAGGTCTGGCGGGTGGTGAGCCGCAACTGCTCGCCGCCATGGGCCCGGGCGAGCGTATCGAGCTTCAGCCATTGCTCCGGAGTGCACACTCCGCCGGGCAGCCTGACCCGGATCATGAAGCGATAGGCCGGCTCCAGCTTCTGGCGCCGCCTTTCGTCGCGCAGGTCGCGGTCGTCCTGCTGATACATTCCGTGGATCTTCATCAGCCGCGTGTCGTCGGTGGCGACGGCGCCGGTGATCCGGTCGAGAAGGCCGGTGGCGATGGTTCCGCGCAGATAGTTGCTGGACTTCTTCAGCCTCTCGTCCGCGCTGAGGCGGTCGAGCGGCTGGGAGAGGTCCTTGCTCCGGTCGATGAGGGTTTCGGATTCGGCCATGTCAGTAGACGTCCTTCTGGTAGCGCCGGCCGCGCTGCAGCTCGCGGACATATTCCTCGGCGCCCTCGCGCTGGAGTCGGCCCTCCTCGGCGACGATGGTGATCAGGGTCTCGTGAACGTCGGGCGCCATCCGCGCGGCGTCGCCGCACAAATAGAGATGGGCCCCGTCCTCGAGCCAGGCGAAGAGATCGCCGGCGCGCTCGACCATCCGCTGCTGGACGTAGCATCTGCCGCTCGGGTCGCGCGAGAAGGCGACGTCCATCCGGCCGAGCAGCCCGTCCTTGAGCCAGGCCTGCCATTCGGTCTGGTAGAGGAAGTCGCTCCGGAAGTTGCGCTCGCCGAAGAAGAGCCAGGATTTGCCGGTCGCGCCGCGCGCCTCGCGCTCCTGGAGGAAGGCGCGATAGGGGGCGATCCCGGTGCCGCAGCCGATCATGATTATCGCCTTGTCGTCCTCGGGAAGGCGGAATTGCTCGTTGGGCTGGATGTAGACGGGGAGGGTGTCGCCGACCTCGGAGCGGTCGGCGAGATGGGCGGAGGCGACTCCGCTGCGAGCCTCTCCGTGGAGCTGGTAGCGGACCGGGGCGAGGGTGATGTGGGCCTCGTCGGGCATGGCCGAGAGGCTGGAGGAGATGGAGTAGAGGCGCGGCTGGAGCGGCCTCAGGCCCGCCACGAAGGTTTCGGAATCGACATTCTTCGCCGGGAATCGCTTCACTATGTCGACGATGTGGTGGGAGCGAAGCCAGGCCTGGCGCTCGGCCTTGCCTTCGTCCCCGCTCAGCCGCCGAAGCTCCGCCGAACCGGTCAAGGCGGCCCAATGGTCGAGGAATCGGGGCGGAGTGATCGCGATCTCGAAATGGCTCTCCAGCGCTTCCGCCAGGGTCGTCGGCTTGCCCTTCACGGCGAGTTCGGAATCGCCGGAGAGGCCGGCGGCGTCGATCAGGGCGGCGACCACCGCGGGGTCGTTGCGGGCGACCACTCCGAGCGCGTCGCCCGGCTCGTAGGTCAGGCCGGAGCCTGCGATATCGAGCTCGACATGGCGGGTCTCCTTGGTCGAATCGCGGCCGACGATGGTGAGATTGTCGATGATCCGGGCCTGGAAGGGATTGCGCTTGTCGTGCGCGGTCCCGGTGGGGAAGGCTGGGTCGGCCGGGGCGGACACCTCGCAGCCCGCCCCGGCCTGGGCGACAAGCAGGGCCAGCGCCTCGGCGCGCCACTGTGCCGCCGTCTCGTCATAGTCGACGTCGCATTCGCCGCGCTCCGCGATCCGGACCGCTCCGAGCGCCTCGAAGCGCCGGTCGAGGCGCCGGCCGGCCTCGCAAAAATGCTCGTAGGTGGAATCGCCCAGTGCGAGGATCGAATAGCGAAGCTCGGGGAGCCTGGCCGCCTTGGGGCCCTCGACATATTCGAAGAAATCGAGGGCGGGCTGGGGCGGGTCGCCTTCGCCGTGGGTGCTGACGACGACGAGCAGGTCCTGCTCCTCCCTCAGCCGGCGCGGCTTGTACCGGGCCATGTCCTCGACCTGGGCGACGAGACCCTGGTCGGCGGCGGCCGCGGCGAGGGCCCTGGCGAGCCCGGCGCAATTGCCGGTCTCGCCGCCGTGAAGAATTGTGA
>JBAWCC010000243.1:0-2391 GCA_049590095.1 Allosphingosinicella sp. | reverse complement strand
ACCGCGGCGAACGCCGCGGACAGCGTCGCCGCGGTCCGGGCGATCCGGCTCGACGGGCAGGTCACCGAAGCGCTCGAGACCGATCCGGAGCGGGGCGCCGACAATGCCTTCGACATCATGGAACGCGCCGCTCTCGCGGGCGGAAGCACCCGGCTCGAAGGCGCCCGCGAGTTCGGCCTGACCGCCGACTATCAGGTCGAGACTCCGGAGCAGGCGGAGGAGCGGCGCAACCACAGCTGGCAGGAGACGGTGGCTCGGCTCGGCAATGACGGCGAGCGGCGGGCGGACGGAGCGGCGGGCGGGGTCGAATATCTGCGCGAGCTCGTCAGCCGCGAGCGCCTCTACGGCGACGGCGACTATATGTACACGGGCTCGACCCGGCCCGAGCAGGTCCGGCTCCTCACCAACCTCGCCGCCCACGGCGCCGGCGCGCCGGAAACCCGCGCCGCCCAATTGCTGGTCGAGGAAACCCGGCGCGGCGGTGCCAGGCCGGAGCGATTCGAGCATGCGCTTCACGACCCCGAGCTCAATCCCGACATGGCCAATCCGGACCGGCCGCCGCGCCCGGACGGACGGCCCGAGGAGACCCCGGAAGGGCTGGCCCGAGCCCGCGAGCGCGAAGAGCGGATGTTCCAGCTCTACGACCGGTACCGGAACCCCGACCGGGAGGGGCCGCCGCGCAGCACGACCGAGATCCGGGCCGATCTCGGAGCGAGGCTTCGCGCCGGCCAGACCGACGAGCGCCAGGGCCGGCTGATGGAACGCCAGGCCGTCTACGGCCTCACCGATCCGGATACGGCGGCGCTCGCCTTCGAGCATGCGGTCGACCGCGCGGGGACCGATGAGGATTTGCTGCGCCGCCAGTTCGGCCGGATGAGCCGCGACCAGATCGACAGGGCCGTCGCGATTTACGACGCCACCCACACCCCCGGCCTGTACGAGCGCCTCGGCATATTCGATCATTCGGACGGCTATTTCCGCGAGCTTTCCGGCGACGACCGGCTTGAGATCCAGGTCGCGGCCATGGGCCAGCCCCGCAACGCCCGCGAGCGCGCCGAAGTCGCCAGGATGACCTCGCGGCTGCAGCTCGACAATGCCGGTATCGCCGGGCCCTGGCTGGCCGGGGAGGAGCATCGCCGGCTGGAGCGCTCGCATGACCGGCTGATCGAGCTGATGGGGGTCGGAGCGGAGGAGATGGCGTTCGATTCGCGCGGCCGCCTCATCCTGGCCGGCGAGCGGGGCTCTCGCCGGCCCGTCGGCCATTTCAACGCCGAAGGCGGCTTCGTCCCGACGCCCGGCGCCGGGGCGATGGAATTCACCATGATGATGGCGACGAACCAGCGCAACGCAGACGCCTACAGGCAGGCGACCGACAATATCGCCAACGCCATCACCACCACCCTGGTCGTCACCGCCGCGATCGTCTCCACCATCGCAACCGGCGGAGCGGCCGCGTCTATCTGGATTCCGGTGCTGGCGACGGCCGGCGCTGGAATCGCCGGCATGGCCGCGAGCTGGGCGATCAAGGGCGGACGCTATGGATATGAGGACGCGGGGCGCGACTTCGGGATGACGATCGTGCAGGCTGCGACGGCGGGGATCGGAGCGGGGCTGGGCATCGCCAGGGCGGGCGGCTCGACCGCGCTCAGGGCGGCGATGGGGGCCCGGATGATCTCCAACCAGGGCTTCCGAGCGCTGGGACTGGTCGACGAGGCGTTGATCGCCGGTGCGTCCGGAGCGATCGGCGGCGGCGGTGGCGCCCTGTTCGACGACAGGGCCTGGGACCGGGGCGAATGGCTGACGAATATCGGCCACGGCATGCGCAAGGGATTCCTCGGCGGCTTCGCCGGCGGAGTGGTCACCGGCGGAGCGACCCGGGCGATCGGCGGGCTCGCCCAGGGAGTCGGGCGGGCGGGCGGCGCCCTCACCGCGTTCGCTCGGGGCCGCGGGGCCGATGTCGGAAGCCGGCTCGGGCGCCTGCGCGGAGCGGCCTATGCCGGCGCTTTCCCGACCACTCTGGCCGGTCGGACGATCGGCGGCGGGCTCGGCGGAGCCGCGACCCGCTATGTCGAGATCGATTACGACCGCCGGCGGGGCGCCTATCTGGGAAGCCGCGCCCAGGCCATGGAGGAGATTGCGGACGCCAGCGTCCAGAACAGCTTCCAGAGCTTCCTGGAAGGCATCGGCGAGCATGTCAGCGACAACAGCCCGCGGATGAGGGCCTGGCGGGACGCTGCGATGTCGGGCCAGACTCCGCCGGCCCTGCCGCCCCGCCTTGCGCCCTCGGCGGAGCCCGGAGGTCAGGACGCGCCGCCTGTCAGGACGGCGACAGGCGACGACCCGGGAAGCGCCACGCGCCGGACCGCCGCGACAGGGCCCGATGAGGAGGCG
>JBAWCC010000242.1:0-8504 GCA_049590095.1 Allosphingosinicella sp. | reverse complement strand
AACATGGCGAGCACGCCCCACAATTTGGCATCGAGGATGAAGTCCACCGTGAAGGCGCGAAGGTTCGCGTAGAAGGGCCAGAAATACCATTCCGGAACGATGTGCGCCGGGGTCGAGAGCGGGTTGGCCGGGATGTAATTGTCGGCATGGCCCAGATAATTGGGCGCAAAAAAGGTCACGGCCGCCAGCAGGATCAGGAAGACTCCGAGACCGAAGCCGTCCTTGGCCGTATAATAAGGGTGGAAGGGCAAGGTGTCCTGCGGACCCTTGACGTCGACGCCGGTCGGATTGCTCGAGCCCGGAATGTGAAGCGCCCAGATATGGAGGATGATCACTCCGGCGATCACGAACGGAAGCAGGTAATGGAGCGAGAAGAAGCGGTTCAGAGTCGCCTGGTCCGGCGCGAAGCCGCCGAGCAGCCAGTTCTGGACCGGCTCTCCGACCAGCGGGATCGCTCCGAACAGGCCGGTGATCACCTTGGCGCCCCAGAAGCTCATCTGCCCCCAGGGCAGGACGTAGCCCATGAAGGCGGTCGCCATCATCAGCAGCAGGATGACGAGCCCCAGCATCCACACCAGCTCGCGCGGCGCCTTGTAGGAACCGTAATAGAGACCGCGGAAGATGTGGATGTAGGTGACGATGAAGAAGAAGCTGGCGCCGTTGGCGTGGAGGTAGCGAAGCAGCCAGCCCTGGTTGACGTCGCGCATGATGTGCTCGACCGACTGGAAGGCCTGCTGGTCGGAAGGCACGTAATGCATCGCCAGGACGATTCCGGTGACGATCTGGATGACCAGAGCGATCCCGGCCAGAACCCCGAAATTCCAGAAATAATTGAGGTTGCGCGGCACCGGATAGCCGCCGCCCACCGCCCCGTAGACGAGACGCGGAAGCGGCAGGCGCTGGTCGATCCAGCGCATGAAGCCGCTCTTGGGGCGATATTCCTCTGCCCAGGGGAAGCTCATTTTATGCCTCCTCGCCGACGGTCACGACCGTGTCGGACTTGAATGCGTAGGCCGGCACCTCGAGATTCTTGGGGGCCGGGCCTTTGCGGATTCGACCGGCTACATCGTAATGCGAGCCGTGGCAGGGGCAGAAATAGCCGCCATATTCGCCCTTGTTCTCGCCCTCCGCCGCGCCGAGCGGGACGCAGCCGAGATGGGTGCACACGCCCATCGTGATCAGCCATTGCGGCTTGCCCTCGGCGGTCCTCTCGGCGAGCGACTGCGGGTCGCGAAGGTCGCCCGGCATCTGCATTCCCGCCTGGATCTCGGCCGGGGTCAGGTGCCGGATGAAGAGCGGCTGCTTGCGGAAGATGGTCTTGATCGCCTGGCCGGGCTGGATCGCCGACAGATCGACCTCGATCGAGGCCAGAGCGAGCACGTCAGCCGACGGGTTCATCTGGTTGACCAGCGGGTAGATCGTGACCGCCGCGCCGACTCCGGCGACGCTGACCGCCGCGATATTGATGAAGTCGCGCCGGCGAATCTCGCCATCGGCGCCCGCGTCGGACGAGCTGTCCAGACCCGCGCCCAGCGTCCCGTCGCTATGTTCAACCGTCGCCATAATGTCCTTCAGCGCTTCGAACTGAATGCCCGGGGAAGAAGAGCCCGGGCGGCACCGCGTCGAAGGGAGCGAGAAGCCTCCCCTCAGCGGCTTGGCGCGCCTGATAGACGGGTGGGCGCGGGTTTGCCAACCGTCATTTTCATTCCTCGCCGGGCCTGCCCGGGCAGGATAAGGAGCGCCATGCGCTTTGCCCCTTACGGACCTCGCCGGTCCGCCCTGCTCCTCGCCCTCGCGGCCGTTATCGCCGTCCCACCGGCCCAGGCCCGGCCGGAGCCGCCGCGGGAGATCAACTCGCTGGCCACGCAGATGTCGCCGCGAATTTCGAAGTGCCTGATCCGGCGCGAGCCCGCCCTGATCGACCGCTGGCTCAGGACGCTGCCCGGATCGGCGGCGGAGGCCCGGCTGTTCCGAAGCGCCGAGGCGCGATTCCCGCCCTGCTTCGGGGAGCCGCACTCAGGCACCGGCGGGGTCTGGCTTCCCAGATACGACAGGGCCGGAATGCGCGCCGCGCTCGTCCGGGCCCTGCTTCAGGCCCGCCGCGGCGATCTTCCCGCCGCCGCGCAGCCGGGCGGAGTCGCGGACTGGTATCCGCGGCCGGCCGCCCCTCCGCACAGGCCGGACGACGCCGCGGCCGTCGTCGCCGCCGAACTCGGCGAATGCCTCGCGAGACGGCATTGGGCCGAAGTCCTCGCGATCGTCCGGTCGGTCGATCCAAAGGCTGAGAACGATATCTCTTGGGGATACAGGGAGTCGAAAGACTCGCGCGATCGGGAGGCGGCAGCGGTCGACTCGGAGCTCTCGAAGGTGATTCCCTCCGTCGCCGGCTGCGTTCCGGCCGGAGCGACGATAAGGGTCAATCGCCTTCGACTTCGAACCCTTTTGGAGGAAACCGCCTGGCAGATGACGAAGTCGGCCGGCCTGGGGCCCGCCGGGACCGCCTCATTCAAGACCCGTTAAGCCGCGCGGCGCCTTGATCGATCCGGTACCGAAACGGAGACCGCCGATGCGCCCGCTCTTCCTCATCGCCCTGGCCCTGGCCGCGTCCCCCGCTTTTGCCCAAGGGCAGCCAGGCCCCATCGCCCGGGCCCTCGCCGAGATCGAGGCACACCGGGTCGGGATGCGGGTCGGCTGCTCGGTGCCCGTCCCCGCGCTGTGGAACGCGCCGCCCTGGGAACAGCGCGCCGCCGCCGCCCGGCGGGCGGCTTTCGAGGATTGCCTGTCCGGCGTCATGCAGCGCGAGCAGGACCGGCTGGCCGGGCTCCAGGAACGAGTCGCGGACATCGAGGCCTCAGCTCCGGACGGCGACTGGTCGGCCGTCCAGCAGGCGCTCGACTTCAAATGGGCGGAGCTCGACCGCCTCGCTGGCAAGCTCCGCACCCGCGACAATTGGGCCGACACGGCCGTCCGGGTCCTCGACACCTTCACCGGCCCCGGCGCGCCTTTCGGCCCCAAGCCCCAGCCCTGGAACCGCTGCGCCCCCTATCGCTGCGATTCGAGCACTTCGGCGGTGGGGATAAGGTAGGCCCGTCATCGCGAGCGAAGCTCGGCAATCCAGGAGAGCGCCGGCAACCGCCCCATGGCCTGGATTGCTTCGTCGCTCCGCTCCTCGCAATGACGAGGGATGCGCCTCGCCCTTCACCAGCCCGACCAGGCCGGCAATGTCGGAACCATCCTTCGCCTCGCCGCCTGCCTCGGCGTGCCCGTCGACATCATCGAGCCTTGCGGCTTTCCCTTCTCGGACCGGGCGCTGAAGCGGGCCGGGATGGACTATGCGGAGATGGCGGCGGTGACGCGGCATTCGGGATGGGCGGCGTTCGAGGGGCGGCTGCCGGGGCGGCTGGTGCTTTTCACTACGGGCGCGGACGCCCTCCCCCTCCCCGACGCCCGCTTCGAGCCGCACGACACCCTCCTGTTCGGCTCCGAAAGCCGGGGGGCGCCGGAGACGGTGCATGGACGGGCCGATCTCAGGGTGCGGATTCCTCAGGTCGGGGGGACCCGATCGCTCAACCTCGCCGTGGCGGCGGGGATCGGGCTGGCGGAGGCGCTTCGCCAGACCCGGGCCTGGCCGCACTGACCGGAACCCGCGCCCCTGGGGGATCAGGTCGCCTGCGGCATCTCCGCTTTCATCGCCGGCTCGAGCCGGGCATCGATCCAGGCGGCGACATCGTCCATCACCTGCTCCCGGCCGAGGTCGTTGAGCAGATCGTGATAATGGCCTTCGTAAAGCTTGAGACTCTTGTCCGCCGACCCCGCCGAATCGAAGAATTCCTGGCTGCCGTCAGGCCGGGTCGCCTTGTCGGCGGTCCCGTGGAGGATGAACAGCGGAAGCGTGATCCGCGAGAATTCGCGCTCGAACCGCTCGCCCGCGCGAGCCAGGGAGGCGACCGTCTGCACCGGCTGCACCTCGCCGAGCGTCAGCGGGTCCGCGACGAGCTGCGCCACCCAGGCGGGATCGCGCGAGAAATCCTCCATCTTCAGCCTGAGCACGTGCGCGTGGGGCAGGACGTGGCTCGCCCCCTCGAGCAGCTTGAGGGCAAAATTGGGCGCGTAGACCCGGAAGGCGAAGCTCTCGCAGATCAGCCCGTCCAACCGGTCCTGATGGTCCAGCGCATAGGTAACCGAAACCACCCCCCCGGCACTGTGGCCGAGCAGGAACAGCGGCAGCCCGGGGTGGTGCGAACGACCGAGCTCGATGGCTTGGGAAAGGTCGGAGACATAGTCGTCGACGCTTTCGACGTAATAGCGCTCGCCTTCGGACCTGCCGCGGCCGCGCAGGTCCAGGGCGGTGACCGCGAAGCCGCGAGCAGCGAATTCCTCGGCCGCCCGAAGATATTGGCCGCCGTGCGAATTGACCCCGTGGCAGATGACCAGGGACGCCCGGGCATCGCCCGAAGGCTCCCAATGCCGGGTGAAAAGGCGCAGACCGCCCTTCCCTTCGATCCATTCTTCGCGGGCGGAAGCGGGAGCCGGGTCGGGCATGGGTCTCTCCATGATTGTGAGCGCCCAGCCTACATCAATACGGACGTGGAACAATCCCGAACGGCATGTCGCGGGCGATGCGGAGGACGGGGCGAAGGACCGCCCTCCGCGCCCGATCTATCTCTCCAGAAGCTGCTTGAGCCGGTCGAGGTCCTGCCTCGCCTGGACTCCGGGCTCCCTCTGGAACAGCTTGGCGACGATCCGGCCGAAGGCTCCGGCGGGCGGGTCGTAGGAGATGGTGGTGCGAACGTTGGTGCCGCCGCCCGACGAGGTCTCGATAAACTCGACCCGGCCGCGATTGGGAACGCTCGCGCCCTCCTCCGACTTCCAGGCGATCAGCCGGCCCGGAATGTCCTCGGTGACGAGGCTGTTGAACTCGACGCTGGTTCCGGCCGGAGCCTTGATCTTCCAGTGCGAGCGGACCTCGTTGATCCGGGTCACCGATTCGATATTGTCCATGAATTGCGGCAGGTTGGTGAAGTCCCGCCAGAAATCGTAAATTTCCCGAGGCGTTCGGTCGACGATCACCGATTCCTCGACGGTCGTGCTCTCCCGGCGAGTCGCGCTCGAGCCTCGGCCCGAGAGCATGAAGGGGATGGCGGCGCCCGCGATCGCTCCGGCGAGAGCGGCGCCCGCGACCACGGCCGCGCTCGGGCGGGTCTCGACGATCTCGATCTCGCGATGGGTCCTCGGCTGGGTCGAGCCATAAACGGTGTGGAGGTCGCCGGCGGTAGTGGCGCCCGCGCCCTGCGGAAGTGAAGCGGCGTCTCGAATCATCTTGGTCTCCATCTGGTCGAATCGGGGGACGCGGCCGAAACCCCGGCCGCCTTCGATCCACCAACCGCGCGGGAATCCCAAGCGTTCCTCGAAACTTGCCGAATTGCGCCGGACGGTTTCCGCCACCCGCCGCACGGAGCGGTGGGGCCGAAGGCTTGCAAGTCGCGGCGCCGGGCGGCATCCGGGCGCGATGATCCACCTCGACGACGAACAGCAAAGCGCCCGGACCTGGTTCGAGAGCCTTCGAGACCGGATCTGCGCCGAGTTCGAGGCGATCGAGCGCGAAGCCGGGAGCGAAGCCGCCTTCGACTACACCCCCTGGCAGCGCCAGGACCCGGACGGCGCCCCCGGCGGCGGCGGGGTGCGCGGGCTGATGAAAGGCGAGGTGTTCGAGAAGGTCGGAGTGAACGTCTCCACCGTCGCCGGCCGGTTCAGCGAGGATTTCGCCGCCACCATCCACGGCGCGGGCGAGGATCCCCGCTTCTTCGCCACCGGGATCAGCCTCGTCGCCCACATGGCCAATCCGCACGTGCCGGCCGTCCACATGAACAACCGCTTCCTCGTCACGACGAAGCGCTGGTTCGGCGGCGGCGCCGATCTCAACCCGCCCATCCCCTATGAGGACGACACGGCCGACTTCCACGCCCGCCTCCGGGCCGCCTGCGCCGGCCACGACCAGACCTTCTACGAGCGCTTCTCGAAATGGGCGGAGGACTATTTCTACATTCCCCATCGCGGGGTCCATCGCGGCGTCGGCGGCATTTTCTACGACCATCTCGAAGGCCCGTTCGAGCCGAGCTTCGCCTTCACCCGCGATGTCGGCGAGGCTTTCCTGGACGTCTTCCCGAAGCTGGTCCGCCGGCGGATGGCCACCCCCTATGACGAGGCCGACAAGGCGAGGCAGCTCGAATGGCGCGGCCGCTATGCCGAGTTCAACCTCATCTACGACCGCGGCACCTTGTTCGGTCTTCGCACCGGCGGCAATGTCGACGCCATCCTGATGAGCCTGCCCCCGGTCGCGACCTGGGGTTGAGATAAATCCCGGCCCCGGCCCCGGCCCCGGCCCGCGTCTTCCGCGGGCTCCGCCACGAGCCGTCTCGCGGCGGCCTCCGACTGTGGCTTCTTCGACCCCGTAGTCGGAACGATCCCCCGTGCCCCCTGTTGGTTATGTAACCCAAAAACAACAGGAAAGGCAGAACATGCAACAGACATCAACCCAGGACGGCGGAACCGGCGCGGAGCTTCGCTCGGACGCGAAGCAGCTCGGCTCCAGGGCCGCCGACAGGATTCACGGCGAAGTCGATTCCCGCAAGGAAACGGCCGTGAACCAGGCGCAGTCGGTATCCTCCGCCGTCCGCCAGGCCGCCGACGGCCTCGACGAGAGCGCACCCGACTGGCTGAAATCGGCGTTCCGCCAGGGCGCCCAGCAGATCCAGCGCTTCGCCGACACGATCGAGCAGAAGGATTCACGCCAGATGATGAGCGAGGCGAAGGACTTCGCCCGCAACAACCCCGGCACCTTCCTCGCCGCCTGCGCCGCAATCGGCTTCGCGGCCGCCCGGGTGCTGAAGGCCGGCGGCGAGCAGCAGAGCGGACAGCAGACGGACCAGGACCGGCAGTTCGGCGAAACCCGGTCGTTCGGCGACAGCCAGGCCTATGCCGGCCAGCCCGGCAACGCGACCCGCGGCAACGATCCCCTCGCCCGCTCGCCCGGATCCGATTCCGGCGTCCGCGCCGATACTCCGGGAGAATTCGCATGATCGGCAACGACGCACCGGTTGCCGGAACCGACCCGCTGATCATCCGCCCCAAAAAGGGTGCGACGGCCGGGATGACGGATGGCGGCGACAATGTCGTCGATCTCCTCAAGCAGCTCGCCGGCCAGGGCTCGCACCTCGCGGAGCAGCAGATGGCGCTGGTCAAGGCCGAGATTAGGGAATCCACCCAGGATCTGAAGGCCGCGACCGGAGCGATGGCCGGAGCGGCCGTGGTCGGGCTTGCCGGCCTAGGAGTGCTTCTGATGGGCATCGCCTATCTGCTCGGCGACGCGATCGAGAATGTGCCCTTCGCTACCCTGATCGTGGGCATCGCGACTCTCGCTCTGGCCTACGTCCTCTACCGAAGCGGCGCGAGCAAGATGAGCGCCACACACCTTTCGCCCGACCGCACGCAACGGACCCTTCAGCGGACCCCCGACGCGGTGCGCGGCGACCTTTAAGAACGGAGTACAGACATGACCGACACCATCAAGCAGGACGACCCCGCCGCGATCGAGCGGGACATCCGCCGCACCCAGGACGATATGAGCCGCACGGTCGACCAGATCGGCGACCAGCTCACCCCCAGGAAGCTCTTCGACTCCCTGCTCGACAAGGCCGACGAGAACGGGATCGACGCTCATTATCTGATCGACGGCGCCCGCCGCAATCCGATGGCCCTGGGCCTCATCGCCGCCGGAGCGCTCTGGCTGGTCAGCGACAAGGATTCGAAATTCCCGTCAATTCCCAAGGGCAAGTCGAAGGGCGGCGGCCGGGACTTCGCCGACGACGGCTCCGATTCCGACGTCCACCATCGCGACTATGTGATGCACATGTCCTCCTTCGAGATGATCGAGAACGAGGATCCGATCCTCTATCAGCGGCGCCGCGACCAGCATCGCGCCAATTTCCTGATGTGCGAGCGCAGGCATGACGAGGACGACAAGAGCTTCCGCCAGCGGCTGGACGAGATGACCGACAAGTTCCGCGACAAGAGGCAGGCCTGGTCGGACTCGGCGGGTCGGACGAGCTCCGACATGGGCCGCAAGGCTCAGGAGACCGCCCGCCAGGCGAGCGAGCGAGCCCAGGACCTGTTCGCCGGCAATCCGCTGGTGACCGGCATGCTGGCCGCGGCCGTCGGCGCTGCGCTGGGCTCGACGATCCCGGTCAGCCGCACCGAACGCGAGAAGCTCGGCGGGATCGGCGGCAAGGCGCGCGAGATGGCCAATCAGGAGAAAGAGGCCCTGAAGTCGCAAGCGATCGAGAAGAAGGACGAGCTGCTCGAGAAAGCGGACAGGAAGCTTCAGCAATCGTCCGAGGGCCAGTCTCGTCAGGGCGGCGGCCATCAGCAGCAGCAGTCCGGCGGTGAAAGCCGCTCGGGCCAGGAGACGCCGTTCATGCTCCCTGAAGGGACCCGCTGATCATGGC
>JBAWCC010000241.1:0-6932 GCA_049590095.1 Allosphingosinicella sp. | reverse complement strand
CCTGGCTCGCTCCGCTCGCCTGTCCCTCTCCCCTGGAGGGAGAGGGACTAGAGTCTTCGCCTTCGGCGGCGATCAGGGCGATGACCGTCCCCACCTTCACTTCGTCGGTGCCCTCGGCGACGAGGATCTTGGCGATCGTGCCTTCGTCGACCGCCTCGAACTCCATAGTGGCCTTGTCGGTCTCGATCTCGGCGAGGATGTCGCCCGATTTTACCTCGTCGCCCTCCTTCACGAGCCACCTGGCGAGCGTCCCCTCCTCCATGGTGGGGCTGAGAGCGGGCATTTTCAGTTCGACGGGCATCAGTAGGTCTCGACCAGGATATCGGTATAGAGCTCGGACGGGTCCGGCTCGGGCGACTGCTCGGCGAAATCGGCGGATTCGGTGACGATCCGCTTGATCTCGACGTCGATCTTCTTGAGCTCGTCCTCGCCGACGCCGGCGGCGGCGAGCTCGCGCTTCACCGCCTCGATGGGGTCGGATTTCTCGCGAACCGCCTGGACCTCGTCGCGGGAGCGATATTTGGCCGGGTCCGACATGGAGTGGCCGCGATAGCGGTAGGTCTTCAATTCGAGCAGGATCGGTCCCTTGCCCGAGCGCACCCAGTCCAGAGCGACCGTCGCTGCGCCGCGCACGGCCAGCACGTCCATCCCGTCGACCTGGAGGCCGGGTATCCGGAAACTGTCGCCGCGGCGGAAGAGCTGGTCCTCGGCCGAGGAGCGGTTGACGCTGGTGCCCATCGCATATTGGTTGTTCTCGATCACGTAGATGATCGGCAGGTCCCACAAAGAGGCCATGTTGAAGCTTTCGTAGACCTGGCCCTGGTTGGCCGCGCCGTCGCCGAAATAGGCGAGGCACACGCCATTGTCGTCGCGATATTTGTGGGCGAAGCCGAGGCCGGTGCCGAGGCTGACCTGGGCTCCGACGATGCCGTGGCCTCCGTAGAATCCATGCTCGACGCTGAACATGTGCATCGAGCCGCCCTTGCCCTTGGAAATGCCCGCGGCGCGGCCGGTCAGCTCGGCCATGATCACTCGCGGGTCGATCCCGTAGGCGAGCATGTGGCCATGGTCGCGATAGCCGGTGATGACGCTGTCGCGCCCCGGCTCCAGAGCGGACTGGAGCCCCACCGCCACCGCTTCCTGCCCGATGTAGAGATGGCAGAAGCCGCCGATCAGTCCGAGCCCGTAAAGCTGGCCGGCGCGCTCCTCGAAGCGGCGGATGAGGAGCATCTGGCGGTAATATTCGAGAAGCTCGTCCCGCGCCGCCTCGTGGCGCTTCGGCTCGGGCGGACGTTCTCGGTTCGGGATGGAGGGCGGGGCGGAGGAGGCCGCCTTGTCGGCGCGCTTGGTCGATGCTGCCTTGGCCACTCGAGGTTCCTGCTGCTGTTCGAAGGGCGGCTCTATGACGGCAAACGCGATGGGGCGCAACTCGTGCCGGGATGACGACCGCGTCGTCAGTCGAGCGGGATGACGACCTCGTCGGGGCGCACCACGCCAAGCTCCCGCTTCACCGTTTCCTCGACATAATCGGGATCGGCGCCGCGCGGGTCGAGCAAGGCGGAACGGTGCGCCAGTCGGGTCTTCTCGGCGTTCAATTCGGCGAGCACGACGATCTTCTCGGCCTTCTGCCGGCGATAATCGCCCCAGCTCAAAATGCCGTTGGCGCCCATGATGGCATAGCCCAGGAAATTGGCGATGATGAGGATCGCGAGCGCCGGAAGCAGCGCCCGCTTGATCGTCTCGAAAGTGTTCCGCCCCACCGTCTGCATGACAAGTTTAACAGAATCAGCAAAAGGCCATGGAATCAAGCCTTTTGCGCCGATAAGCGAAAATTTGTCAGACGGGCGGAGCCTGGCGGAACACCCCCCGCCCCGCATAGCGCGCCATCGAGCCCAGTTCCTCCTCGATGCGGATGAGCTGGTTGTACTTGGCGAGGCGGTCGGAGCGGGCGAGGCTTCCGGTCTTGATCTGCCCGCAATTGGTGGCGACGGCCAGGTCGGCGATGGTCGTATCCTCGGTCTCGCCCGAGCGGTGCGACATGACCGATGTATAACCGGCCCGGTGCGCCATCTCGACCGCTTCCAGGGTCTCGGTAAGAGTGCCGATCTGGTTGACCTTGATCAGGATCGAGTTGGCGAGGCCCCGGTCGATGCCCATCCGGAGGCGCTTCGGGTTGGTCACGAACAGATCGTCGCCGACCAGCTGGACGCTTCCGCCGACGGCTTGCGTCAGGGCTTTCCAGCCCTCCAGATCGTCCTCGGCCATTCCGTCCTCGATCGAGGAGATCGGATAGTCTCGCGCCAGCGCCGCGAGATAGTCGGCATTCTCGGCCGGGGAGAGGACCGTTCCCTCCCCCTCCATATGATAGGCCCCGTCGCGGAAATATTCGGTTGCGGCGCAGTCGAGGGCGAGGACGACGTCGTCGCCCGGCTTGTAGCCCGCCTGCTCGACCGATTTCATGATGAAGTCGAGCGCGTCGCGAGCGGAAGCGAGGTTGGGAGCGAAGCCGCCTTCGTCGCCGACGGCGGTCGAAAGACCCGAGTCGTGCAGATTCTTCTTGAGCGTGTGGAATATCTCGGAGCCGCAGCGGACGGCTTCGGAGAGGGACGCCGCACCGACCGGCATCACCATGAATTCCTGGAAGTCGATCGGATTGTCGGCATGGGCGCCGCCGTTCAATATGTTCATCATCGGCACCGGCAGAAGCTGCGCCGAGACTCCGCCGACGTAGCGGTAGAGCGGCAGCCCGCGAGCGTCGGCGGCGGCCTTGGCGACGGCGAGGCTGACCCCGAGGATCGCGTTGGCGCCGAGCCTCGACTTGTTCTCGGTTCCGTCGAGATCGATCAGGAGGGCGTCGATCTCGCCCTGGTCCTCGGCGTCCATGCCCGTGATCGCCTCGAATATCTCCCCGCGCACCGAATCGACCGCGTCGCACACGCCCTTGCCGAGATATTTGTCCCTGTCGCCGTCGCGCTTCTCCACCGCTTCATGAGCCCCGGTGGAGGCGCCGGAGGGCACCGCCGCGCGGCCCATGCTGCCGTCCTCGAGCAGGACGTCCACCTCCACCGTCGGATTTCCCCGGCTGTCGAGGATCTGGCGGGCATGGACGTCTAGGATCGCGGTCATTGTTACGGCCTCGTTCTGAACTATATGGGCTGGAAGTGAGCGCGGCTTATCGGCGCGGCGCCGGCGGCGCAACTTTCGTCGCCGGCGGCGGAACGTGAGGCACGGCTCGCCGTTCTCGACTCAAAGCAACCAGGTACGGAGTAAGGACTTATGCCTCCTCGCGACGACGAGCTTCCCGAAGGCACCGACCACATCATCAACGGCGCCATGGAAACCAAAAGCGGCGGCGGCTCGGCGGCTGGCGGAGGCTCCAGCTCCGGCTTCATCGGCGCGTCCGGAAGCGACGGCACTGGCGGCACGGCCGCTTCAGCAGGAGAAACTCAGATGACAGCGACGAATGGCACGGGCGGCGACGTCCCGGCGAAGACCGGCACCGGCACCGGAGGCCTCGCGTCCGACGCCCCGGTCGGCGAGCAGATCAAGGGCCAGATCTACAATCTGCGCGACCAGGCCGGAGGCAAGGTCCGCGAGTTCGCCGACACCGGCAAGACCCGCGCCACCGACATGCTCGAAGAGCTTTCGCGGGTCGTCGCCGACACCGCCGACTCGATCGACGAGCGGCTCGGCAACAATTACGGCGAATATGCACGCAAGGCCGCCGACGGGGTTTCCGGCTTCGCCGACAGCCTTCGCGGCAAGGAAGTCGACGAGCTTTACGACAACGTCCGCTCGGCCGTCCGCAAGAGCCCCGGCCTCGCCATCGGAATCGCCGCCGTGGTCGGCTTCACCCTGGTGAGGCTGGTCAAGGCCGGGCTCCCCGAGGAAAATGAGGGTTCCAACACCGACGCCGGCCGCCGGACCAACAGCGGCGGCACGGGAGCCTAGGTCTTGGATCCGCACGCAGGTCCCCAGGAACGTTCGATCGGCGAGCTGTTCGGGCAATTGTCCGACGACGCGCGAAGCTACGCCGCGGCGGAAGCGAAGCTCTACCAGGCCATCGCCCGCCGACGAGTCGACCGTGCCCGCAACGGAGCGATCGCTCTGGTGGTCGCGGCCTTGCTCGCCAATGCTACCCTGAGCGTGCTGCTCATCGGCCTGTCGCTGGAGCTCGCGCTCCACGTCGGGCCGGCGCTGGGCGGGCTGATCGTGACCGTCGTGGTGCTCGCCATCGCCTTCTTCCTCGTTCGCTACGGGGCCGCCAAGCTCGGCGCGCTCGGCGGCGATGCCGAGGAGCAGGCGGCGCTGAAAGCCGGGGAGAAGCTGGCATGAGCGCGGGCGAGCTGACCATGGCCAAGCAGGAGGCGGAACGGGCCCGGCTCCGCCTCGCGGCGACCGCGGCCGAGCTTCAGCAGAGGCTGAAGCCCGGGACGATCGCTTCCAACGCCTGGGCCGGGGTCAAGGACAAGAGCGGCGAGATCGCCGACGACGCCGTCGAGGCGGTCAGGGCGCGGCCCGTCCCGGTGGCGGCGGCGCTCGCCGCATTCACCCTTTTCCTCGCCAGGGCGCCGCTCAAATCGGCCGTGTCCCGGGTCTTCGCGGGCAGGAGCGGGGACGAGGACCTGGTTACCGTCCGGGTGGACGAAGGTGACGAAAATTACGACCTGACGGCCCCCATCGCCGCCAGGACCAGTGAAGGAGCGATTGTATGACCAGTACCACCGACGATCGGCCGGCTTCGGCCTCGGCCAGCAACAAGGGCGCCGGTGCCGACGGCAATGACGGCGGCCGCTCGGCCGCCGCCCGCCAGGCGTTCGAATCCGCCCGTGAGAAGACGTCTTCCGCTTATGCGGCCGCCCGCGAGCGGGCCGGAAGCGCCTATGAGACGGCCGGCCGCAAGACCAGCCAAGGCATCGAGTCCAGCCCCGTCGCGGCCGTCGTCGGCGGGCTGGCCGTCGGAGCGATCGTCGCCGCCTTGCTGCCGCGCACCAGCCGCGAGGACGAGCTGCTCGGCACCGTCGGCCGCAAGATCAACGACAGCGCCCGCGAGGCCGCCAATGCAGCGAAGGAAGCCGGCAGGGGTCAACTCGACGAGCTCGGACTCAACCGCGACGGCCTTCAGAGCAAGCTCAACGCCTTCACCGACCGCGCCGTCGGCGCCGTCAAGAGCTCGGCGGGCGCCGCCGCCGACGCGGCCGCCCGCCGCGGCACCGAGGATTGAGGCCGAAGCGCACCGGGAGCTTCCGGCTCCCGGTGCGCCGCCGCTTCACAGCTTTTATGAGCAAGATGCACCTCGTCTTCGGAGGCCGGGTCACGGACCCGCAGGGCCTCGACTTCGATCTCGACACGGTCGACCTCGTCGGCCTCTTTCCCGATTATTCGAGCGCCCTCGAGGCCTGGCGCGGCAACGCCCAGCGAACGGTCGACGACGCCGAGATGAAATATGTCGTCGTCCACCTCCACCGATTGCTGGAGCCGGAGCTGAAAGAATAATCCTCCCCATGCGAAGCATGGGGAGGGGGACCACACGAAGTGGTGGAGGGGTAATTGGCTCCGCCTCTGAACTTTAGCGCCGGATCCTCGGGACACGGCGCCATCTACCCCTCCACCATGCTTCGCATGGTCCCCCTCCCCACCGCTTCGCGGCAGGGAGGATTTGGAACGTCCTCCTTCGATCCGGGTTCGATCTTTCGTGCCTGAACCCTGCCCCAGCAAAGCCTGATGCGGATCGCCGCCGCCTGGCTCGTCCATCTGTTTACTGCGAGCGGGGTGGTCCTGGCCTTCCTGGCGCTGGAGGCGATCGCCCGGGACGAATGGCGGCTCGCCCTGATCTGGCTTCTCGCCGCGCTCGCCGTGGACGGAGTCGACGGAACCCTGGCCCGGTGGGCTCGGGTCAAGGAGCATGTGGCCCGGATCGACGGCGAAGCCTTCGACCTGATCGTCGATTATCTGAACTACGTTTTCGTCCCCGCGATCTTCATCGTGCGGGCGGGGCTGGTGCCGGAAGCCCTTTCGCTCCCCCTTGCCGCGGCGATCCTGCTCTCCTCCGTCTACGTCTTCGTCCGCCGCGACATGAAGACTCCGGACAATTATTTCCGAGGCTTCCCGGCGTTGTGGAACGTCGTCGCACTCTATCTCTTCGTGGCCCAGCCCGGAGCCGCGATCGGCGCGGCCGTCGTCGCGATCCTCGCCATATCGAGCTTTGCCCCGATCCGTTTCGTCCATCCCTTCCGGGTGAGTGACTTCCAGCCCTGGCTTCGGATCGTCGCTCTCTTCTGGGCAGTCGCGACTTTGGCCTTGCTCTGGCCCGGCTGGGGTCCCGATCCGGCGCGGCTGTGGCTGTGGGCGTCCTACGCTTCCGCGGCGGTGCTGCTCGCGATGGGCCTGATCCGGACTCTTCGCGGGGACCGTGTCGCCGAGCGCGGGGAGGAAGAGGTCAGGCCCCCCGCCACCTGAGCAGGAGCAACGGCCTGGCCAGTGCCAGCCCGACGAGGAAGCCGCCGATATGAGCGGCGATTGCGATCCTGAGGCCGGTCGTCTCGAAGGTCAGCCCGATCATGAGCTGCAGCCCGATCCAGGCGGCGGCGAGCCACAAAGCGTGGAGCAGCGAGGCGAGTCCGGGACTGGCGACCTTCACCTTGTTGCGGCCGAAGAGCAGGGCGAAGGCGCCGAGCACCGCGGAGATGGCGCCGCTCGCTCCGACCATCGGAACCATCTCGGCCGGGCCCACCGCATATTGAGCCGCGGCCGCGGCATAGGCGCCGACCAGATAGAGAATGACGATCCCCTGCCCGCCCACAACCCGCTCGACCGATCTTCCGCAGAAGAGAAGGATGATCAGGTTGAAAAGCAGGTGGACGAAGCCCGAGTGGACGAGCGTCGCGGTGAGCGGGGTCAGGAGCGCCGGTATCGGCAAATCGTCGCCGGGC
>JBAWCC010000240.1:0-8970 GCA_049590095.1 Allosphingosinicella sp. | reverse complement strand
GGGTGGGGGCCGCTGCGCTGAGCGCCGTAGCTGGCGGAGACGGGTCCGTCGATCAGGTCGGCGAGATCGCCCGGCACCGCACCGGTGCCGCTGACTCCACCGCGCTGCCGGTCGCCTCTCGTATCGGCCACGAGCGCGGAAGAGTCGCCTCCGCCGCCGAAGGACAGCCGCTCCTCGCTCCCGATCGCCTTGAAGCCCGGGACGTTGACCAGCAGGTTTTTCCCGCCCGCCGGGCAGAAGAAGCGGATCGCGGCGCCGTCGCCCGTCATCAGCGCCAGAGCGACGCCCTCCCCGCTCGACTGCAGGTCCCAGCGCCGAGCCTCGCCCTTCTCGCCCGCCCCCGCTTCGGCAACGGCAGCGGACGATTCGGCCCCGGGGGCGGGGGCTTGAGCTTCGGCCGCGGCCAGGCTTTCGTTCGCCGGCGCGCCCGCCGGGCCGGGGTCGCGGCTTCCGCAGGCGGCGAGCAAGGTCGATGTGGCGGCGATCAGTCCCATCATGCGCATGTCGGCTTATTCTCCCGAGCCCGAGGTCCCATTGTCCCGCCGCGGCGTCAAGACCGGCCCGATCAGGCCTTGGTCACCGTCACCTTGAGATAGGTGGCCGGAATCTCGGTCCGCTCGGGGCCCGCCTGGTTCTGCGCCTCGAACAGGCCGGCGAGCTCCGCCTGAAGCTCCTCTTCCCGTCCCTCCTTCGCGGCGGCCTCGAAGGCGTTCATGGTCGGACCGTAATAATGGCGGAAAATGCCGAGCAGATCGCCCGCCGGGCCGGAATGGCGGAACCGCCAGGTCGAACGCTCGAAGGCGATGCTCCCGGGAGCGATTCCGGCCTCGGCGAAGCGCTCGCGAACGGTCTCCTCGACGCCCCAGGCGACGGGGCTGACGAAGCCTTCGGGCGGAGGCGGGGTGAAAGCGGCGCTGATCTTCAATATCCGGGCGACGAGGGTGGGATCGCCCGGAATCCAATTGCCCATAACGATCCGCCCGCCCGGCCGGGTCACCCGGACCATCTCGCGCGCCACGTCGAGGGGCCGCGGCGCGAACATCGCTCCGAACATGCTGAGGACGAGATCGAAACGGCCGTCGGCGATGCCGTTGAGGTCGGAGGCGTCGCCTTCCTCGAAACTCAGATTGTCGAGGCCGGCCGCCGCCGCTCGGGCCCGGCCGGCGGCGACGAGATTGGCGGCGATGTCCACCCCGAGCACTTCGGCGCCGGCGCGGGCGGCGGGAAGCGCGGTGGTGCCGTCGCCGCAGCCGAGGTCGAGCATGAGGAGGCCGGGGCGTATCCCGAGCGATGCGACCAGCGCCTCGCCGCTCTCCCGCATCGACCCGGCGATCCGGGTGAAATCGCCTTTCTCCCACAGCGCCTTGTTCGGGTTCATGGCCGCTTTCCTTCCGGTGCTATCGGGGGCTGCGGCCGGGGCCGCGCAAGAGGCCGAATCTGGACGCGGCCTGTGCCTCCCGGATGTCGCGGCGCGGGCAAAGCGGTTGCGATTGTTACAGAGGGGAGGCCCGGGGACCTTGGTGGGCGAACCGCACGAGATCCATCCGCCGGACGAACCTCGCGCCATCGCTCCATCAGCAGGCAGCGGCCCCACGGCGTGTGGACCGGACCTCCGCGCACCTCGAAACCGGCTTTCTCGTAAGCGCGGATCGCCCGCTTGTTGTCGGGATCGGGATCGGTGCCGACCGCGGGGGCCCCTTCGGCGAACAAACGCTCGACGTGCCGGGAGACGAAAGCACTTCCATGGCCGCGGCCGACGAGGTCCGGATCGCCGATCGACTGATCGACTCCGCGGGCGCCGCGCGGGAGGTGCCGGAAATGATGGCCGGGCCAGGCGTGGGGGTCGTAATCCTGCGCGTAGGCGAACGCGCGGCCGTCCAGCTCTACGATCCAGGCGCGGGTATGCGGATCAGCCATCGCTTCCTCGAAAAAGCCTTCGTCCTCGTCCGCAGGCCCCCAATATTCCACCCAGTGCGACCGTCGCCGCCAATCGCGAAGGAGGGGCAGGTCGGCCGGAGAGGCGGGGCGGAAACAATACTCGCGGTCCATTGCGGGAGTCTAGCGGTCGCCGGGCCGGTCGGCGAGCGGGAAGGGTGAGGACGGAAGGCCGTAATTGAATCGGCATGGTCGGGTGGAGGGCTGGTTCCTCAGCTGTCACTGCTTCGCGAAATATGTGAAGCTGACCTTCTTCCGCGGCGCGTCGCTGAGCCCGCCGCCGCCGGTCGAATCCAAATAGGAGGCGGTGCGCTATTTCCATATCCACGAGGACGACAGGTTCGACGAGGCGCTGCCCGCAGACTGGGTGACGCAGGCGAGCGCGCTTCCCGGCGAGAAGATGTAGGGCTGGAAACCAAGCCCTACAGAATCTGGGTCAGGCTGAGGCCGTTGCCGTCGGGATCGTTGAAGAAGGCGACCTTGCAGCTGCCGTCGGGAGCGGTCCAGATCCCCTTTTCGTCCTGCCCGAGCCCTTCATACACGGTCATCGTTACGCCCCTGGCCGTCAGCGTCGCCACCGCGGCCTCCATGTCGGGCACTTCCCAGCCGAGCACCGGATGGGGCGGGGCGGCATAGCCTGGAACCTCGGTCAGCCGGAGCGTGATCCCCGCGAGGTCGAACAGGGCGGCGAAGCCGTCGTCGCCCTTGCGCGGGAGGCCGAGCGCGTCGGCGTAGAAGGGCTCCGCGGCCTTGCGGTCCTTCGTCGTGATCATCGCGACGGGGCGGGCATAAGCGAGCGGCATGGCGGGTCTCCTGGCGGGGTCGAAACGGCGATCGTGCGCGGGCGGCGGGGCGAAAGCTATCGCCCGGACGGGTGATTTCGGGATTTTGCGGGCGTGGCGACGGGGGGCGTATCAGACCCCGCGTCAGCTTCGCGCCAGACGGGGCCGAACGCGCCTTCCGCGGGCAGCGAGGCGACGAACCGTTCAAGTTCCGCATAGACCACGCGGCGTTGCGCGGAGCGCGTTTCCGCCACGTAAGTGCTGCACATGCCCCAGGTGCGCGTCATCAGCTTGCCGCGAAGGTTGATGACCGTCCGTTTGTCGACGAGGTCTGCAGCACACATGTCACAGACATATTCATAATAGTTCAGAATGCTGACGATGTGCCGTTCCTGGCGTTCGTTCAGTTCCTCGCTCCGGACGGGTTTCCCTTCGTTGACAATCTTCGTGACGTAATAATCCGCCTCGGACAGGCCGTCGCTTGTTGAGAAGTTGGAGATAAGGTTTGCTGTGTGCGCGATCTTCGCCTGTCGCTTGTCCCACAGGTGGGTAGCCAGCCATGTTCCCGCTGCGACCAGAACCGAAATGGCGGTGGAAATTGCTGCGAGGCCGTCAAGCATTTCGTCTTCCTCCGGCCGTCATCAGAGGCAAAGAGCCGGAGGAATGCAAGCCAGCCCGATGCTCCTCGGGAACGAAGTCAGTCGATCGCCTCGATGCCCTGCGCCTTCAGCCGGGCGATTCCATCCTTCATCGCCTGGCGTTGCTCGGGCGGGTGGCCCTGCCATTCGGCGACTTCCCCGGTCACCCGGAGCGGTGAGCGCGAGCGGTAGGAGCAGGTCGGGTTGCCGGGGAATTTCTTGTCGGTGAGGTTGGGATCGTCCTCGAACTCACCCGTGGGTTCGACGACGTAGATCCGCTCCCGCCCCTCTCCGAGCGCCAGCTCGGCGCCCCAGATCGCCGCTTCAAGAGTGGCGCCGAAGTAGACCCAGGACAGCTTGCGCGGCCCATAGTTGGAAGCGAAGCCCGGGGCGAGCAAGTCGCCCGGCGCCAGATCGGCGCGGGTGCCGTGGTAGAAGGGCGGAGCGGCGTCGGCGGCGTAAGTCATGCGCCCGTCCTATTAGGCTGGGGGCGAAAGTACCAAGTCATGGAACGCGCCGAGGCCGAGGCGTCAGCGGCTGCGGCGCCCGTCCGGCTCCTTCGCGACGCCCTTGAACGGAGTCCCGTCGGACTTGACGTCCATGAACTCGCCGGCCTTGTCGCTGTCCGGATCGCGGTCCCTCTTGGTCCAGTCGCCGGTGACCGGATTCTGGACCTGGGTGCGGTTGTCGACCGACCCGATTCGATAGCCTTCGCCGGTATTCTTGGCCATTTCACTCTCTCCTTCCCCGGAACAACGCCCGGATTCGTCGGATTCTCCATCTTTTTTGCGAGAGATTGCGGCGGCGTCGAGGGCCGGCCGGAGCGTGGTCGCGGCGCGTCCGTCTCCCAGGCCCGCGAGCGGCAGGAAAGCCGGCGGTCCTTCCGAAGGTCACGACTTGCGCTCGGTTCGCCCATTTATTTCACTGTGACCTTAGCCCCTGTTCCGAAGGGTGCGGCGGCGCATCTCCGCCCGGTAGAGCTTGAGGACGGCATCATTGTCAGGGGAATGGCGGGTTGCGACATGCCTGCCGCCGAGCATGGCGGGCTTCAAGGTGCCGTACCGGCTCCGGTGCCGGAGCAGCTCATGTGTGGACATCGGGGCGGGAGGGCGGTGGGCGAGGATCGAGTCCCAGGCGGCCGCGAAGCTCCCGGCGCCGGCCTTATCGCGCAGGCGATAGGCGCTTTCGCGGGTCATTCCGACATGGCGGGCCGCAGCCGAGATGCATCCGGTCTCGGCGAGACGGCCGAGGAAATCCGTCTGCCGTCCGGGAGTCCAGCCGTCGCGGCGATAGCGCAGAGGGACCGGCGTAAACGCGGGAACCCGGCGGCGGGGCGACGATTCGGCCATGACGGAATTAGAACATAAAAAGAACATGGACGCAAGGCGGCACTGTCCCTGTCCCGAGTCCGCGGTTAGAATGGACCGATCGCGAACCATTCGAAGGGGGCGGACATGGCCAGGCACCGAATCTACACGACCAGTTTCGCTAGCGTGTACCCGCACTACGTCGCCAAGGCGGAGAAGAAGGGGCGGACGAAGGCGGAGGTCGACGAGATCATCGCCTGGCTGACCGGCTACGGGGCGGAGGCGCTGGAGGCCGAGCTGGAAGCGGGGGCGGATTTCGAAAGCTTCTTCGCCAGGGCGCCGAGGATGAACCCGGCGAGGGGGTCGATCACGGGCGTGGTGTGCGGGGTGCGGGTCGAGAATGTCGAGGAGCCGCTGATGCGGGAGATACGCTATCTCGACAAGCTGGTCGACGAGCTGGCGCGGGGGAAGAGGATGGAGAAGATATTGCGGGAGGGGTGAGTTCAGCCATGACACCGAAGCCTGTCGCGGCCCCTACTCCGCGTTTAGCGAAACTTCTTGCCTCCCAATTCGCGTAATCGTATATTTGCCGCCGTTCTCACCGCCGCTCCCTGCCTTGAGGGTTTGTACAAAGTGTCGTACATTAGCGCCATGCACATCGTCACTTTCTCCGAAGCCCGGGCCAACCTCAAGGCGGTGATGGACCGCGCCTGCGCGGATCGGGCGCCGGTGGTGGTAAAGCGCGCCCGCGGCCAGGAGAATGTGGTGCTGGTCGCCGAAAGCGAGTGGGAGGGGCTTCAGGAAACCCTGCACCTGCTCGCCTCCCCCGCCAACGCGAAGCGGCTGCTGGAGGGTATCGCGCGGCTCGATGCCGGCGAAGGCGAGGAGCACGAGCTGATCCAATCGTGAAACTGGCCTTCGATCGCGAGGCTTGGGCGGAATATGTCGCCTGGCAGTCGGAAGACGCGAAGATTGTCGGGCGAATCAACGCCCTGATCGGCGAGTGCCTGCGCGATCCGTTCCGGGGCACCGGCAAGCCGGAGCCCCTCAGGCAGCACCTCAGCGGCTGGTGGTCGCGCCGGATCACGGGCGAGCATCGGCTGGTGTACCGGGTGACTGGGAAGGGCGAGGCACAGGCACTCGAGCTGTTGTCGTGCCGGTATCATTATTGAGGCATTGGCAGACTTAGCGCAAAATCGTATAACGCCGACATGGCACAGATGAACGTCTCGATCCCGGAGAAGCTCAAGGGCTGGGCGGAGCAGCGCGTCGCCGAGGGGCGCTACAGCAGCACCAGCGACTATATCCGCGACCTCGTCCGCCGCGACCAGGAGCAGGAGGAGAGACTGAGGCGCCTCCAGGCGGCGATCGACGAGGGGCGGGCATCGGGGGTGAGCGACCGCGATCCCTTCGACTATCTGGCGGAGCTTCGCTCGAGCCTCAGCGGCGGGAGCAAGGATGCGGCTTGAGCTGAGCCGCAAGGCCCAGGCCGATCTCGACGACATTCGCGACTATAGCGTGGCGGAGTTCGGAGTGGAGCGCGCCGTCGCCTATCTCGATGCGGTGGAAAGCGCGTTCCGGCGGATCGTCGACTTCCCGGAAATAGGCTCGGTGCATCCGGCGGTGCGACCGCCGACGAGGTCGCTGGGATGCCGGCAGCACCGCATCTTCTATGAGGCCGCCGGCGAGACGATCCTAATCATCCGCATCCTTCACAAGGCGATGGACGAACGGCGGCATCTTTGAGGCCGAGCCGTTCCGGCGAATGGAAGGAGACCCGAGGCCGATGACGAAGCACCGAATCCACACGACCAGCTTCGCCAGCGTGTACCCGCACTATGTCGCCAAGGCGGAGAAGAAGGGGCGGACGAAGGCGGAGGTCGACGAGATCATCGCCTGGCTCACCGGCTACGGGGCGGAGGCGCTGGCGGCCGAGCTGGAAGCGGGGACGGATTTCGAAACCTTCTTCGCCAGGGCGCCGCGGATGAACCCGGCGAGGGAGACGATCACGGGCGTGGTCTGCGGCGTGCGGGTCGAAAATGTCGAGGAGCCGCTGATGCGGGAAATCCGCTATCTCGACAAGCTGGTGGACGAGCTGGCGCGGGGAAAGCGGATGGAGGGGATTCTGCGGGAGGGGTGATCGGAGACGACACCGAGATTTCGGAAGGACTAAATCAGGGGGATCACAGGTTCGTCAGGAGGAGAACGACAAGCGAAAGTAAACGACATGTCCGGCAGCATCTTCCATGATGTACGAGCCGCTTCAATAACTGCGGCGGGCGCTTGCCTATCATCATATTCAGTGCCGAAGAGCAGGCGAAACTGGCGTCGTGCCACCTGTTCCGGCACTAACAAATCAGCGGCTTGATGACAGTTGCCATAGCGCTCCCCGGACTCGCATCCGCACAAGTCTCTCGCCACGAACTCCCTGCGGCGGTAAAGGGCACAGGCACCCACTTGTTCACCCGGCCACCATCCGAAGAGTTTCCGATGCCAGCTCTTCGCTACCCAGAGCGAATAGTGGTCCATTAATGCAAGAAGTCCGTCGGCCGCGGTCCAAGCACCACTGGACTTCGTGAACGCGCAAAGCGATGCATCTGGGAAATTGGTGTGCTTAAGCGGAAATAATTCGGCTTGGGGACCGACGGCATTGAATGCCCAAGCGCGCGGGGTAATCGCTTTATCTATTGGAGCGGCGACAAGCAGATGAGCCTGCGGGCCGCCCGAACCAAGTGGCATGGTTCTGACAGCGGCCCACAAGCCATTCTTGTCTTCGAAGCTCAATGCTCCGTAGTGTTGCGTTAGAAGCCGAAATCCAGCTCCGTGAGCGTCCTCAATGGCACGGGAGCGGAAGGGCTCGGGTTGACCGGGCGCCCTCCTCCGTGGTCTGGACGATGCTCGTTGTCTCGCCCGCGATCGGGCTGAGGGTCTTGATGCTTGTCCTTGTGGGACATCTAAAATCACCTCGCTTTCGTGTTCGCCGTTGATACCGACGAAGCCTTCATTAAAGACGAGTGCCTGTTGTCCGGCGTCGAGCGCTTCACCGATGGCCTTCAGTCTCGCAGAGACTGGAGCATCGAATTTCCACAACTCCTTCATATCGCCGCAACTCCACGCACCCGAAATCCGAAGACTTCAGGTTGACCAGAGCGACGAAGCATGCGAGCGAGAAGGTCCAAGGCAGGCCTGCACGCACCGTCGTTCAGCTTGCTGGGGGGGTTGGCCGCAAGGCTGGCCCCCCCATTTTTTGTGTCGAACCCGGCTCCGCCTTATGGGCCGCGAGTCGTGCTCATCACAGCAGTCCTACATAGACGCTCAGGCCCGAACACGGAAGGCCTGAGAGTGGATTATTTCCTCCAGTGTGCTAGTTCGTTGTGGACGGACCTGTGGAATCTCCGGGGAAAGTGGCTCATGGCCGATGAGACGGTGAAGGTGCTCCTTGAAAAGGCTCTTCGCCGGCGGAGGGAACTCCAGTTTGAACTGGAAACGCTCCAGCGGCTGATTGACGGCTATCGTCGCCTGCGGGTGCTGCAAGACGAAAACCCGCACGCGGAACAGCTCCACCTGTGGCACGGGGCTTCTCGTCGAGCTCAAAAGTCCGAGGAGTTGGTTGCTCTTCTCGAGGAAGTACGTCGTATCATTCTCAAGGAAGGCAGACCGTTAACTCGATCGGAGCTTGTCGATCACCTCGAGCGCCTTGGGTATCGGATCCCGGGAACTGACCCGAGGAAAGTCTTAGGAACGAACATCTGGCGGTCGGGCAAATTCAATCACATCGAAGGCAAAGGGTATTGGCCCAAAGAGGCTGACTTACCGCCCCATCTTATCTAGGTCGAGTGGACGATAATCTTCCGTCTACAACTTTTCACGTGTTACCGGCTGCCTAATAGCCGTATTGGATCAGCCTCTGATGGGCGCGAGATAGCTCCCCTTCGCTGAAAAGCGAGTGCCACTTCGGATTATCAGTCACAATCGCTTCGACTGTTAGATCAAGGCGGCCTCGCTCCCAAAGCGCAGTGTATCCTTGGGAAACATTGATGTCGTTGATCAGCTGCTTGGCCGTCTGGATTTCACGCTTCTCGCTTAGCATTCTGTGGAAGATGGACGCGGTGTAACCCGCTTCTGCCTTAGCGCGGACATAGATGCCCATCATGGCAGCATCAAACTCAGTCTCAAGCATTGATATGGCCATGCATATTACTCCACTGCAGGGAGGTAAATCTCGCCGCCCTTCTCGCGGAATTTCTCGCTCATCTCCGCCATGCCTTTCTCCGCTTCGGCTTCGGCCGAAGCGGCCCCTCCACCATG
>JBAWCC010000239.1:0-10683 GCA_049590095.1 Allosphingosinicella sp. | reverse complement strand
TCCGGCGCGAGACGGCGTTGGCCTGCGTCAGCTACCCCTCCACCACCCTTCGGGTGGTCCCCCTCCCCATCCGCTTCGCGGACAGGGAGGATCATCCCTCAATATTGCTTCCGGTATCTCAGATTGACGTTGTTGCCGCCGCCCGAGGTGCCGACCTGGGAGAGAATGCTCAGCGCCTTGGAGAGGGCGATCTCGATCTGGGTGGCGGTGAAGCCGCGGGCGTCGGTGATGATCTCCAGATAGACGTCGTTGGAGACGTAGAAGCCGGCGGCGACGGCGGTGCCCCGGCCGGTCGTGTCGTCGGCGCCGAGGATCCGAAGGCGGTCGAGCCCGGTCGAGGAGCGAAGCTTGCCGAGCGGGTTCAGGCCGCCGCCGCCGCCGCGCAGCGAGTTGATCGACGTGGCGAGCTGTACCGCCTGAAGCGCCGAAATCTCGTTCACCGATCCGCCGAACAGGATTCGGGCCATGATCTCGTCCTGAGGCAGGCCCGGATCCGAGGTGAAGGCGATCTGCGGGTTGGTGGCGCTTCCCGAGACGTTGATGTTGACCGTGACGTCCTTGATGTCGGCGCTCGCGACGATGTCGATCCGCGGATTGGGCGGGCGCGCGCCGGTGAAGGCGATGTGGCCGCGGGTGACGTCGAAGCGCTGGCCCGAGAAGCTGTAGGTGCCGCGGATCAGGTCCGCTTCGCCGAGGATGGACGGAGTCGCGGTCGTGCCCTGGACCCGCAGGTCCGCGCTCCATTCGGATTCGAGGCCCATTCCGGCGATGAACAGCTGGTTGTCGGCGCGCAGGCGCAGGTCGAGCTTCCAGATGCTCGGAGCGGCGTCGGCCTGCCGGGCGGCATTCTCGACGCTCGGCAGCGGCTCGCCCTTGCGGCGGACCCCGGCGAGTTCGACCACCTGGGCGGCGCCCTGGCGGATGATCTGGTAGCGCAGCTGGGGCAGAGCCAGGTCGCCCGAGATCAGGGCTCCGTTGGCGCGGCTGTTGGTGATGGCGACGTCGCCGCTCAGGGTCGCGCCGATCGAGTCGCTTCGGGCGAGCTGCGCCTGGTTGAGCTTGAGGCGGATGTCCATCGGATATCCCGATGCGGCGGCGAAGCCGACGGTCCCGGTGCCGGTAACCGTGCCGGATCCCGCACGCCCCGAGAGCTGGGCGATCTGAAGCTCCGAGCTGGTGAACCGGCCCTGGAGGGCGAGCTGGCTGATCCTCGTCCCGTAGGTTTCGTGGACGAAGGCCAAATTGTTGGCGCGGACGATTCCGGTGAGCTGCGGGTTCTGCACCCGGCCGGAGACGTCGGCGGCGATCCCGATCGGGCCGGAGAGCTGCATGTCGGAGACTCCGCTCAAGGACCACAGCACCTCGGCCGGGCCGTTGTAGCGAATGCCTCCGGCGAGCGGCGCGGCGAGCAGCCGCTCGGTCCAGCCGCCCGCGCCCGGGCCGACCGGCTGAAGCCGAAACTGGGCTCGGCCGATGACCGCGGAATCGCGGCGGATCACCGCGGCGAGGTTGCCGCCTTCGGGTCGAAGCTGCCCGGCCAGGGCCAGGTCGACCGGCGGCGAGCGCACCGCGATCCCGGACCGGGTGAATCCGGCGATGGTGAGTCGGGCGTCGGCTCGCGGGAAGGAATCGCCTCCGACCTGGGCGAAGTCGATGCTTCCGGTCGCCCGGCCGCCGAGGCCGATGCCCGGCGAGAAGAGGTTCAGGATCGAGATGTCGAAATCCGTGAGTCGCGACTGGACCACCATTCCGGCTTCGCCGTAGCGGCCGGCGAGCAGGACGTTGCCCTGCGGCAGGACGAGCTCGGTCGGCGCCAGCTGCCAGCCGCCGGCGACCTTGCTGACCTGCGCCGGGCGGGCGAGCCGGAAGGGGATGTTGCGCACCTGGCCCTGCGCAGCGGCGCGGATCAGGTTCGGCGACAGGGCCGCGTTGACGGCCACGCGGAACGGCATTCCGCTGGTGCCCTCGGCGAAGACCTGGGCGGCGCCGTTGCCGCCGCGATAGTCGATCCTGGCGCGGGCGCGGGCGAGGAAGAAAGCGTCGGAGCGTACGCCGGCGAGCTGGGCGTCGCCGACGATGTGCGGCGCGTCCGGATAGAGGACGACGCTGGCCCGGATCACCCCGCGCTGGATCAGGATCGGAGTCTCGCCGGGGATCCGGGCGCCGTTGGCGGTCGCATGGATCTCGGCGCTCTGGTAGCCGCCGACGGCGCCGAGCCGGATCGTGCCGTCGAGGCCCTGGCCGGTCATCGCCAGGGTCCCGACGAACGGCCCCGCCGGGGTCCGGACGACCCGGCCCGTGAAGGTCATCCCGGCGAAGAGCAGGCGGCGAACCTCGACGGTCATCGGCCCGCGCCCGGAGAGGATGGTGACGTCGGCTTCGAACGGCCCGTAAGCCGACTGGCCCGTCGCGTTGATCGCATAGCCGCCCGCCACGGCGCGAACGGTGGCGGTGACGTCGCGAAGTCCGATCCCGAAATTCGGAGCGGCCGCCTTGAGCTCGATCCGCGGGCTGGTCGCGGTTCCGGTCACCACGACCGCGAGCGCCCCATAGGCCCGGGAAACTCCGGCGGCCCGGATGTCGATCCGGCCGTCGGGCCAGATCGTCCCGCTTCCCGAAATTATGTTGAGCCCGGGCGAGCTCAGCCGGACATTGCCGAGGGTGATCACCCCGGCGGGAGACATCGTCACGTTCGCCGAAGCGGTGGCATTGCCTTCGAGCACGCCCGCCGCGGTCGGATTGTCGATCCGCCGGGTCCGGACCGAGACCCGGCCCTGGAGGCCGAAGCCGCTCCCGGCGGTGAACACGTCCATGTCCGTGGTGAGGTCGAGCAGGCCGATCCCCTCGATCAGATAATTGTTCACCGTGCCCTGGATCCCGGCGCGATACTGGCCCCTGGCGAGATCGGCGGCGAGGACGATCGTGGCGTTGAGCCTGTCGGACCGGATCTTGAGGTTGTCGGAGACCAGGCGGGTACCGCTGATGTTGATCGTCCCGTTCACCCCGACATTGGTGAGCAGGCTCCCGAGGGAGGGGTCGAGGCCGCTGATCCTGCGCGCGCGCGCCTGTATGGGGATGCTGATCCGGTCGGTGTCGACCTTGGCCCGGCCGCGCGCGCGGAGGAGCTCGATCGTCGTCTCGTTGAAGCTCAGGGTTCGGGCCTGAAGATCGTAGGCGACGAAGGGCGTCCGGAAGGCGCCGTTCAGGACCATCGCCACCCGCAAGTCGGTGCCGTCGATATTGGGGCCGAGGATTTCGGGGCGCGGGAGGCGCGCGGCGACCTTGAAATCCTGGAACTGGCTTCGGCCGAGGTCGAGCATTCCCTCGCCGACGACCGCGATCGCCGGCGAGGTCAGGCTGAGGCGCGTATCGGCCCGGCGCTGGTCGAGGCTGGTGGTCAGATTGACCTGGATCTGGGGCGACAGAAGCGTCTTGGGGATTCCCGCCGCCATCAGCAGGCCCGGGTTCATCGGCCCGGAGACGGTGAAGGTGCCGTCCTTCGCGGCGACGGCGAGATTGGCGAACTCCCTGCCGCCGAGAACGGCTTTCGCCCGGCCGCGCCAGTTGGTCCAGCTGCCGTTGCCGCCGACGGTCGCGACCAGCGGCTGGTCGATTCCGGTCAGCTTGGCGACGAAGCCGTCGGCGGGCGCCTCGACCCGCACTCCCAGCGCAAGCCGGTTCGCCTCGGGAACGGCGTCGATCCGCAGGGCGAGCTTGTCGCCGCCGGGGAGATCGGGGCCCGCGATGGCATTGGCGTCCAGAGCCACCTGGGCCCGACCGTCGTCGATCCGGGCGCTTCCGGCGAGGCTCAGCAGGTGGCGATAGCCGGTGACATTGGGGTCGATCAGAAGCCGCTCGACCTTGATCTGGCCGATGTCGACATTGATGTCGGGGAGAAGGGGGGCGTCGGGATCGCCCGGCTTGAGCTCGGGCAGGCGGTAGAGCCGGGCCCGGGGGATTTCGAGCCGCTTGATGTCGATATGGTCGCGGAAATAAGCGAGCGGCCTCCAGTCCAGGGTCGCTTGCGGAGCGACGAAGAACGTCCCCTTGGGGTCCTTCAGGGTCAGATCGTGGAGCGTGAGCTCGCCGAACAGCGAGCCCTCGATCCGGCCGACATCGATGTCGAGCCCGGACGCGATCTCGAGCTGGTTGATCTGCTTCACCACGAAGCGGTGGCCGAGCGACGAGTTCAGCCAGACGAAGAAGAGGAGGATGGCGACGACGAGGCCGATCAGGCCGATCCCCGTCCATTTGGCGGCGGCTCGGGCGCGCTGCCGGCCTCGGTACGACCGGGGGGCGGGATCGGCCGCGGTCGCCATCTAGAAGGCCTGCCCGATGGAGACGTAGACCGCGAATTTCGATTCGCCGGGGCGGCGGCCGAGCGGGATCGCGACGTCGGCGCGAAGGGGTCCGAAATTGGTGTAGAGCCGGCCGCCGACCCCGATTCCGAAGCGCATGTCGTTCAGCCGCGGAGACTGGCTCTCATAGACCTGGCCGGCGTCGACGAAGCCGACCACTCCGTAATTGCCGAAGCGGTAGCGGGCCTCGACCGCGAACTCGACGAGGCTGCGCCCGCCGGTCGGGATGAAGAGGGTCGGATCGTCCTTCTCGTCGGGATCGGTCGGATCGAAATCGGGGTTCGCCACCTCGACCTTGGGCCCCAGCTCCTGGAAGCCGAAGCCCCGGACCGATCCGCCCCCGCCCGCATAGAGCCGCCGCGACGGCGCCAGCTCGTTGAGCCGGGCGCCGTAGATCGAGCCCACCCGGGCGCGGCCGGCGACGACGATATTCTCCGCCGCCGGATAATAGACGCTGCCGTCGAGAATGTTGCGGATATAGGGCTGGCCGGGCTCGCGAAGCGACGTCTCCGGATTGACGAAGGCCTTGAGCCGGAAGCCTTTGGTCGGGTCGAGCAGGCTGTCGGAGCGGTCGTAGCCGACCTGGCCGCTGACCCCCGCGAGGAAGAAGGCGTCGGCGATCGAGAGACGCGGGAAGCCGGTCTGGGCCTCGTTGGTCGCGATCACCTCCGCTCCGAGCGCATAGGTCCAGACCTTGTGCCAGATCGGAGTGGATTCGCGAGCGACCAGCCCGTTCAGCCGGACGGTATAGCCTTTGAACGCGGGCAGGTCGCGCCGGCCGGCCTCGGCCTGGACGAAGATGCTCCGGTCGCGCTTCTTCCAGTTGTTGCGGCGAAGCCGGACCCGAAGCAGCTGTTCCTGGGTGCCGGCGATGGCGTTGACCATCAGCCCGCCCTCCGGGGGGAACAGGTTGCGATGCTCCCAGGTCGCTTCGGCCCGGAAGCCCTCGCCGGTCGAATAGCCGAGGGTTCCGGCCAGCGACCGCGCCGGGCCGGCGTCCTGGCGGACGAGGATGTTCACATATTCGGCGCCGTCCTCGGCCATCTCCCCGGTTGCGACGGGCTCGGCCGAGACGGTGGTGAAGAGGTTGGTGGCGATCATCGCCTCGCGAAGGTCGTCGACCATTCGGCTGTCGTAGAGGTCGCCGCGCTTGAAGCGCGAGAGCACCTCGACATGCTTCGCGCCGAAGGCGAGGTCGCCCTCGGTGGTGAAGCCGGCGAAGCGCGAGCGGTTTCCGGGTTCGACCGGAAGGACGTAGTCGCCGCGGCGTGTCTCGGGGTCGAGCAGGATGTCGCGAAGGCCGACTTCGACGAAGGGATAGCCCTGCTGCGGAAGGCGAAGCCGGACATTGGCTTCGGCCGCCTCGACGTTGAGGGCGACGATCGGATCCTCGCTCCTGAGCGGAAGCGCCTCGCGGGCAAGGCCGGCGGGCTCCGTCTCCGGCCCCTTGATGCCGATATCGCCGAACAGATAGCGAGGGCCCGGAACCGCGCTCACCACGACCCGCATCTGCCCCGCTTCGGGCAATTGCTCGATCGAGGACAAAGCGGTGGCGTCGTAATAGCCTTCGGAACGGAGCAGCCTGACGGCGAGCAGCTCGTCCTCCTTGGCGCGGGCGGAGATCTGGGCGCCGTTGGTCGCCTCGCCGTCCGCGTCCTCGAGCGCGGAGAGCTCGCGGAAGCGGTCCTCCAGCCCGATCTCCTCGAAGCCCTCGACGACGAGAGTGTAGCGGACCGGCTCGACCTTGTCGTCGTCGGAATCGCCCGAAGTCGGCGGCGGGGTGGTGACGTCGAACTCGGAGATGGGAGTGAGCGGCCGCTCCAGTTCGGCATCGGGCAGAGGGGCGTCGGGGATCAGCTCGCCTTCCGGAGTCGTCGCCGGCGGCGGCCCCGCGAAATCCTCGAGCGGCTCGAGCGGCCTGCCCAGCTCCGGGTCGAGCGGCGGAAGCTCTTTCTCGAACTGGCTGTCGGTAACGATGGGCTCGTCGGCGGCCGGAGACACGGACGGATCGTCCTGGGCGAAGGCGGGCGAGGCCGTGCCCAGCGCCAGGGCGCCGGCAGCGACCGCTCCCATCAAAATGCCAGCCTTCTTCAAATGCCCGCCGCTCCGGAGGTCCGAATCCGGTCCTTACGCTGAAAAACGTTCAACTGGAAAAGCTTGCATTTGTTCCGGAGGCGTAAGGGAGGGCTCGTGTGGCTTGGTGGCCACGTCACCCCGTCATGCCAGCGAAGGCTGGCATCCATGCGGACCCTGATGGACGCCGGCCTTCGCGGGACTGTTGCATAAGCCTGCTCGGCACCCTCGTCACCCCAGCGAAGGCTGGGGTCCAAGCCGATTCAGCATGGATGCCAGCCTTCGCTGGCATGACGGAGGGACAATCGGTGCCTGGCAATTTGGCCTGGCGGCTTATGCAAAGGCCCCGCCCTCGCTGGGGTGACGATATGTCGCGCTTGTTGATCGCGGCAGCGATGTCGGCCAGTGAAAAGCCATGCTCCTGCCGGCTTCGCCCGCTCTGCTCGACTCGCTCGCCGCGCTGCTGGGGCCGCGCGGCTTCACCCGCGATCCGGATGCGATGGAACCGTGGCTCACCGACTGGCGCGGACGCTATCGGGGTCGCGCGGCGGCCCTGCTTTCGCCCGCCACCGCCGCCGAGGTGCAGGCGATCGTCGTCCGTTGCGCGGCGGAGCGGGTCGCCCTGGTTCCCCAGGGCGGCAATACTTCGATGGTCGGCGGCGCGACTCCGAACGCGGAAGGCAGTGCCTTGCTGTTGTCGCTGCGCCGGATGAACTCGGTCCGGAGCGTCTCTCCGCAGGACAATGTCGCCGTGGCCGAGGCCGGGGTGATCCTGTCGGACCTTCACGACGAGGCGGCGGCGGCCGGGCGCCGGTTCCCGCTCTCGCTCGGCGCCAGGGGCTCGGCGACGGTGGGCGGACTGGTTTCGACCAATGCCGGCGGGACCCAGGTGCTCCGCTTCGGGCCGATGCGCTCGCTCGTCGTCGGGCTCGAGGCGGTGCTTCCCGACGGGTCGCTGCTCGAAGGGCTGTCGGCGCTTCGCAAGGACAATCGCGGCTACGACCTCAAGCAGCTCCTGATCGGCGCCGAGGGCACGCTCGGGATCGTCACCGCCGCCAGCCTCAGGCTGGTCGCCGAGCCGGGGTCGCGCTCGGTGGCCTGGGTGGGGCTCGACTCGCCTTCGGCCGCGCTCACCCTCCTCCGGCGGCTGGAGGCACGGCTCGGCGAGGTCGTCGAGAGCTTCGAGCTGGTGCCGGAGGACGCGCTCGCGCTCGTTCTCGCGGGAATCGCCGGCACCCGGCCGCCGCTCGCGGCCTCCCATCGCTGGCACGTCCTCGTCGAAGCCGTCGCTCCGGAGGGTGGGCGCGACTCCGGCGAGGTGCTCGAGGAGGCCCTCGCTTCGGCTCTCGACGAAGGGCTCGCACAGGACGCGTTCGTCGCCGCAAGCGAAGCCCAGGCGGCGGCCTTGTGGAGGATTCGCGAATCGATTGCGGAGGCGGAGCGGCTTCAGGGGCCGTCGGTGAAGCACGACGTCTCGGTGCCGGTCTCGGCCATGCCCGCCTTCATCGAGGAGGCCCGGGCCGAGGTGGAGGCGAGGTTCGAAGGCGCCAGGGTGATCGCGTTCGGCCATCTCGGCGACGGCAACGTCCATTTCAACGTCCAGCCGCCGGCCGGAGCTCCCGCGGAGGCGTGGCTGGCCGACCGGGCCGGAGCGGTGACCCGGCTGGTTCACGATAGGGTGGGGGAGGCCGGCGGTTCGATCTCCGCCGAGCACGGGATCGGCCAGATGAAGCTCGCCGAGCTCGCCCGGACCGCCGATCCGGCGAGGCTCGCGGCGCTTCGGGCGATCAAGAACGCGCTCGACCCGGCCGGAATCATGAACCCGGGCAAGCTTGTGCCGTCACTCTGAAGGCGGGGGCGGCTCCGGCCGGGCTCTCGTCGTCAGGCGCGGCGCGAACCGGACGACCAGCAGGAGCAGGGTGGGAGCGAGCATCGTGTTCCACAGGTCGTGAAGCGCGGCGTCCTTTTCCCACTGCTCGATCAGCCGATCGCGATTGACGTCGAGCCATTCGTTGGCGAGCGCGAAGACCAGCACGACGAGCCAGGGCCAGGGGCTCGCAAGCGTCCGCCGAAGCAGTGCGGCCGAAGCGATCTGGATGAGGAGCGCGGCGTAAATGTGAAGGGCGTCGCGGTCGAGCCCGGTCCACGCCTCGACGGCCGCCTTGATCGCCTCCGAATCCACGCTTCCGGCTCCTCAGGTTCCGGTTCGCCGAACGACGTTGCCGTTGCGCGCTTCCTCTTCGCCGCGAAATTCCGGCATGGTTTCGGATCCTTCCGCTGCGATTCCGGCCCGGGAAACGACCTTCGCCGCCGTCATCAGCAGGATCTTGAGGTCGAGCCGGAAGCTGCGATGGTCGACATACCAGACGTCCAGGGCGAGCTTCTCCGGCCAGGAGAGGGCGTTGCGCCCGTTCACCTGGCTCCAGCCGGTGAGGCCGGGCCGGACGTCGTGGCGGCGCGCCTGCTCGGGCGAGTAGAGCGGCAGATAGTGCATGAGGAGCGGACGGGGTCCGACGAGGCTCATCTCGCCCTTGAGGATGTTCCACAGCTCGGGCAGCTCGTCGAGGCTGCTCGCCCTCAGGAATCGGCCGAAGCGGGTCAGGCGCTGCCCGTCGTCCAGCGGCTTTCCGTCCGGGTCGACCGAGTCGAGCATGGTCCGGAACTTGACGAGCTCGAACGGCTTGCCGTCGAGCCCCGCCCGTTGCTGGCGAAAGAAGACGGGCCTTCCGAGGGCCACCGCCACCGCCGCCGCCACCGCCCCTATCACCGGCGCAAGCGCGACCAGGCCGAGCGCCGAGAAGAGGATGTCGAAGGGCCTCTTGGGGTCGAAACGCGGCATGGCTAGGCCAATCGCCGTCCTTCGGTTCAATTGCAACGACTTCCGCGTCCGGCTAAGGATCGGGACGATTTACACAGGAACGGATCATGTGCGGCATAGCCGGCTTCATCGGCGGGCGCTTCGACCATGGCGGACAGGGCGCCCGAGCCCTGCTCGCCCGGATGACGAGCGCGATCGCCTATCGCGGCCCCGACAGCGCCGGCGCCTGGGTGGAGCCGGAGCACAAGGTGGCGCTCGGCCACCGCCGGCTCGCCATCCTCGATCTTTCCCCGGCGGGCGAGCAGCCCATGGCCTCGCCGAGCGGCCGGTTCGTCACCGTCTACAATGGCGAGATCTACAATCATCTGGAGCTTCGCGAGCGGCTGGCGGGGCCCTGGCGGGGCCACAGCGACACCGAGACCCTGCTCGCCGCGATCGACGCCTGGGGAGTCGAGGAGGCTCTGAAGCAATGCGCCGGAATGTTCGCCCTGGCTTTGTGGGACCGGCAGGAGAAGGCTCTGATCCTCGCCCGCGACCGGCTCGGCGAGAAGCCGCTTTATTACGGCTGGCAGGGCCGGGGAGCGGAGGCGGCCTTCCTGTTCGGATCGGAGCTGAAGGCGCTGGCCCGCCATCCGGCCTTCCGCCGCGAGATCGACCGCCGGGCGCTCGCGCTCTTCACCCGCTTCAACTACGTGCCGGCGCCGCATTCCATCTATTCGGGCATCGCCAAGCTGCCGCCGGGCACCTTCCTGACTCTTCGGGCCGGCGAGACGTCGCCGGTCGTCACCGCTTATTGGTCGGCGGCCGAGGTCGCTGCCTCCGGCGCGGCGGAGCCGCTGGACATCGGGCCTCAGGAGGCCACCGACGCGCTCGAGCGGGTGCTTTCGAAGGCCGTCTCGCAGCAGATGATCTCCGACGTTCCGCTCGGCGCCTTCCTTTCCGGCGGGGTCGATTCCTCGACGATCGTCGCTCTCATGCAGGCGCAGTCGTCGCGGCCGGTGAAGAGCTTCTCGATCGGATTCGAGGAGCCCGGCTATAACGAGGCCGAGCATGCCGGCGCCGTCGCCCGCCACCTCGGCACCGACCACACGGAGCTCTACGTCCGGCCGGAGGACGCGCTCGACGCCATCCCGTCCCTCCCGTCCATCTACGACGAGCCTTTCGCCGATGCCTCGCAGGTGCCGACCCTTCTCGTGTCGAGGCTCGCCCGGCGGCAGGTCACCGTCGCCTTGTCGGGCGACGGCGGCGACGAGCTGTTCGCCGGCTACAACCGCTACCATCTCGCCGCACGCAATTGGGAACGTATCTCCAGGGTGCCCCGGCCGCTTCGCCGGGCGGCGGCGAAGGGTCTGCAGGCGCTTTCGCCGGAGCAGTGGAACAAGGTCGCGGGCGCGCTGGCGCCGATCCTCCCCGCCTCGCTTCGAGTCGCCGGGC
>JBAWCC010000238.1:0-21606 GCA_049590095.1 Allosphingosinicella sp. | reverse complement strand
CGCTCCAGGCGGCCCGGGCGGCTCGGGCTTCGGCCGTCTTCGGCTCGGCGAGAGCGGCGACCCGGACCTTCGCGCCACGCTCGGCCAGATGACGGGCGATGACATAGCCGTCGCCGCCATTGTTGCCGGGCCCACACAGGATCAGGGCCGGAAGCGGTCCGGCGAAGCGCCGGATCGCCTCCGCGGCGGCGGCGCCCGCTCTCTCCATCAGCTCGGCGGCGGGAGTGCCCGCGGCGATTGCGGCGGCCTCCACCGAGCGCATCTCGGCGGCGGTAAGGATCGGGCGGCTCATTGGACGCGCGCGGGGAGACGGTAGCGGTCGGAGCCGATCGCGACTTCGATCAGATCCTTGGCGACCACCGTCACCGTCGCCGGTTCGGCGCCGTCGGCGGCCACGACGCCCCGTCCGTCCCGGGTCGCCACCAGCCGCCGGAAACCGCCGTCCGGGCTTCGAAGCGTGAACAGGTTTTCGGGGCCGCGGGTCCGCTCGACGGTGCACACCCGCTCGAAGGCCCGGGCTCCGTCGATCGCACATTCGATCCGGTCCTCGGCCCGGGTAGCGGCCGGCGGCCCTCCGCAGGCCGCGACGAGGGGAAGGAGAGCGGCGAGGCGCTTCATCGGGCGGCTTCTCCCCGATTGCCTGCCGGGAGGCAAGTCAGCGCCTCGGCCGAAGCGCCGCCAGCCGCTCGCGGAACCCGGTGGACCCGAACGAGTCGTCGAAGCTTCGGTCCTGTCCCTCGTCCCGGGCCGCGCCTTCGCCCGCCAGCCGGATAGCCCTTTTCAGGACGGCGATGCTGTCGCCGCTATTGGCGAGAATCGCTCCGGCAAGCGCGTCGACGGCCTCGCCGACGTCCTCGGCCCGAAGCTCGACCAGCCCGATCCGGGCCGCCTCGGCGGAGTCGACCGCACCCGCGCCGAGCAGAAGCCTCGAGGCCTGACCCGGCCCGACCAGCGCGACGAGACGGGCGACGTCCTCCTGCGGATAGGAGATTCCGAACTTGGCGGGCGTAATGGCGAAGCGCGCGCCCTGTCCCGCCATCCGGATGTCGCAGGCCATGGCGAGCGCGACTCCGGCGCCGTAGCAGGGCCCCTCGATCGCCGCGATGGTGACGATCGGCAGGTCGCCAAGGGCGTCCAGCCCGGCGCGCATCGCCTTGCGGAATTCGGTCGCCGCCGACGGGTCGTCCGTCAATGCCGGAAAATCGGCGAGATCGGCGCCGGCGCAGAAGGCTTCCGGGGCGCCGCTCAGGACGAGAAGCCGGGCACCGCCGTCCTCCGCCTCGGCGCAGGACTTCGCCAGCTCCGCCCATCCCGGAACCGGGATCGCGTTGCGGGCTTCGGGCCGGTCGAGCCGGAGGCGGGCGACGGCGCCGTCGAGCGTCAGGACGAACATCGGCCGATTAAGCGAGCCGCGGCTTTCTTGTCGCTAAAAAAAAGAGCCGGCCGCGCGGTCGGACGCGGCCGGCTCCAGAGGGCCATGGCGCCGGCTCCGTACGGAACGGAGCGGGACCACGGGCGAATGTCCACCAAGCCCCCTCGGGCCCCGTTTCGACTCGTCGCTCAACCAGCAGCAAGGACCGTGCCACGACGCACGTCCGCGGGTTGCGATGGTTAAAGGGCCGGAAGGGGCGTCCCGCAGCGGGACTCGCGGGTCACCTGAGGCGGCTCGACATCCGCCACCAGCCCGGATGCCGCTCCCCGAACAGCCGGCTCGCCGCATCGCGATCCGCCTCTTCCCGGAACAGCGCGAAGCAGGTCGCCCCCGATCCGGACATTCGGATCAGCTCCGCCGTTCCGAGAGATTCGAACGCCTCGAGCATTTCGCCGATTTCCGGAACCAGGGCCCTTGCCGGCGCCTCGAGATCGTTCCGTCCGGCCCGGGGCTCGCCCAGCGGCCCGCCGTCGCGGCCGTCCCAGCGCTCGAAGACGGAGCGGGTCGACAAGGGCAGGCCTGGATTGACCATCAGCAACGGGAGGCCGCCGACTCCGTAATCGGCCGGCCGGAGCAGGTCCCCCCGGCCTTCGCCGCGCGCGGTGCGCGAATGGAGGCAGGCGGGCACGTCGGCGCCGAGCCCGCGCGCCAGCCTTTCCACTTCCGCTTCGGGCGGCCGGAGTCTCCACCAGTCGAGCAGAAGCCGGATCGTCGCCGCGGCGTCCGCCGAGCCGCCGCCGATCCCGGATGCCACCGGCAGGCGTTTGTCGAGGGTCAGGGCGGCCCCCTGCTTCGCCCCGAAACGCTCACGCACCGACCGGGCGGCCGCCAGTACGATATTGTCCTCCTCGTCGGCCAAACTCCGGGCGAACGGCCCGGTCACGCGCAGGCCGATCCCCTCGCCTTCCACGACGCTGAGGACGTCGCCCTGCTCGGCGAAGGCGAAGGCGGTCTCGATCCGGTGATAGCCGTCCGGCTCGCGCGCCCGCACATGGAGCGCGAGGTTGAGCTTCGCATAAGCAGTCTGGCGCATCAGGGGGCGGCGAGATCCGGACGAAGGCCCGAGTCGATCTTGGCGCGAAGCCGGTCCGCGGCCGCGCCTTCGGCATGTTGAAGCGCCGCCCGCCAGGCGTAGCGGGCCTCGAAGCGGCGTCCGGCGCTGTAATAAGCGTCGCCGAGATGCTCGCCGATGGCCGCGTCCGCCGGCTGGCCCCGAGCCGCGCGTTCGAGCAACTCGATCGCCTTGGCGACGTCGCCGCGGACATAATGCGCCCAGCCGAGCGAATCGGTTATCGCCGGGTCGTCGGGCTGAAGCCGGCTCGCTTCGCGGATCATTTTCTCGGCCTCGGCCAGATTCTCGCGCCGCTCGAGCTGCGAATAGCCGAGGAAATTGAGCACCACCGGCTGGTCCGGAGCGAGTCGATGGGCCTCCTCGAGCGCCGCCTTGCCCAAGGTCCATTCGCCGGCCTGGGTCAAGGCGCTTCCGCGAAGCAGCCACAGGGCCCAGACCGGGTTGCGGCTCTCGGCGCCCGTTTTGACGAGGTCGAGCGCCTTTCCGTAAGCGGCCGCGGCTTCCTGGTGGCGCTTGGCCTGGCCGAGGATGTCGCCGAGGCGGGTCCAATTGTCGATCTCGGCAGGGCGGGCCGCCAAGGCCTGGCGGGCTTCGGCAAGCGCCTCGTCGGTGCGGTCCGCCTCGACGAGGACGGTCATCCGGCGATCGGCCGCGGTGCCGGCGAAGAGATCGTCCCGAGGCACTTTGGCCAGCGCCGCCAACGCCTCGTCGAACCGGCCCTGGCCGGTGAGCAGATCCGCGGCGATCAGCCAGGATTCGGAATTTTCGGGGGCGAGGAAGGTGGCGAGGCGGGCGAAGCTCAAGGCCAGCTGGGGCACTTCCTGGCCGTTGAGATCCAGCGCCATCCGGCCGAGAAGAAGCGCCATCCCGTCGGCCGGAGCGACGATCTCGCCGCCGAGGCGCCTGCCGGCCTCGACCCGCCGCCGGGCCTCGACCAGCGCCTCCGAATCGCCTTCCAGAATCGCCAGCGCTTCCTTGCTCCCGGCCTTTCGGGCGAGAGTCGCGGCGGCGGCGATTCGAAGGCGCTGCGAGCGGATCGACTGGTCCTCGAGCACAGGCGCGAGGGCCATCGTGCCTTCTTTCGCCTTGCCGCCGGCAATGAGGAGCAGCGGCCGATGCTCCAAAGCGTAGGTGGCCGCAAGCGCATTGCCCTTCGCGGCTTCGAGCAGGGCCAAGGGCTTGCCCTTGCCGCTGCCCTGGGCAAGCCATGCGCGAAGCAAAGGGGTCATGAACGAGAAGACCTCGTCCTGCTCCAGCTGCTCGATCTGCCGGCCCGCTTCCTTCCACTGCTTCCCCCGGAAAGCCTCGCCGATCAGGAGTAGGCGTCCGTCGGGCGAGAGTTTGCCCGCGGCGTCGACCACGCGCGCCGCCTGAACCGCCAGAGCCCGGTCGCCGGCGGCGATGGCCTGGGACAAGGCGCGGGCGGCGAGCACCTCGTTGTCGGGGGCCAGCGCGAGCGCCGCTCCATAATTGCGAGCCGCCTGCTCGGCGGCGCCGGAATTGTCGGCGGCGCGGGCCCGGACATAAGCGGTCAGAGCGGAGGTCTCCTCCACGCTGCCCGCGGCGGGGGTGGCGGGAAGGAAGGCAGCGGTCAGTGCAAATGCCGTCATCCCGGCAAAGGCCGGGATCCCGGCGAGCGAGAGGCGCCGGCGCTTTTCACCCGCCGGGGCCCCAGCCTTCGCCGGGGCGACGGGCAGTTGCTTACATGTTGGGATAATTAGGCCCTCCTCCGCCTTCGGGGACGACCCAGTTGATGTTCTGGGTCGGGTCCTTGATGTCGCATGTCTTGCAGTGGACGCAATTCTGGGCGTTGATCTGAAGCCTCGGGCCGGTCGCTTCCTCGACGAATTCGTAGACCCCCGCCGGGCAATATCTCTGCTCGGGTCCGTCATAGAGCGGCAGATTGACCTCGGTGGGGATCGAGGGATCCCGCAGGGTCAGGTGGACCGGCTGGTCTTCCTCGTGATTGGTGTTGGAGATGAACACCGAGGAGAGCTTGTCGAAGCTGATCACTCCGTCCGGCTTCGGATAGTCGATCGGCCTGACCACATCCTTCCGATAGAGCGTCTCGTGGTCCGGATGGTGCTTCATCGCGAACGGAAGGCCGACCTTCAAATAGCGCATCCACATGTCGGCCCCGGCGAGCAGGGTGCCCATTGTCCCGCCGAACTTCGCGACGAACGGCTCGACATTGCGCACCATCTTAAGCTCGCTCGCTATCCAGCTGTTCCGAAGCGATTCTTCGTAGGCTGCAAGCTCGTCCGAGCTTCGCTCCGCGACGATCGCGGCGAAAGCGGCTTCGGCCGCGAGCATTCCCGACTTCATCGCGGTATGGCTGCCCTTGATCCGAGGCACGTTCACGAACCCCGCCGAGCAGCCGATCAGTGCGCCGCCCGGGAAGGAGAGCTTCGGTACCGACTGCCAGCCGCCTTCGTTGATCACCCGCGCGCCGTAGGAGACCCGCCGTCCTCCCTCCAGCATTTCGCGGATCGCCGGATGCTGCTTCCAGCGCTGGAATTCCTCGAACGGGGAGAGGTGGGGATTGCGGTAGTTGAGGGCGACGACGAAACCCAACGCGACCTGGTTGTTCGCCTGATGGTACAGGAAGCCCCCGCCCCAGGCGCTGTCGTCGAGGGGCCAGCCCTGAGTGTGGACGACCTTGCCCGGGACATGCTTGCCTGGCTCGATATCCCACAGCTCCTTGAGGCCGATCCCGTAGACCTGCGGCTCGCACTCGCGCTCGAGGTCGAACAGGCGCTTGAGCTGCTTGGTGAGGTGGCCGCGCGCGCCTTCGGCGAAGAAGGTGTAGCGTCCGTGAAGCTCCATTCCGGGCTGGTAGTCGGAACGTTTCGTGCCGTCGCGGGCGACTCCCATGTCGCCGGTCGCGACGCCCTTGACCGAGCCGTCCTCGTTGAACAGCACTTCCGCCGCGGCGAAGCCGGGGAAGATCTCCACGCCGAGCGCTTCCGCCTGCCCCGCCAGCCAGCGGCAGAAATTGCCGAGCGAGCCGGTGTAGGTGCCCTTGTTGTTCATGAAGGGCGGCATCATCGGGTGCGGAAGCGAATATTTGCGGCTCTCGGTCAGCACCCAATGGTGGTTCTCGACGACGGGAACGGTGAGCGGGCTGTCGAGGTCGCGCCAGTCGGGGAGCAGCTCTTCGAGCGCGCGGGGATCCAGGACGGCGCCGGACAGGATATGCGCCCCGACTTCGGAGCCCTTTTCGAGGATGCAGACGCTGAGCTCGCGCCCCGCTTCGTCGGCGAGCTGCTTCAGCCTGATTCCGGCGGCGAGGCCCGCGGGGCCGGCGCCGACGATCACCACGTCATAAGGCATCGACTCGCGTTCGGACATCAAGGCGCTCCTGTGGCGGGCGCCCGCACTCACGTCGTCGCAGGCAGCCAACGTCTGGCAGATAGATAGAGAAATTGAGGTTGACCAGCCCGTCCGGGGAGGAGTCCATGGCCGGGTGGAGCGGGGAAGCAACGCATTTTCGCCGGCACAAGCCGAAAGCGCGCTAGGCTGGTGGGCCGAGGCGGGCGTCGACACGCTCGTCGACGAGGAGCCGCGCGACTGGCTTCGGCCGAAAGCGAAGGAATCGGTTCCCCTTGCTCCGGCGGCCGCCGATGCTCCGGCCGATACGCTTCCCGACCAGCTCGACCTGTTCCAGGCCTGGCTCGCCTCGAGCGACCGGCTCGCCTTCGCCGCCCCCGCCGCGCCTCGGGTCTGCCCGGCCGGCGACCCGGAGTCGGGCCTGATGATCCTGGCCGACATGCCCACCGGCGAGGATTGCACCGCCGGAACCCTGATCAGCGGAGAGGCCGGACGGCTGTTCGAGCATATGCTCGCCGCCATCGGCCGCAACCGCGATTCCGTCTATCTCGCCGCCCTCTCCTGCATCCGCTCCCCTTCGGGGCAGCTGAACAGCGACTCGATGAAGAGCTGCGCCGCCCTCGCCCGCCACCATGTCGGGCTCGCCGCGCCCAAGGCGGTGCTGCTGTTCGGGGATGCCTGCGCCAAGGCCCTGCTCGGCCTCTCCGTGCCGCAGGCGCGGGGCCGCTGGCACGAGATCGCCACCCACGCCGGGCCCGTCAAGGCTCTGGCGACCATTGCCCCCCGACAATTGCTGGATTCGCCGCGCCTCAAGGCCATGGCCTGGGCCGACCTCCAGATGCTCATCGAAGAGGTGAAGGAATGACCCGTTTGCGTTCTCTCCTGCTCGCCGCCGCGCTCGTTCTGCCGGCGACGTCGGCCCTGGCCGACGACCGTGCCCGGGAGCCGGCCACGGCGGGGCTCAGCACGGAGCAGCGATCCGGCTATCGCGAAATCTTCGCCGCGATCCGAGCCAATGACTGGCCGGGGGCGTCGGCAAGGCTTGCCGCTCTGCCGGAAGGCCCGCTGCACGATGTCGCGCGCGCCGAGCTTTTCCTGGCCAGGGGATCGCCCAGGGTCGAGCTGCCCGATTTGATCTCCGTCCTCCGGCGCGCTCCCCAAATGCCGAAGGCGGATCAGATCGCCCGGCTTGCCCAGACCCGCGGCGCGACCGATTTGCCGAGCCTGCCGGCGGCGGAGAAACTGGTCTGGGTCGGCAGCCAGCCGAGGCGTTCGCGCGCCGATCCGACCAAGGGCGACCAGGCCGCGGCCGAGTTCGAGCCTCTGGTCCAGCCCCTGATCAAGGACAATCGGCCCTACGAGGCGGAGGCCGCCTTCATCGAGCGACAGGACCGGCTGGGGCCCGACGCGCGCACCGAATATCAGCAGCGGATCGGCTGGTCCTATTACATCGTCGGCAACGACCGCGATGCCCGCCGTCTCGCCGCGCTGGCCCGCTCGGGAAGCGGCGAATGGGCGATCCACGGCGCCTGGTCGGAGGGTCTTGCCGCCTGGCGCGAAGGCGATTGCAAGGGCGCCGCGGACGCTTTCGGCCATGTCGCCGGTCGCTCGAGCGACGTGGAGCTGGCCGCCGCCGCCCATTATTGGGCCGGTCGGGCCGAAATGATGTGCGGCAGGCCCGAGCGAGTCCAGGGCCATCTGCGCTCCGCCGCAAGCCAGAAGGAAACCTTTTACGGCCTGATCGCCACGACCGCTTTGGGCATCGGCGGACCCGGAGCGACCGGCCTTCACAACTACCGGGATGCCGAATGGCGCGGAATCGCCGGCAAGCCGAACGTTCGCGCCGCCCTCGCTCTGGCCGAGATCGGCGAGTCGGACCTCGCCGACCAGTTCCTTCGCCACCAGGCCCGAATCGGGGGCTCGGGCGACCATAACGCCCTCCTCCACCTCGCCGCCGACCTCAACCTCGCCGGAGCCCAATATTGGCTGGCGCACAATGCCCCGCGCGGCGCGAGCGTGAACTTCGCCGCCCGCTATCCGCGGCCCGACTGGCAGCCCACCCGCGGCTGGCGGGTCGATCCGTCGCTCGCCTTCGCCCACGCGCTCCAGGAATCCAACTTCCGAACCTCGGTCGTCAGCCCGGCCGGGGCGGTCGGGCTGATGCAGGTGCGGCCCGGCACCGCCGGCGACATTGCGCGTGCCCGCGGCGAGCCCTTCCATCCACAGCTCCTGACCAGCCCCGCCGCCAATATCGAGTTCGGGCAAAGCTATATCGAGAAGCTGCGCGACCATGGCGCCACCGGCGGACTTCTTCCCAAGGTGATCGCGGCCTACAATGCCGGGCCAGTGCCGGTCGCCGAATGGAACGCCCGGCGTTTCGACAAGGGCGACCCGCTCCTCTACATCGAGTCGCTGCCGTATTGGGAAACCCGCGGCTACGTCCCGATCGTGCTCCGCAATTACTGGATCTACGAGGAGGATTCCGGCAAGCCGGGGCCGAGCCGGGCGGCCCTGGCGCAAGGCATGTGGCCGAAATTCCCCGGAATGGCCGGGGCGAACGCCGTGCGGCTGAAGGCGGACGAGACTAGGCTGGCTTCTGCGGGCGAGTGATCCGTCACCCCAGCGAAGGCTGGGATCCCAGCGGGTGAAGGACGCCGCGCCTTTCACCCGCTGGGGCTCCAGCCTTCGCTGGGCGACAAATAGTTCTTGATATGTTCTCAAGATTGCGCTACACAAATCTCATGCCTCGTCCAGACGTCCACCACGGCCGGGTGCGCCCGAGAACCGGACACCGACTCGCTTCAACCTGCCGGTGCGCGAACCCGACGGCGGTTGGCTGGACGTCCGTGAGGATCTTGACGACGGGCCGCCGCCTCTCAGGACCACGGTCAGCGTCGAGAAGCCCAAGTCGATCATCGCCTGGAACCGCTCGCCGGACATCGGCTTCGACCGCTCAGCCCGACGCAATCGGCCAGTTCTGTCAACGTCATGCGATGCTTGTGAAGCAGGTCGTCGAGCTTGACCCTGATCGATGCGCCTTCGTCATCGGCTGGCATCAGACGGTCCCTTTCAGGTCTTCGCGCATCGCTGCGCCGTGGCGGAAAATGCTGGCGAGGATGAAGAGGACGATGACGATCACGATCGCGTCGAGATCGTACAGGCTGAAGCCAAGAGAATTTTCGCCGTTCGCGTCCGTGTCCATGAGGTTTGCGAGGTGGAGGCGCAGTCCCGCTACCAGCATGCCCAGGATCTTCACGCCGAGAAACAGCCACGCCATCGCGTCGAGGCGGCTCGCGTTTTCGGGCGTGAAAGGATCGCCTTCGCCAGCGCTCACGATGATTGCGCGCAGTTTGCCGAAGAACAAGAACAGCGCCGCGAGGATCAGTGCCAGCGTCGCACAAATGGCGACAACCGTGAGGGGCGATGCCTTTATGGTTTCACTGTCGTTCGCGCCGCCGAATCCGGGCAGCATATTCTGGCTGAGCAGCACGACAATGGGAATGAGTAAAAGAAGGCCGCCTCCTGCCAGGGCGCACATCCCTTGAAGGAGCCTGGCAACAATTTTGCCGACAGTCAGCAGGGCGTCTTTGGGGCTCTGGATCATGACAAGATCTCCAGTTTTTACGAACGGGGAAGGTGGTCTAAGGCTTTCAACTATCCGATCTCGGCGATCGGGATGATCGATGCATGGCCGTGAGCCGGAGCCTACGATTCACCGGCCCTTCTCGCGAAGGGTGCGGCGGCGAATGATGGAAGCGAAAGCGGCGATAGGTTTCCTGCAGAGAAGAGACATATCGTACTCCTTCAACGACCATATCGCTTATCGATACACAGCCCCTGCCTTATTGGCAAACGATATTATCGCAAGGCAATATGGGTCTAATCGAGTATCGATAAGTCGATTATCGTTTCCCTTCTGGTCGAGAGTCTCCGGCGTCAACCCTGTGCGCCTTGTGCTCGTCGAGGAAAGGCCATGGCTCGCTCCGTACGGGACACACTCCAGCGGCTTCAGGATCGGCTGTTCGCCCGTCTTCGCTTGCGCTCGACGGTGGACGGGCGAAGCAGGTTCCCGAGTTCAAGGGGAAGACGGTTATCGTGCAGATCGACCGCTATGATCCACCGCTAGCGGGTGGAACATCGACCAATGAGTCGCTTCAAACGCTCCACCGACCATTTGACTTTTTGTTCGTGCTGTGTTCTGATTAGTCGTGGCGAGGATTTCTGGCAGGGGTGCGACCGAAAACGCAACGAGCAAGCGCTTCAACCTGCCCGAGCGCGAGGCCGATGGTGACTGGCTGGACGAGCAGCATCTGATTGACGGTGCTCCACCTCGAGTAAGGACCTCCGTCACCGCGCTGAAGCCCAAGACCATCATTACCCGCAACACGTCGCCAGATGTGTCGTTCGACCGCTCTATAAATGGATATGCCGGCTGCGAGCATGGCTGTATCTACTGCTTCGCCCGGCCGACCCATGCCTTCCACGATCTCTCGCCCGGGCTGGACTTCGAAACCAGGCTCTTCGCCAAGCCGGACGCGGCGAAGATCCTGCGCGAGGAACTCTCCAGGCCCGGCTATGCGGTCCGTTCGATGGCGATCGGGACCAACACCGACCCCTACCAGCCGATCGAGGCGGAGTGGCGGATCACCCGGTCGGTGCTGGAGGTGCTCGCCGAGACCAGGCATCCGGTGACGATCACGACCAAGTCGGACCGGGTCGTTCGCGACGTGGATATCCTCGCTCGAATGGCTGAAGAAGGACTTGCCAGGGTCGCCATATCGGTGACCTCGCTCACGCCTGAAATCTCGCGCAGCCTCGAACCCAGGGCGCCTTCGGGTCGAAAGCGTCTGGCGGCCGTCAAGGCGCTGAGCGAAGCCGGAGTTCCCACTATCGTCGCCATCGCCCCTGTGATCCCCGCAATCACCGACCATGAGGTCGAGCATATCGTCGAGGCCGCGGCCGAGGCCGGGGCCGAAGGCGCCTTCTTCCTGCCGGTGCGGCTGCCTCACGAGGTGGCGCCCTTGTTCAGGGCCTGGCTCGACGAGCATTTCCCAGACCGGGCCGACAAGGTGATGAACATCATCCGCTCGATGCGCGGCGGCAAGGATAATGACCCGAACTGGTTCACCCGAATGCGCGGCTCGGGACCCTGGGCGGAGTTGTTGCGGGTGCGCTTCGAGATCGCGGCGAAGAAGCACGGGCTGAACCGGGAGAAGAGGAAGCTGCGGACGGATCTGTTCGTGCCTCCGCAAGGACCTCAATTGCGCCTGCTCTAGGGTCTGTACTCAGACCCCAGGCGCGCTCGCGATGGGCGCTGTAACGAGGCGGGCAATAATGTTACGATGCCGTTTCATCGCCAGAGGGGGACCGGGGTCATGGGCGGCGAATTCTACGGCACTTTGACGGATCTGGTCCGGCTGGGCTCCGCAGGAGTCGGCATCGCGGTGTTCCTGATGGTCTTCATCCTGCTGATGCGCGGCAAGCCGATCGACAAGTCGACTGCACGGCTCCAGGAAAAATTTCTGGTCTACGGGGTCGGCTTCGCAATCTTCTGCGGGGTCGTCGCCTTTCTCGGGCCGCTCTTCCAGAAGGAGGAGGTGAAGCCGGGCGGTCCGGTCAGGCTTCGGCTCGCCTTCTCGCCCGACTTCGGTACCGAGAGCCTGACGCCGCCCAAGGTGCAATTGCCGGACGGCTCGAACAGCGAGCCCGGAAAGGTGTTCAGCATTCCGCATTCGGATGTTCCCCAGGTGCTCACGATCGGGATGGACGGACCGCTGAAGGAAGTTCGAAGCCTTCGTTCGACCACCACCGCTTTGGCCCAGAGCGTCGCGGCAGTTCAGGAGCAGAGGGATCAGCTCGCCGCCAGCATCGTCCCGGCGACTCCGGCGCCCGAGGCTCGGAACGACCTTGCCGAAGCGTCCCAGCAGGCGGAGGCGCTGCAGAAGGACGTCGTCCAGAGCATCGCTCGGGGCGACTTCGATCAGGCCGCCATCATCAGCCAACGGCTTCGGACCAATGTCGGTCGCTCGGGGCCTACGGTGAACAAGCTGGCGAGGCCGGCGCTTCGGCCGCTCGCTGGGCGACCTCCGGCGAACTGAGCTCGTAATCGCGATATTGCTCGCGCAGCGCGGTCTTGAGCAGCTTGCCGGTGGCGGTGTGCGGCAGGCTTTCGACGAACAATATCTCGTCGGGAAGCCACCAGCGGGCGACCTGGCCGGCGAGATGATCTAGGATCTGCCGGGGGGTGACGTCCGAGCCCGCCTTCCTCACCACCAGCAGGATCGGCCTTTCATCCCATTTCGAATGCTTCACCCCCACCGCCGCGGCCTCGGCCACCCCGGCGCAGCCGACGGCGGCGTTCTCCAGATCGATCGAGCTGATCCATTCGCCTCCGGACTTGATCACGTCCTTCGAGCGGTCGGTGATCTGAAGCACTCCGTCGGGATGGAGCGCGGCGACGTCGCCGGTGTCGAACCAGCCCTCCTCGTCGATCGCGTCGCCATTTCCGTCCTGGAAATACCGGCGGATGATCCAGGGACCGCGCGTCTGAAGGCGTCCGGAGGTCTTGCCGTCGCGGGGGAGGAGATTCCCCTCCTCGTCGACCGTTCGAAGCTCGACCCCGAACGGCACCCTGCCCTGCTTGCAGAGCAATGCGACCCTTTGCTCCCGGCTGAGATCGTCCCAGTCGCCGCTCCCGGCGCCGACCGTTCCGAGCGGCGACATCTCCGTCATCCCCCAGGCGTGGCCGACCCGGATTCCGCGGTCCATGAACCATTCGATCATCGCCCGAGGCGCCGCCGAGCCGCCGATATGGACGGTGGTGAGCGCGCCGAGATCCGCGCCGGTCGAATCGACATGGTTGACCAGCGCCAGCCAGACGGTGGGGACCCCGGCCGTATGGGTCACCCCTTCCGACTTCATCAGGTCGCACATGACCTGCGGGGTATAGTCGGCCGAGAAGACCATCTTGCCGCCGGCCATCGCCGTGCAGAAGGGCAAGGCCCAGCCGGCCGCATGGAACATCGGCACGACCGGGAGGACCACGGCCCGGGCCGACAGGTCGAAGACGTCGGGGCTCAGCTGGATCATGGCGTGGAGGACGGTCGAGCGGTGCTCGTAGAGAACGCCTTTCGGATTGCCGGTGGTTCCGCTGGTGTAGCAGAGCATCGCCGGCTCACGCTCGTCGCCCTCTACCCAGCGATAGTCGTCGCCCTCCGCCCCGATCAGGTCGTCGAAGCCGCCGTCGTCGAAGCAGATATAATGCTCGATGCTCGTCCAGCGCGATTTCAGCCGCTCGACCAATGGCGCGAAGGCCTTGTCGTAGAAGAGCACCCGGTCCTCGGCATGATTGGCGATATAGACCAGCTGGTCGTCGAACAGTCGCGGGTTGATGGTGTGGATCACCCCGCCCATCCCGATCGTGCCGTACCAGGCGACGACGTGGCGGGCGTGGTTCATCGCCAGGGTGCCGATCCGGTCGCCGGGCTCGAGGCCGAGCCGCTCGAGCGCCTGCGCGAGCCTGCGCGAATCGCGGGCGATCCCCGCCCAGTCGGTGCGGACAATGCCTCCGTCGGCGTAAAGCGAAACCAGCTCGCGCGACCCGTGCTCTCGCGCCGCATGGTCGAGTATCCGCATGATCCTCAGCGGCCAGTCCTGCATTCCTCCGAGCATGATCCCTCCCAGCGCGTGAAGGGCCGCAGTCTATGCGCTCAGGAAACCAGCGCAAGCCGCGGCTGCGGCGCGACCGAAAGGCGTACCGCGACCACTCCCTCGATCCGTTCGAGGCGCGCGGCGAGTTCGGCGTCGAGGCGGAAATCGCGGCCGAGCACCAGCTCCGCCTCGCCGCCCTCGATCTTCACCCTGAGGCGAAGTTCTCCATTGCCGTCGCGCTCCTGCGCAACCGCTTCAGCCATCCGGGCGATCGCGGCTTCCTCTTCCACCTCGATCTCGAGCCGGAGCCGGGCTCGCCTCGACAGGCTCTCGAACAATTGCAGCGAGCGGATCGTCACCCGCGGCGCCTCCTCGCCCGGGCGGCGGTCGAGCTCGACGTTGAGAAGAGCGCAGGCGCCCGATTTGGCCGCCGCTTCGATCTGGACGGAGGCGTCGTCGTCGAACACGGTGGCGACGAACTGGCCCGAGGAATCGGACATGGTCGCCATGAGATAGCGCCGGCCGCGGGCGGAGGTGCGCCAGCGCGCCTCCTCGACCATTCCCGCCATCACCGCCCCGGTGCGGCCGCCCTCCGGAGGGGCCGGCAACGAAGCCAGTGCGGAATAGCTTTTCGCGCCATGGGCCTCGGCGAGATGGCGGTAGCGGTCGACCGGATGGGCCGAGAAATAGAAGCCGAACGATTCCTTCTCGGCGGCCATGCGCTGGGCCAGGGTCCAGGTCGTCGCCGCCGGCATCCGGATCGGGACGACATTCGACTCGCCGCCGCCGAACAGCCCCCCCTGCCCGCTCTCGCGAGCGTCGGCGGCGCTCGCGGCGTGGGCGAGGAGAGTCTCGGCCGCCGCGAACACGGCGGCGCGGTTGGAATCGAGCGGATCGAACGCGCCGCCGCCGGCGAGACTCTCGATCTGGCGCCGGTTCAGAAGGCGCGGATCGACCCTCTCGGCGAAATCCTCGAGCGACTTGAAGCCGCCGTTGAGGCGGCGCTCCTCGACCAGTTGCTCCATCGCCTTCTCGCCGACGCCCTTGAGCGCTCCGAGCGCGTAGCGCACGGCCGGGCCGCTTTCGGTCTCCTCGACCGAAAACTCGGCTTCGCTGGCGTTGATCGAAGGCGGCAGGCATTCGACTTCCAGCCGCCGCATGTCGTCGGCGAAGATGGCGAGCTTGTCGGTCTGGTGAATGTCGAAGCACATCGAGGCGGCGTAGAATTCCACCGGATGGTGCGCCTTCAGCCAGGCGGTCTGGTAGGCGATCAGGGCGTAGGCGGCGGCGTGGCTCTTGTTGAAGCCGTAGCCGGCGAACTTGTCGATCAAGTCGAACAGCTCGTTCGCCTTGCCCTTGGGGATCGAATTGACCCGCTCGCAGCCGGCGACGAAGCCGGCGCGCTGGGCGTCCATCTCCGCCTTGATCTTCTTGCCCATGGCGCGGCGGAGAAGATCGGCCTCGCCGAGGCTGAAGCCGGCGAGGACCTTGGCGGCCTCCATCACCTGCTCCTGGTAGACGAAGATGCCGTAGGTCTCCTTGAGCACCGGTTCCAGCAGGGGGTGCGGATATTCGATCGGCTCACGGCCGTTCTTTCGCGCGCCGAACATCGGAATATTGTCCATCGGCCCCGGCCGGTAGAGCGACACGAGGGCGATAATGTCCTCGAAGCTGGTCGGCTTCACCGCCGCAAGCGTCCGCCGCATGCCTTCCGATTCGAGCTGGAAGACCCCGACCGTGTCGCCGCGCTGGAGGAGCCTGTAGACCTCCTCGTCGTCCCACGCGAGCCGATCGAGATCGGCCTCGACGCCGCGCTTCGCAAGCATCTGCACGGCCTTCTGGAGCACCGACAGGGTCTTGAGACCGAGGAAGTCGAACTTCACCAGCCCCGCCGCCTCGACATATTTCATGTCGAACTGGGTGACCGGCATGTCGGAGCGCGGGTCGCGGTAGAGCGGGACGAGCTGGTCGAGCGGCCGGTCGCCGATGACGACTCCGGCGGCATGGGTGGAGGCGTGGCGGGGCAGGCCCTCGAGCTTCATCGCCAGGTCGAACAGGCGGCGGACCTGGGAATCGTTCTTATACTCGGCCGCAAGCTCGCTGACCCCGTTCAGGGCCCGCTCAAGGTCCCAGGGATCGGTGGGATGGTTGGGAATCGCCTTGGCGAGTCGGTCGACCTGACCGTAGGGCATTTGCAGGACCCGCCCGGTGTCCTTGAGGACCGCCCTCGCCTTCAGCTTCCCGAAGGTGATGATCTGGGCGACCTTGTCCGTGCCGTAGCGCTGCTGGACGTAACGGATGACCTCGCCGCGCCGGGTCTCGCAGAAGTCGATGTCGAAGTCCGGCATCGACACGCGCTCGGGGTTGAGGAAGCGCTCGAACAGCAGTCCCAGCCGGATCGGATCGAGATCGGTGATGGTGAGCGCCCAGGCGACGACCGAGCCGGCGCCGGAGCCGCGGCCCGGCCCGACCGGGATGTCGTTCTCCTTGGCCCATTTGATGAAGTCGGCGACGATCAGGAAGTAAGCGGAAAAGCCCATCCGGACGATGATGTCCGCCTCGTAATCGAGGCGGTCAGAATAGGCTTTGCGGTCTTCCTCGCTCAGCTCCGGATAAAGTTCGAGCCTCGCCGCGAGCCCGGCGCGGGCGTCGCCATGGAGCTGCCGCGCTTCGGCTTCGGTGTCGCCGGCGATGCTGGGCAGGATCGGCTTGCGCCTGGGTGCGCCGAACGCGCAGCGGCGGGCGATCACCCCGGTATTCTCGATCGCCTCGGGCAAGTCCGCGAACAGCCGGCGCATCTCGGCGGCGGGCTTCAGCCAGGCTTCCGGCGAGGAACGGATCCGGTCGTCGCGGTCGAGCTGGCTCGACTGGGCGATGCACAGGAGGGCGTCGTGGGCCTGGTGGAAATGCTTGTCGGCATAGGAGGCCGGATTGGTCGCCACGAGCGGCAGGTCATGTTGATAGGCGAGCTCGATCAGGCGCGCTTCCGCGCTCTGCTCCGCTCCATCGTCGCGTCGCGAAATCTCGATATACAGGCGGCCGGGAAACAGTGAGACAAGACGCTCGAGGAGCAGATCGGCGTCTGAATCCTGCTCCTCGCTGATCAGCCTGACCAGGGCTCCGTCACCCCCGCCCGTCAGGGCGATGAGCCCATCGGTGCGGCCCTGAAGCGAATCGTAGGTGACGTGTGCCGGTTCCTCGACCGGGCGCCCCAGATGCGCCTGCGAAACCAGCGCGCAAAGATTGTCGTAGCCCCTGAGATCCTGGGCATAAAGCGCGAGCCAGTCGAGCGCGGGCTGGCCTCCCTTGCAACCCGGCCGAGCCAAAGCGAGCATCGTGCCGACGATCGGCTGAACCCCCGCTTCCCGACAAGCGTCGGTGAAGGCCATGGCGGCGTAGAGACCGTTCCTGTCGGTAAGCGCCGCGGCCGGAAAATCGAGCCTCTTCGCCTGCTTGGCGATGATCTTGGGTTCGATCGAGCCCTCCAGCATCGTGTAGCTGGAGAAGATTCGAAGCGGAACGTAGGGGCCGGCCATCGGCCCGTTATGAGGGCTGGCGAGCGGCGATGGAAGCTCCGGCCGGGGGTTTTCCACACCTATTCCGGGTCAATTTCTCCGGCCGATATTCCTCAGCTCGGCCATTCGCGAGGCGTAGGTGGAGCCGACGCAACTCTCGCTGCGGCAACGCTCGCGGCGGCCGAGGAAAGAGTCCCGGCTCCGGCGCAGATGGCCCTTCGTCGCGGGATCGGCCCCGGCCATGAGATCGTAATAGAGCGAGGCCATCGCCCGGTCCTGGGCGGCGAGTCGCGGCGACGAGCAGATCATCTTTTCGGTTCGAGTCTTGGCATGGCGGCAGTTGAAGCTGGGCCTCACCGTAACCCGGGTCGTCGGGGCTGGAGCGGCGGCCGGCGGCCGCTCGGCGGTCCGCTGCGGCGGGGTCGGAGCCGGTTTCGGCGCCGGCTTCGGGGCAGGCCGAGGCGCCGTCTCCGCTACCGGGGGCATGAGGACCGGTTCGGCCGGGGACTCAGCCGGAACCGGCTCGGGCGTTGCCGCGGCGATCTTCGGCAGCGGAACGCCTTGCATTCCGAAGGTCGCGAGCCGGTAGATGATCGGCTCCGCGCCGTCCATCTGGTAGACGAGGCCGCTTCCGTCGACCGCGGCCTGGGCGGCATATTCGACCTGGGCGTCGAGACGCCTCTTGCCGTCGAACGCATTCTCGGCGCCGGGCGGAAGCTCGAGGATGAAGCGGCCGGTGCAGACGGTGACGTTGAGCGTGTCGTCGCGGCTCTTCACCACCGGCTCCTCCATCCGGACCACGGCGGACGCGGCGAGCGGGTCGAGGTTGCGCGGGTCCGAGTTGCGGATCCGGGCGGCTTCGTCGAACACCAGCTCCTTCAGCCGGTCGTAGGTCGCATCGGAAGCGCAGGCCTTGCGGATCCGTTCGCGCTGCTCGCTCGCAAGCTCGGCCTTGCTCTTCTCGGCGGGGGCCTCCTTCTTCTTCATCCAGTCGCAGCCGCCGAGCAGGGCCGAGGTCCCGGCGACAAGCAACAGAGCGTTACGCAACACCATTCAATGAGCTCCGACCGTTACAACTATCTGCCGCCAACGCAGCAGGGAGGGCATCTATCCACCACGGCGTCACCGAACTCGTTTCAGGGTCCAGGGAGGCGCAGCGCGGAAGCTGAACGTTCTCACCGAGGAAAGAGCGGCGCCAACCTGGATGCTGAAACAAGTTCAGCATGACGATGGGCGGTTGAATCGCCCCCTGCCCTACTCCAGGACGCCCTCGTGAAGCCTCAGCACCCGGTCCATCTTCGCCGCGATGCGCTCGTTGTGGGTGGCGACCAAAGCGGCGCTGCCTTCGTCGCGGACGAGGCGGAGGAATTCGGCGAAGACGATGTCCGCCGTTCCCTCGTCGAGATTGCCGGTGGGCTCGTCGGCGAGGACGAGGGCCGGGCGGTTGGCCAGGGCCCGGGCGACGGCGACCCGCTGCTGCTCGCCGCCCGACAATTTGCTCGGCCGGTGGGTGACCCGGTCGGCCAGGCCGAGAGTCGCGAGCAGGGATTTGGCCCGCTCGTCCGCCTGCTCCCGGGTCGCGCCTTTCACCAGCTGCGGGATGACGACATTCTCCAGCGCGGTGAAATCGGGGAGGAGATGGTGGAACTGATAGACGAAGCCCAACGTCTCGCGGCGAACCCGGGTGCGGTTGCCGTCGCCGAGCTCCGCCACTTCCTCGCCGGCGATCCGGATCGAGCCGTCGAACCCGCCCTCGAGAAGCCCGACCGCCTGGAGGAGGGTCGACTTGCCGGATCCCGACGGGCCCAGAAGGGCGACGATCTCGCCGGGCCGCACTTCCAGGTCGATGCCGCGAAGGACGTCGATCGTTACCCCGCCCTGCCGGAAGCTCCGTGTAAGGCCTTTAACGGCGAGGACCTCATTCATAGCGGAGCACCTGCACGGGATCGGTGCTGGCCGCCTTCCAGGCCGGATAGAGAGTGGCGAGGAAGCTCAGCACCATCGCCATGGTGACGATGGCCAGGACCTCGAACGGGTCGGTCTTGGAGGGCAATTCGGTCAGGAAGCGGATCGACGGGTCCCACAGATTCTGGCCGGTCAGGAACTGGATGAGGTTCACGAAGGGCTGGCGGAAATAGAGGAGCAGGAAGCCGAGGGCGAGGCCGGCGAGGATTCCGATCGCTCCGATGATCACGCCTACGGTCACGAACACCTTCATCAGGCCCCGGCGGCTTGCCCCCATCGTCCGAAGGATGGCGATGTCGCGGGACTTGGCCCGGACCAGCATGATCAGCGACGACAATATGTTGAACACCGCGACGAGGATGATGATCGAGAGGATGACGAACATCGCCACCCGCTCCACCTGCAGGGCCTCGAACAGGGCCGTGTTCATCGAGCGCCAGTCCGCCACCGCCGCCCGCCCGCCGACGCTGCTGCGAAGCGGCTCGAGTATCTCGCCGACCCGGTCGGCGTCGACCGTCTGGACCTCGACCATCCCGACCGAGTCGCCCATCAGGAGCAGGGTCTGGGCGTCCTGGATCGGCATGATCACGAACGATTTGTCGTAGTCATAGACTCCGACCTCGAAGATCGCCGCGACGTTGTAGGAGACGATCCGCGGCACCGTTCCGAACGGGGTCGTTCGCCCCTCCGGGCTGATCAGGCTGATCTGGCCGCCGACATTGGCGCCCAGCGCCTCGGCGAGGCGGGCGCCCATGGCGACATTGCCCTCGCCGGGACGGAGCGCCTGCAGCGAGCCGGCCAACACCTTGCCGCCCAGAGTCTCGTTGCGGAGGATATCGGCCCGTTCCATGCCCCGGACGAGCACGCCCTCGACCCGGCCTTCGTGGCTCACCATCAAAGGTTGCTCGATGAGCGGCAAGGCGTCGGTCACCCCGGGGGTCGCCCTCGCCTCCCTGACGATCTCCCGCCAGTCGGGCAGCTGCCCGCCATAGCCCTGCACCACCGCGTGACCGTTGAGGCCGACGATCTTGTCGAACAGTTCCGCCCGGAAGCCGTTCATCACGCTCATCACCACGATCAGGGCGGCGACCCCGAGCGCGACCGCTACCAGGCTGATGCCGGCGACCAGGAAGATGAACCCCTCCCCCTTGCCCGGAAGCAGATAGCGCCGGGCGACCATTCGCTCGTAGCGGGAGAGGATCATGACGGCCCCGACAGGCCGTCACCACGGCGAAGGCCGGGGTCCCGGCTGGTGAAGGGCGCGGCGTCTGTCCTCGCTGGGGCCCCAGCCTTCGCTGGGGCGACGTTACTGATCATCCCGTCAACCTCGCCAGCGCGCTTTCGATCGACAGCTCCTCGCGCTCGCCGCCAAAGCGGCGCTTCAGCTCGACCACTCCGCGCTCGAGACCCTTCGGGCCGACGATCAGCTGCCAGGGCAGTCCGATCAGATCCATGGTCGCGAACTTGGCGCCGCCGCGCTCGTCGCGGTCGTCGTAGAGAGTCTCGACGCCGGCTTCGCGAAGGCGGCCATAGATTTCGTCGGCGGCGCTGGTGACGTTGCCGTCGTCGGCGCGCATGTTGATCAGGCCGACTTCGAACGGAGCGACGCTGTCCGGCCAGACGATGCCCTTGTCGTCGTGGCTCGCCTCGATGATCGCCCCCATCAGCCGCGACACTCCGATCCCGTAGCTGCCCATCTGGGGATGGACCTGGCCGCCCTCCCTGGTCTGGACGGAAAGGCCCATGCTGGCGCTGTACTTGGTTCCGAAGGCGAAGATGTGGCCGACCTCGATCCCGCGGCGGGTTCGAAGCCGGTCCGCCGGAACCGGGCAGTCCGCGACCTTGGCATGCTCCTCCTCCTCCATCGCGTAGAGGCCGGTGAGCCGGGCGATGGTGGACGAGTCGGCGGCGAGAAGCTCGTCGCGGGAAATGTCCTCGATCGCGCTATCGTAGAAGAGCGCACTCTCGCCGGTGTCTGCGAGGATGTGGAATTCGTGGCTCAGGTCGCCGCCGATCGGGCCGGTCGGCGCCTTGACCGGGACGGCGGTGAGGCCGAGGCGGGCGAAGGTCCTGAGATAAGCGACGAACATCGCCTCGTAGCTGGCGCGCAGCCCTTCTTCGTCGAGGTCGAAGCTGTAGGCGTCCTTCATGAGGAACTCGCGGCCCCGCATCACCCCGAAGCGCGGGCGAACCTCGTCGCGGAACTTCCACTGGATGTGATAGAGGATCCGGGGAAGGTCGCGGTAGCTCCTGGCGCCGTCGCGGAAGATCGCGGTGATCATCTCCTCGTTGGTGGGCCCGTAGAGCATGTCGCGGTCGTGGCGGTCGCGGATCCGGAGCATCTCCGGGCCATAGGCGTCGTAGCGGCCCGACTGGCGCCAGAGATCGGCCGACTGGAGGGTGGGCATGAGCAATTCGACCGCTCCGGCCCGGTCCTGCTCCTCGCGGACGATCCGCTCGATCCGCTTCAGGACCTTGAGGCCGAGCGGGAGCCAGGCGTAGATTCCGGCCGCGGTCTGGCGGACGAGGCCGGCGCGGAGCATCAGCTGGTGGCTGACGATCTGGGCGTCGGAAGGAGTCTCCTTCATGACCGGCAGGAAGTAACTGGAAAGTCGCATTCGAGCGCCTCTAGGGGCCAAACT
>JBAWCC010000237.1:0-3709 GCA_049590095.1 Allosphingosinicella sp. | reverse complement strand
GGCCGCGGGGACGCCTCGCCTACGGCAGCCGCGACGGCCTCGACGCCTTTGCAGGGCTCGGCCTGCCGCTCGGCGCCGGTTTCGTCTCCGTCTCGGGCGCCTGGCAGCGGGGCGACGGGTTCATCCCGATCGTCGAGGGGCAACGCGGCCCCGCGGACCAGCCTTCTCCTTACGAGCAGACCAGCCTGGCGGTGCGCGCGGTCGCGCCGATCCTGGGCGGCGCGGAATTGCAGGCGAGCGGGCTGGTCTTCTCCGACGAACGGGAGCGGGGGACGGCTTTCTCCGACATCCGCACGAAGGGCGCCGACGCCTCGCTTCGACTGGTCGGGCGGCGGTGGAGCGCCTTGGGCTACGTCCAGATTCGGGATTTCTACAACAGCTTCGCCGGCCTCGATTCGGAGCGCTCCGCGGCGAGCCGGGTCTCCGAGCAATTCAGCGTCCCGGCGACCGGTCTCGGCGCCCGCATAGAGGCCCGGCCGGAAATCGGGTCGACGATCGAACTTCGGGTCGGGGGCGACTGGCGCCTGACGGACGGCGAGACCCGCGAGCGTTACGCCTTCGTCGCCGGAACGGGCACTCGCGGCCGGGTGGCGGGCGGCCGGACCCGGACCTTGGGCGGCTTCGCCGAGGCCGCGTGGACGGCGGGCTCGCTTACTTTCACCGCGGGCGGGCGGATCGACCGCTGGACGATCTCGAACGGCCGTCTGATCGAGCGCCTGCTCGCGACCGGAACGATCCTGACCGACACGGCCTTTCGCGACCGCACGGGCTGGGAGCCGACCGGCCGGGCCGGGATCGCCTGGCGCGCCGCCGACGGACTGACTCTGCGAAGCGCCGCCTATCTCGGCTGGCGGCTTCCGACCCTGAACGAGCTCTACCGGCCTTTCCGTGTCGGGGCGGACGCAACCGCGGCCAATGCCGAGCTCGCGCCCGAGCGGCTGCGCGGCATCGAGGCGGGCCTGGACTGGCGGCCGGGGCGGCGGGCGAGGATCGGCTTCACCGCTTTCTCCAACCGGGTCGAAGGCGCGATCGCCAACGTGACTTTAGGGCAGGGACCGGGCGCCTTTCCGGGGGTCGGCTTCGTCGGTGCCGGGGGCGAATATCGGCGTCGGGCCAATCTGGAGGCGATCGAGGCGCAAGGCATCGAGCTGGAGGGGCGCTACGCGGCCGGGCCCTGGACCCTGTCGGGCGGCTGGTCCTGGGTCGACGCGGAGGTGAAGGCGGGTGGGGCGGCACTGGTCCTGAACGGCCTCAGGCCCGCCCAGACTCCGCGGCACAGCCTGTCTTCGACCCTGGCCTGGGCGGCGGACGGCGCCCGCGCTTCCCTCACCGCGCGCTACGGCGGCGCCCAATATGAGGACGATCTCAACCGCCAGCTCCTGCCGGGCGCCTTCACCCTGGATGCCGCCGGCCTGTACCCGATCGGGCGGAGGCTGGCGATCGAGGCGCGGGCGGAGAATGTCGCCGGCGCCCGGATCCTCGCCGGGGTGAGCGGCAACGGGATCGAGGAACGCGCGACTCCGCGCACCTTGTGGATCGGACTTCGCTTCGGCGGCTTGCGGTAGGGAGCGAGCCGGTATAAGTTGCGTGTTGAAACTTAAAAAGGGAGACCGGGCATGATCGTCTATGGAGCTTCGCTGTCGCCGTTCGTCCGCAAGGTGCTGGCTTACGGGGCGGAGAAAGGGCTCGAGCTCGAGCACAAGCCGGTCGGCATCGGCTCCGACGATCCCGGTTTCGTCGCCGCCAGCCCCTTCCGCAAGATGCCCGCGTTCAGCGACGGCGACTTCGGAATCTCCGATTCCTCGGCCATCATCCATTATCTCGAAGCGAAATATCCGGAGCCCGCTCTGATCCCCGCCGAGCCCGAGGCTCGGGCCCGGACCATCTGGTTCGACGAGTTTGCCGACACGATCCTGTGCGCGTGCGGGGCCAAGATGTTCTTCAACCGGATCGTGGCTCCCCGATTCCTCGGCCGCGAAGGCGATCTCGATGCGGCCGACAAGGCGGAGAAAGAGGAGCTTCCGCCGATCCTCGATTATCTCGAGCGCGCGATTCCCGAGAGCGGCTGGCTGGTGGGGGAGGGGATCACCCTCGCCGACATCGCGGTCGCGACGGCCTTCGCCAATTTCCGCCATCTCGGAATGACGATCGACCCCGGTCGCCATCCGAAGGTCGCGGCGTTCGCTGATCGGATGCTGGCTCGACCGAGCTTCGCGGGCTGGGTCGAGCGCGAGACGGCGTTCCTGGAAAAGACGGCGGCCTAGCGATGTCGAACTATCTGGCGACGGTGGAGTGGCGTTCGGACGGCGGCTTTCGCGAGGGGCGTTACAGCCGGGCCCATAGCTGGAGCTTCGACGGGGGGGCCGTCGTCCCGGCCTCCGCTTCGCCACAGGTCGTGCCCGCGCCGATGTCGGATCCGGCGGGCGTCGACCCCGAGGAGGCGCTGGTCGCCTCGGTTTCGGCCTGCCACATGCTCTGGTTCCTCCATCTCGCTCGCGATTCCGGGCTCGACGTCGCCGTCTATCGCGACGAAGCGCGCGGCACGATGGGCAAGGACGACAGGGGCCGGATGGCGATGACTCGCATCATGCTTCGCCCGAAGATCGACTTCACCGGTGAGGCACCCGGCCCGGAGGCCTTGGCCCGGCTCCATGAAGAGGCGCACGAGCGTTGCTTCATCGCCAACTCGCTGCGTACCGAGATCGTGGTCGAGTGACCCCCGCGACTTGCCTCGGGCGTCCAGGGCGTTAGTCAGGGGAAGCCCTGCAGACGAAAACCGTACCGATGCGCCTCCTCGCCGCTCTCCTGATCCTCGCCGCCGGCCCGACCCCCGCCGCCGCTCAGCCGCCGGCCGGTGCGTCCGCCCCGATCCTGGAGGCGATGCGCCGCGATTTTCCGCTCGACCATCAGGCGATCGCCGCCGGGCTCGCCGGCAAGCCGCCGGAGGAAGCGCGGCGGCTGGCCTATGAAGCCATAGACCGCTTCCTGCGCGGCCGCCGCGAGTCGATCCTCGCGGCGCCGGGCCCCTCGCTGGTCGCGATCGAGGCTCGGCAGGGGGCGATGCTTCGAGCGCTGGGAAGGCAGGACGTCCGGCTCTGCGCGACCGTCGGGGATCGCGGCTTCTTCAGCCGCGAAGCTCTGGCCGGCGCCGAGCCCGCCGGGCTCGCCGATTACGGCCTCGCCCTGGTCGAAGCCGCCAGGGCCGGATTTCGGGCGACGGCGACACCCCCGGCGGCCAAGGAGGATTTCCTCGCCTGGCTGGCCGCGGTCGAGAGGATCGAGCCCGAAGTTCCGGTCCGGGCGATGCTCTCCGACCGCGCCCTCCGCGCCGCCGCGAGTCCCGATCATCTCTGCCGGGGCGCGGCGGCGATGCACGAGGCCGTCGCAGCGCTTCCGCCCGGACCGCGCGAGCGAGTCGCCCGAACCCTCCTGTCCTCGGTCATCGCCGCCGCCGCGCCGTAGGGCCGGTCCCCTTCAGGTGGATTTGTTTCCCGGCGAAGGCCGGGACCCAGCTGTGTCGTCCGTGCCGCTGGGCCCCGGCCTTCGCCGGGGAACAGTGGCTGGCCCGCGCCTTCACAAGATTCAATGGAAGACGGATCGGCCCCAGCTTCACCTTAGAAATTGGTGGCCGGCACCAAATAGATGGGCCAGCTTGCCGGCACGCGGGGTCTCAAAACGAAATGGAGGCCGGCATTGCTGCCGGCCTCCA
>JBAWCC010000236.1:0-4737 GCA_049590095.1 Allosphingosinicella sp. | reverse complement strand
GCCATGGCCAGCGCGGCGAGCATCGCGGTCGGCTCGGCCCGGCCCCGTCCGGCGATGTCGAAGGCGGTGCCGTGGTCGGGAGAGGTGCGGACGATGGGGAGGCCGAGCGTGATGTTGACCCCTTCGTCGAAATGGAGGGTCTTGAGAGGTACCAGCGCCTGGTCGTGATAAAGGCAGAGCGCGGCGTCGTAGGTCTCCCGCATCCGGGCGTGGAACATCGTGTCGGGCGCGTGCGGGCCGGTGACCTCGGCGCCCTCCTCGCGAAGCCGGTCGATCGCCGGGATGACCAGATCGATCTCCTCCCGGCCGAGCGCTCCGCCTTCGCCGGCATGGGGGTTGAGGCCGGCCACCGCGAGGCGCGGCCGCTCGATCCCGAACAGCCGCCGAAGCGCCCGGATCGTGGTCCGGCCGCGCTGGACGATCAGCTCCGTGGTGAGCAGGGCCGGCACGTCGCGGAGCGCGACATGGGTCGTGACCGGGACCGTGCGCAGGGTCGGACCGGCGAGCATCATCGCCACCATGTCCTCGGCGATTCCGCACCGCTCGGCGACGAACTCGGTCTGGCCGGGATGGGTGAAGCCGATGGCGTAGAGCTGGGCCTTGGAGACCGGACCGGTGACGAGGGCGGAGCTCGCGCCCGAGCGGGTCAGCCCGACCGCGAGCTCGAGCGCGTCGAGCGAATTGCGGGCGCCCTCGAGCGTCGGCTGGCCCGGACGGGTGTCGCCCTCGGCGTCGATCCGGATGACGGGGAGTGCATTCCCGAAGCAGCCGGCCGCTTCGTCGGGACCGGCGACGACCTGGATCGGGCCGCCCCAGACCGCGCGCAGGGCTTCCGGCGCTCCGACCGCGAAGAAGGGCGGCACCGAGTCCGCGACCCGCCGCTCCCAGGCCTTGGCCGTGATCTCGGGCCCGATTCCGGCGGGATCCCCGAGCGCCACGGCCAGGGGAGCGATCAAGAGTGCCGGACCCTAGCGATAGTCGACCACCGCATCGCGCCTGAGGTCGCGAAGGAAGCGCCTGGCGCGCAGATTCACGCGATTCTCGGCGATCTGGTTATAGACCTGCTCGAAGCTGACGTCGCTCACGGGGTCCGGATCGTCGCGCCCGCACAGGACCAATACGCTTACCCGGTCGTCCGACGAACCAAAAGCCGGCGACGCCTGGCCGAGGCCGAGGCCGAGCAGGGTCTGCTGAAGCGCCGGCGGGAGCTCGCGGACCTTGACCTGATCGTTGGTGACGACTTCGGCCCCGATCGTTGCCGCCGCCGCCTCGGCTCCGCCGCAGCCGCCCATCGTCTGGACCGCTCGAAGCAGGCCCTGGACCTTGCCCTCGACGACGTCCCGCGGGCTGCCCGGGGCGAACTTGACCGTCATCTGCTTGAGGCTGAGGACGGCATCGCGGGGATCGGCGGTGAGCACCTGCCGGGTATCGGCGACCTGGATGATCGAGAAGCCCCCGGGGATCGCGATCGGATCGCTGACGCTTCCGACCGGCATCGACTGGACCGCTCCGGCGAGCGCGTCGGGCAACTGGGCCGAGCGCACCCAGCCGAGATCGCCGCCGACCGCAGCGGTCGACGCTTCCGAGAATTGCCGCGCATATGCGAGGAACGAGGCCCCGCCGCGCAGCTGCTGGACGATCCGGTCGGCATTGGAGCGGGTCTCGGCGGCCGTCTCGGGAGTCGCGGAAAGGAAGATCTCGGAGACCTTGAACTCCTGGGTCCCCTTGGCGGCGTTGAGCCGGTCGATGACCGCGGTCACCTCGTCCTGGCTGATGTTGACGAACGGCTCGATCTTTCGGCTCTGCAGCCGCGCCCAGGCCATTTCGCCGTGGATCTGCCGCTTGAGAGTCTCCGGCGAAGCGCCGTTCCCCCGCAGGAAGGTGGCCATCTGGTCGGGGGTCATCTTGAACTGCCCCTGGGCGTAGCGGGCGAAATACTGGTCCACCTCGGACTTGGTGATCTTGATGTCGGCCTGCTCGGCGGCCTGGATCTGGAGAACTTCGTCGACGAGGTTGCGAAGGACCTGCTGGCGCAGGCGCGGAAGCTCCTCTTCCGGGATCTGGCCTCCGGCCGCCATCCTGATGATCGCGAGCCGGTGGTCGACCTCGGTGCCGGTGATGACCGTGCCGTTGACGATCGCCGTCGCCTTGCGGACGTTGGGGTCCTGTTCGGTGAGGAATTGCGGATTGGCCGGGATGTTGAGGCTCGTCGACGGCCCGGCCGGCGCGGGGCCGCCCGTGGTCTGCGCGACGGCCGCAGCCGCGGCCAGGGAGCCGGCCAGCATGAGCGCCGCCCCGTGATAGATGCCGAGCTTCATCATTCCTCCAATTAAAGCAGGCCGCTAGCGTTGCCTGAAACAGGCTGAACCCCAGCTTACGCGCCCGTCTTAGCGCCCGAGATTCTTCAATGCCACCCGGAACTGGAAGGTGTTGCCTCGGTCGATGTCGCCGACCCGGTCGTAATCGCGGCGCCAGGTCACCCCGATCTCCAGGCAATCGTCGTCGTAGCTGACCCCGATCCGGTGGCGAACCGGCTCGTAGCCGTCCGCCGAAGAGAGCGGGCTTTCCTTGGCGTCGGTGAGATCGATGACGGTCGAGCCGAAGACCGACCAGTAGCGGGCGAAGCGCACCCGGCCGCCCAGCCTTATCTCCTCGCGGTCGCGCAGGTCCTCGATCGAGGGGTCGATATTGCGGTCGAGGCGGAGATAGCCGATCGTCGCATAGGTCTGGCGCCCGCCGACCACGGCGTCGACCTCGTTGCGCCTCACGTCCAGGCTTTCCTTGTCGATCCGGAAGCGGTGGACGAGGTTGAGCTTTCGGCCGACCTTGACGTTGGTTCGTCCGACATAATCGGAGAAGCGGCCGGAAAGGCCGGTGCCCGGCGGCAGGATGCTCGGCTTGTCGTCGAGACGATAGCTCTGGCCGATCGTCGTCCTGACCGCGATCCCGGGCAGGTCGAACCCCCAGTCGACGCCGTAGGTCACCCTGGGGCCGTTCTCCCAGCGGTCGTAGCCGGGGAATCGGTTGAGCGCGAAGAGGTTGGAATCCTCGAGGTCAACCGCCCGTGCATCCTCGTTCGGGACCTCGAGATTGTCGGTGGCTCCGGACGCGATCAGCTGGAGCCGGGGGATCAGGCGCTGGGTTCCGCCCATGAACGGTCCGACCAGGGGCCAGCGGAACTCGGCCGCGAGCGCTCCGATCGCCCGGGCATGCCATCCTTCCTCGCCGCGATAGAGGATCGTGTCGGTGAGCAGATTGTCGCTGCTGTGGTAGAGGTCGCCGCGCGCATAAGCGGTGAGAAGCATCTCCTGGCCCCAGGGCGTCAGGCTGCGCCGGTCCCAGCGGGCCCCTGCGAAGGCGCGCTGGGTGTCCTGTCCGCTCGTCCTCAAGATGGCGAGGCTGTTCGCCTGCACCTCCACCTTGCCGCCCCAGAGCTCTCCGGGCAGCCGCCAGCGCGCGTCGATCGCCGGCAGGGCGACCGGCTGCTGTCCGGCGACGTCGGTCACCCGGAGCCCCTGGAAGGCCCAGCCGGCGATGGAGACGTAGCTGTCGGAGGTGATGCGCTCCGCCTCGATCACCGAGCGAAGCCTCGTGTCCCGCGAAATGTCGTAGCGGCGAAGGAAGGTCCGGTCGGTGACGTAGCGGGCGGAGGCGGTGACGCTCCAGATCGGGCTCAGCTGGAAGCGGCCGTTCCCCTCGAGATAGGCGCGGACGCCCTCGTCCCTTACGGCGGCCAGCGGAGCGGTGATCGGGATCCGCGACCCGTAGGTCACATAGGCTCCGACCTGGAAGGCGCCGAGCCCGGTCAGATGGCGGTAACGCCCCTCCAGCATCGGCGCCACTTCGGTATAGACGTGGGGCGTGATGGTCGCGTCCCGGTTCGGCGCCAGCTTGAGATAATAAGGCACAGCCAGCTCGAAGCCGTTGCTCGAGCTCAGCCTGATGTCCGGAACGAGAACCCCGCTTCCGCCGCCTTCGCTTCCGTCCGGGTGCGAGAGGAAGGGGAGAGCCGCGATCCGGGCTCCGAGCAGGTTCAATGAGGCGCCTTCGTAGCGGATCCGGCCCTTGACCGGATCGTGAACCACCTTGACCGCGTTGATCTGCCAGGTCGGGTTCTTCGGGCAGCCTTTCTCGTTCACCACCGCACAGGGCGAATAAGCGGCGCGGTAGAGGGTGGTGTAGCCGTCCTTGCGCTCCGCCTTGTCGGCGGCGAGTCGGCCGCCGTCGGCGAGCACCAGAAGCATGTTCTGGACGATTCCGTCGCGAAGCGCGCCGGTCAGGACGACGCTGTCGGCATAAGCGACGTCGCCGCCCGGATTGACGACCCGGACATTGCCCTCGGCGCGCACTTCGTCGGTGGTCCGGTTCCAGGTCACTTGCTCGGCGCGAAGCCGGTTGCCTTCGCTGTTCATTCGAACGTCGCCGCTCGCCGTCACGACCTGCGCCTCGCCGTCGTAGCTGAGCTCGTCCGAGCTGAACGCCACCTCTCGCGGTTCCCCCGCGGGCGCGGCCGAGCCGTCGTCGACCACCGGGCCGTTCTCCTGCGCCTGAGCGGCGGCCGGAGCAACGACCAGCAGCGGCAGCGCGGTCAGGCAGATGAGATTGAGCTTCTTCACTTTCCCCGCCGCCAGGAGCACGCGCTTACCTCTGGCGCCTATCGCACCGGAACGGCGGGGCCGCAATGCCGCAGGGGAGGGGGCGAATGGCTATATCCGTCATCCCGGCGCAAGCCGGGAC
>JBAWCC010000235.1:0-29876 GCA_049590095.1 Allosphingosinicella sp. | reverse complement strand
ACTGGGACGAGATCCGCTCGCTCCACATCGCCGAATGCGAGGTCGAGGCGGCCTGCGCCCGGGCCCTTGGCGCCGGGGCGGGCGGGCGTCCGGTCGGCCGGCTCGTCGACATCGGCACCGGCACCGGGCGGATGCTGGAATTGTTCGGCCCGGCCGCCGAGCGCGCTTTGGGAGTCGACCGCTCGCCGGAGATGCTCCGCCTGGCCCGGGTCAAGCTCGCCCAGGCCGGTCTCGCCGGCGCCGAGCTTCGCCAGGGCGACATGTACGCCTTGCCGCTCGCCGCCGGCTCGGCCGACACCGTCATCCTCCACCAGGTCCTCCATTACGCGCAGCAGCCCGCCGCCGCGGTCGCCGAGGCGGCGCGCCTCCTGGCGCCGGGCGGGCGCCTGTTGATCGTCGACTTCGCCCCGCACGAGCGCGAGGAGCTGCGTGCCCGCGACGCCCATCTGCGTTTGGGCTTCGCCGACGACGTCATGCTCAAATATCTCGATTCCGCCGGCCTTCGCGGCAGGGTGGTCGAGCGTCTCGAGGGCGGCGAGCTGACCGTCACCCTCTGGCAGGGCGAGCGCCCTCAGGAAAAATTGAAGGTGGTCGCATGAACCCCGGACTTCCCGACATCGCCCGTTGGCGCGAGCCGCTCTTCGCCGACGTGGCCGGCGATATCGGAGTGAGCTTCGAATTCTTTCCGCCCAAGACGGAGAAGATGGAGGAAACTCTCTGGGCCTCGGTCAAGACCCTGGAGCCTCTCAATCCCCGCTTCGTCTCGGTCACCTACGGCGCCGGAGGCTCGACCCGCGAGCGCACCCACAATACGGTCGTCCGGATCCAGCAGGAGACTCCGCTCAACGCCGCCGCCCATCTCACCTGCGTCGAGGCGAGCCGGACCGAGATAGACGAGGTCGCCCTGGGCTATTGGCAGGCCGGGATCCGCCACGTCGTCGCCCTTCGCGGCGATCCGCCCGAGCCCGGCAAGGGCTTCCAGTCGAGGCCCGACGGCTATGCAAACGCCGCCGCCCTGGTCGAAGGGCTGAAGCGGGTGGCGCCGTTCGAGATCTCGGTCGCCGCCTATCCGGAGACTCATCCCGATTCGCCGGATCGGGCCGCCGACCTCGACAATCTGAAGCGCAAGATCGACGCCGGCGCCGACCGGGCGATCACGCAATTCTTCTTCTCGCCCGAATGCTTTTTCCGCTTCCGCGACGCCGCCGCCGCGGCGGGCATCGACGCGGAGCTGGTTCCGGGGATACTGCCCATCTCCAACGTGGCCCAGACCCGCAAGTTCGCGGAGATGTGCGGCGCGGCGATTCCGCTCTGGATGGACAGGCTCTTCGAGGGCCTGGACGATCTCCCCGCCGCCCGCCAGCTCATCGCCGCCACCGTCGCGGCCGAGCTTTGCGGTCAGCTCTATGCGGGCGGAGTCCGCCAGTTCCATTTCTACACTCTCAATCGCGCCGAGCTGGCCTACGCCATCTGCCATTTGCTCGGCCTTCGCCCAAAGGATGAAGATGAACGTCGCACAGCAGCTTAGGGCCGCCGCCGCCGAGCGGATCCTGATCAAGGACGGCGCCTACGGCACCCAGGTCCAGAACCGCCGGCTGCGCGAGGCCGATTATGCCGGAAGCCTGGGCCTTTCGCGCGACCAGAAGGGCAATAACGACCTTCTGAACCTGACCCAGCCGGAGCTGGTCGGCGACATCTGCCGAAGCTTCGCCGAGGCCGGCGCGGAGCTCCTCGCCACCAACAGCTTCAACGCAAACCGGATCAGCATGGCCGATTACGGCGCCGAGGATCTGGTGCGCGAGATCAATTGCGCCGCCGCCCGGATCATCGCCGAGGTCGCCGACCGCGAGGCCCAGAAGGACGGGCGCAAGCGCTGGACCGTCGGAGCGCTCGGCCCGACCAACAAGACCCTGTCGCTGTCGCCCAATGTCAACGATCCGGGCTATCGCGAGATCGACTTCGACACCTTGTCGGACGTCTATGTCGAGCAGATCGAGGGGCTGGTCGAAGGCGGCGCCGAGATCGTTCTGATCGAGACGGTGTTCGACACGCTCAATGCCAAGGCCGCGATCCACGCCGCCGGCCGGGTCGACCGCGAGCTTCCGATCATGCTGTCGATGACGATCACCGACCTGTCGGGCCGCAACCTCTCCGGCCATTCGATCGAGGCCTTCTGGGCGAGCGTCCGCCATGCGAAGCCGCTCTCGATTGGCCTCAACTGCTCGTTCGGCGCCGGCCAGCTTCGGCCCCATGTGACCGCCTTGTCCGGACTCGCCGACACCTTGATCATGGCCTATCCCAATGCCGGCCTTCCCAACGACCTCGGCGAATATGACGAGGGCCCGGCCGAGACCGCCGCCCAGGTCCGCGAATGGTGCGAGCAGGGCATCGTCAACATCGTCGGCGGCTGCTGCGGGACGACCCCGGCGCATATCGCGGCGATCGCCGGGGCGGCGAAGGGCTTCGCTCCGAGGAAGATCGCCCAGCCGACCCGCCGGACCCTCCTGGCGGGCATCGAACCCATGGTGCTCGCCGCCTAACCCTCTCCCTGAAGGGGAGAGGGAGGGGCCCGCCGCGCAGCGGTGGGAGGGTGAGGGAATACTCATTTCAGGATTGAATGCGCGAACTCATGAACACCGACAGTCCCTCACCCGGCTCGCTTCGCGAGCGTCCCTCTCCCCTACAGGGAGAGGGAGATGGCCCCGCCGCCTCCTCCACCTTCGTCAACATCGGCGAGCGCACCAACGTCACCGGCTCGGCCCGCTTCAAGAAGCTGGTCATGGCCGGCGATTATGCCGCCGCCGTCGAGGTCGCCCGCCAGCAGGTCGAGAACGGCGCCCAGGTCATCGACGTCAACATGGACGAGGGCCTGCTCGACGCCGAATATGCGATGACCACCTTCCTGAAGCTGATCGCGGCGGAGCCCGACATCGCGCGGGTGCCGGTGATGATCGACAGCTCGAAATGGACGGTGATCGAGGCCGGGCTGAAATGCGTGTCGGGCAAGCCGATCGTCAACTCGATCAGCATGAAGGAAGGCGAGGAGGAGTTCCTCCACCACGCCCGCAAGGTCCGCGACTATGGCGCCGCCGTCGTCGTCATGGCCTTCGACGAGGTCGGCCAGGCCGACACTTGTGCGCGCAAGGTCGAAATTTGCGAACGCGCCTACAAGCTTCTGGTCGCCGAGGGCTTCCCGCCCGAGGACATCATCTTCGATCCCAACATCTTCGCCATCGCCACGGGGATCGAGGAGCACCGCACCTACGCGCTCGATTTCATCGCCGCCTGCCGCGAGATCAAGGCGCGCTGCCCGCACGTGCACATTTCGGGCGGCCTTTCCAACCTCAGCTTTTCCTTCCGGGGCAACGAGCCGGTGCGCCGCGCGATGCACTCGATCTTCCTCTACCACGCCATCCCCGCCGGCCTCGACATGGCGATCGTCAACGCCGGCCAGCTCGACGTCTACGACACGATCGACCCGGAGCTTCGCGAAGCCTGCGAGGACGTCATCCTCGACCGCCGTGACGACGCCACCGAGCGGCTGGTCACCCTCGCCGAGAAGTTCCTCGGCTCGGATCCGGTGCGCGAGAAGGCCGAGGCCGAATGGCGCGGCTGGGAGGTCGGCAAGAGGCTCGAGCATGCTCTGGTCAAGGGCATCGACGCTCATGTCGTCGCCGACACCGAGGAAGCGCGCCAGTCGGCCGAGCGGCCGATCCACGTCATCGAAGGGCCGCTGATGGACGGGATGAACGTCGTCGGCGACCTGTTCGGATCGGGCAAGATGTTCCTCCCGCAAGTCGTGAAATCGGCGCGGGTGATGAAGAAGGCGGTCGCCCACCTCATCCCCTATATCGAGGCCGAGAAGGAGAAGACCGGGGCCACCGCCGGCAAGGGACGGATCGTCATGGCCACCGTCAAGGGCGACGTCCACGACATCGGCAAGAACATCGTCGGGGTCGTCCTCCAGTGCAACGGCTTCGAGGTGATCGACCTGGGCGTGATGGTGCCCTGGGCCGACATCCTAAAGGCGGCGAACGAGAACGATGCCGACATGATCGGCCTTTCCGGCCTGATCACTCCGTCCCTCGACGAGATGGTGACGGTGGCCGGCGAGATGCAGCGCGCCGGGATGACGCTCCCGCTCCTGATCGGCGGAGCCACGACCAGCAAGGTCCACACCGCGATCCGGATCGACCCGGCCTATGACGGCCCGGTGCTCCACGTCCTCGACGCCAGCCGCGCGGTCGGTGTCGCCTCGTCGCTCGTCTCGGAGACCCAGGCCGAGCCGCTGATCGCCAAGACCGCCGAGGATTATGAGGCGACCCGCCAGGCGCGGGCGCGAAGCGGCCACAGCGAGCTGTCGACGCTCGCGGAAGCCCGGGCCAATGCTCAACTCTTCGACCCGGCCGGCAAGCCGCCGCCGCCCAAGCGCCCGGGCCTCCACCAGTTCGGCGAATGGCCGATCCGCGACCTTCGCGCCTCGATCGACTGGACGCCTTTCTTCCGTGCCTGGGAGCTGGCGGGCAACTACCCCGCCATCCTCACCGACCCGATCGTCGGCGAAAGCGCGACGAGCCTGTTCAACGACGCCAATGCGATGCTCGACAGGATGATCGCCGAGCATTGGGTGACCCCGCGCGGGACGGTCGGGCTGTGGCGCTGCAAGCGGGAAGGGGACGACGTCCTGGTCCTGGCGGGGAACGACTGGACCCGCCTCCCCTTCCTCCGCCAGCAGGTGAAGAAGCGCGAGGGCCGCGCCAATATGTGCCTCGCCGATTTCATCTCTCCGCAAGAAGAGGACTGGATCGGCGGCTTCGCGGTCGGAATTCACAACCTTGAACCACATCTGGAGCGATTCCGGTCGGAAAATGACGATTATTCCGACATCCTCCTCAAGGCGCTCGCCGACCGCCTCGCCGAGGCCTTCGCCGAAACGCTCCACGCCCATGTCCGAAACAGCGTCTGGGGCTATGCCGAGGAACATCTCACCAACCAGCAGCTGATCCGGGAAACCTATACGGGCATCCGGCCGGCGCCGGGCTACCCGGCTTGCCCGGACCACAGCCTCAAGCCCGTCCTCTTCGATATGCTCGGCGGCGACCCGGCCGGGGTCACCTTGACCGAGAGCATGGCGATGCTCCCCACCTCCGCCGTCTCTGGCTTCTACTTCGCCCACCGCGACAGCCAGTATTTCGGCGTGGCGAGGATCGGCCGCGACCAGCTCGAGGATTATGCCGAGCGGCGCGGGGTTTCGCTTCAGGAGGCGGAAAGGTGGCTCAGGCCGAATTTGGATTGACCGTCATTGCGAGGAGCGAAGCGACGAAGCAATCCAGTCTCCGGCGTCCGCGCCGCTGGGTTGCTTCGCTTCGCTCGCAATGACGAGTGAGGGTGAGGATAGGGCCTGCTATACCCCCCTCGTGAATCGCCTCCTCCTCGCCCTCATCCTGCTCTTCTGCGCCTTGCCCGCGCAGGCCCAGCTTGCGCCGGGCGAGAAGGCGATGTCGGTCCGGCTCGTCCCGGAAACATCGACCCCCGCCGCCGGCTCGAAGGTCACCCTCGCCCTCGTCATGAGCCCGCGGCCGGGCTGGCACGGATATTGGCAGAATCCGGGCGACGCCGGGGTCGGAACCCGGATCGACTGGCGGCTTCCCGAAGGCGCGACGGCCGGCCCCATCCGCTATCCGGTGCCGGAGCGGCTGACCATCCAGGGGCTGATGAACTATGTTTTCGAGGGCGAGCACGCCCTTCTCGTCGACCTCCGGCTGCCCTCCGGCCTCGCTCCGGGGACGAAGCTGCCGATGCGCGGCAAGGTCGATTATCTCGTCTGCACCGACCGGATCTGCGTTCCGGAATCGGCGGAGGTCTCGGCCGATCTGGAAGTGGGAGACGGCCGCCCGGCGACGGAAGGCTTCGACCGCTACCGGCAAGCCCTGCCGAGACCTCTGCCCGAGGCGGGCCGGTTCGAGCGGCGCGGCGACCTGCTCCGGATCGCCGTCCCGCTGCCCGCCGCGGCGGGGGTCGACGATCCTTATTTCTATCCGGTCACCGACCAGGCCCTGGTCTATTCCGCCCCGCAATCGGTGTCGCGGCGGGGCGACTGGCTGATCGTCGAGACCCGGGCCGGGGACGGCGTGCCCGCCGCTCTCGAAGGCGTGCTCAAGCTCGGGGCGGGGCAGGGGCTGTCCGTCCGTGCGCTTCCCGGCGAGGTCGGCCCGGCCGGCACGCCGGTAGAATCGGCGACGACCGGGACCGGCGGAGGCTATCGCGCCGTCCTCCTTGCTCTCGCAGGCGCCCTGCTCGGCGGCCTGCTTCTGAACATCATGCCCTGCGTCTTCCCGATCCTCAGCCTCAAGGCGATGAGCCTGGCCCGGGCCGGCGGCGAGGAGCGCGCGGTACGCCGCGAGGCGCTCGCTTATACGGCCGGGGCCGTGCTTGCCTGCCTTGCGCTCGGCGCCCTGCTCCTGGCGGTCCGGGCGGGCGGAAATGCGGTCGGCTGGGCCTTTCAGCTTCAGGATCCGCGGGTGATCCTGTTCCTTCTTCTGCTGGTCACCGCCATCGCCCTCAACCTCGCCGGCCTCTTCGAATTGCCGTCGCTCGCCGGGCGGCTGGGAGGCGGCCGGACGGGGGCCTTCGGTACCGGCGCGCTGGCCGCCTTCGTCGCGACGCCCTGCACCGGCCCGTTCATGGGCGCCGCCCTGGGCGCGGCCCTGATCCTGCCCGCGGCGGGCGCCCTGGCGGTCTTCGCCGGCCTCGGCTTCGGCCTCGCTCTGCCCTTCCTCCTTCTAGGCTTCGTCCCGGCCCTGCGGCGAAGGCTGCCGAGGCCGGGCCCGTGGATGGTCCGGTTCCGCCATATCCTCGCGATCCCGATGGCCCTGACGGCGCTCGGCCTGGCCTGGATTTTGGAGCGGCAGACCGGGCTGGCCGGTCTCGCCGTGGGCCTTGCCGCCGTCACGGCGCTCGGAATCATCCTGTGGTGGGCCGGTCGCCGGCACGGCTGGCTGCCGCTCGCCCCCGCTCTGCTGGCGGCGGGCGTGGCGGTCGCCTTCCTCCCCGCGCCCTCCGCGCCCGCCGACGCCCGGACCGGCGGCGCCCTCGAGGCCGAGCCGTTCAGCGAGGCGAGGCTGGCCCGGCTTCGCGGGGAAGGCCGTCCGGTCTTCGTCTATTTCACGGCCGACTGGTGCCTCACCTGCAAGGTCAACGAGGCGGCGGTGCTCGACCAGGACGAAGTCGCCGAAGCCTTCGCGGAGAAGAAGGTCACGGTTCTGGTCGGCGACTGGACCCGAGGCGACGCCGCGATCGGGCGGTTCCTCGAGAAGCAGGGAAGGTCGGGGGTGCCGCTCTATTTGTGGTACGCGCCCGGGCGCGAGGCGGAGGTGCTGCCGCAAATATTGACGGTGGGGCGGGTGAGGGGGCTTGCATCCTAATTCCTCCCCGAGCTTGCTCGGGGAGGGGGACCGCGCGAAGCGCGGTGGAGGGGTAATGCTGAGTCCGAATTGCCCCTCCACCACGGCGCTTCGCGCCGCGGTCCCCCTCCCCCAGCAAGCTGGGGGAGGAATTCAGGTCAGTTCGGCCACACCTTCCTGCCCGCGATCCACGTCTCCACCACCCTGGTCTCGCGCAGCTGCCTCGGCGTGGGCACGTCGAAAATGTCGCGGTCGACGAGGATGAAGTCGGCCCAGCGGCCTTTCTCCAGGCTTCCGATCCGGTCCTCGGCGAAGCCGGCATAGGCCGCGCCCCGGGTGAAGGCGTCGAGGGCCTGTTCGAGGGTGACCCTTTGCTCGGGCATCCAGCCGCCGGGCGGCTGGCCGCTCGCATCCTGGCGGCTGACCGCGGCGGCGAGGCCAGGGAAGGGGTTGGGCGATTCGACCGGGAAGTCGGAGCCGAAGGCGAGCGGCGAGCGGTTGGCGATCATGCTCCGCCAGGCATAGGCGCCGCCGAGGCGCTCCATCCCCATCCGGGCCTCGGCCATCCGCCAGTCGCTCGTTTCGTGGACGGGCTGCATCGAGGCGATGATGCCGTTGCGGCCGAATCGGGCGAGATCGGCGGGGTCGACGATCTGGGCATGCTCGATCCGCCAGCGACGGTCGCCCTTGTAGGTGTTGGCGAGCTCCTCGATCGCCCCCAGCAGCTGGGCGTTGGCGGCGTCGCCGATGGCGTGGACGGCGAGCTGGAAGCGGTCCATCGCGCCCCGGCTCATGATGTTGAGCAATTCGGTCTCGGTCACGAAGCTCAGGCCCCGGGTTCCGGGCATGTCCTTGTAGGGCTGCTTGAGCCAGGCCCCGCGCGAGCCCAGGGCCCCGTCGGAATAGAGCTTGATCCCGACCATCCGGAGCCGGTCGCCGTAGAGCCAGGGCGTCGGCCGGGTGCCGGCGATGGCCAGCGCGCTGTCGACCCCCGCCCCGTAGGCGATGATCCGGACCTTGAGGCGCCCGTCGTCGCCCGCGCGGCGCATGACCATCCAGTCGTCCGGGCTGGTGCCCATGTCGGTGGCGGCGGTGAGGCCGTTGGAGAGCATGATCTCCTGGGCCCGGTCCAGCGCCTGGTCGCGGGTGCGCGGGAGTGCCTGGGGGACGACCTTGTCGATCAGCGAGGAAGCGGCGTCGACGAATATCCCGCTCGGCTGGCCGCCCGCTTTCTCGATCCGTCCGCCGGCGGGGGATTCGGTCCGGGGGGTGATTCCCGCTTCCTTCATCGCCGCGCTGTTCGCCCAGCCGGCATGGCCGTCGACCCGCTCCAGCCAGACCGGCCGGCCCTGGACCGCGGCGTCGAGCTCGGCGGCGGTGGGGAATCGGCCAAGGCCCCAGGATTCCTGGTTCCAGCCACGGCCGATCACCCAGCGCGGGGTCGGGTTGGCGGCGGCGTAAGCGGCGATCTTCGCCTGCGCCTCCTGAAGCGTCCTGGTGTCGGACAGGTCGAGTTGCATGGCGTTGAGGCCCAGCCCCATGACATGGCCGTGGGCGTCGATCAGCCCGGGAAGGAGGGTGCGCCCCTTGCCGTCGAAGCGGAACTTCGTCCGCTGCACCTTCTCGCCGCGCTGGTAGAGCCGCTCGACCTTGCCGTCGTCGCCGACCAGCATCGCCCCGAACCGGATCAGCCGGCCGTCGGCCCCGATCGTATAGCCGTTGACGTTGTCGACGAGTACGTCCGCGGTCGCAGCCGAGGTCATGCACAGGGCGGCCAGCGCCGCCAGAAGCTTTCTGATCATCCTGTGGCGATAAGCGTAGTTTCGCGGTCGCGCCAGATGCTCTAACCGTCGGCCATGGCCGACCTCCCAGTGACCCTCGCCGACATTCAAGCGGCGGCGAAGCGGATCGAAGGCGCCGTGGTGCGCACTCCGACCCTGCTCAGCCGAACCCTTTCGGAAGCGACCGGCGCCAAAGTCTGGGTCAAGTTCGAGAATCTCCAGTTCACCGCCGCCTACAAGGAGCGCGGCGCACTCAACAAATTGCTTCTGATGGATCCCGCGGTCCGCTTGCGCGGGGTGATCGCGTCCTCGGCCGGCAATCACGCCCAGGCCGTCGCCTATCACGGGCGCCGGCTCGGCGTTCCGGTCACCATCGTGATGCCGGTCTCGACGCCGAGCATCAAGGTCAAGCAGACCGAGGGGCATGGCGCCCGGATCGTTCTCCACGGCGAGATGTACGACGAGGCCTATGGCGAGGCGCTTCGGATCGCCGAGGCGGAGGGGTTGACCTTCGTCCACCCGTTCGACGATCCCGAGATCATGGCGGGCCAGGGCACGGTGGCGCTCGAGCTGATCGCCGACGCGCCCGAGATCGACACTCTGGTCGTCCCGATCGGCGGCGGCGGGCTCATCTCCGGAATGGCCACGGCCGCCAAGGCGCTTCGCCCCGATCTGACCATCGTCGGAGTCCAGGCCGAGCTCTATCCGAGCATGTACTGCAGGATCAGCGGCAAGGAGATGCCGTCCTCCGGCGACACCCTGGCCGAGGGAATCGCGGTGAAGAAGCCGGGACTCCTGACTCCGCCGATCATCGAAAGGTTCGTCGACGAGATTTTGCTGGTCCACGAGCGCGAGATCGAGATCGCGGTAAGCCTCTACCTGCAGATCGAGAAGACGGTGGCCGAAGGGGCAGGGGCGGCCGGGCTCGCCGCGCTGCTCGCTCATCCGGATCGATTTCGCGATCGCAATGTCGGCCTCGTGCTCACCGGAGGCAATATCGACACCCGCCTGCTCGCCACCGTGCTTCTGAGGGATCTCGCCCGCTCCGGCCGGATGGCTCGGCTCAGGATCCAGCTCCAGGACCGCCCGGGCGCCTTGCTCGCGGTAATGAAGTTGTTCGATGCCCACGGCGCCAACATCATCGAAATCTACCATCAGCGAGTCTTCACCACGCTTCCGGCCAAGGATGCCTTCATCGACGTCGAGTGCGAAGCGCGCGACTCCGAGCATCTCGAGGCCCTCGTCGATGCGCTCGGCGAGGCCGGCTTCTACGTCCATCCCGTTGAGATTCGCTGAGCCGACGTCCCGCATAGGAACGTATGATAGTTAATGCCGGTTCGGCCGTTCCAGACCCTTCCCAAGCGGTCGGCAAACACGCATAAACCGAAACTCAACCAAAGCCTTCAACCCACGGAGCCCCGTTGAGCGCACCCTTCCGCTTTCCCCGCTTCTTCGTCACCAGCCCGGCGCCCTGCCCGTATCTGGCCGGCAAGACCGAGCGCAAGGTGTTCACGGAGCTTGCCGGGCAGCATTCGTCCGATCTGAACGACGCGCTCGGCCGGATCGGCTTCCGCCGGAGCCAGGCGGTCGCCTACCGGCCCTCCTGCCTCGATTGCTCGGCCTGCGTCTCGGTCCGGGTCGTCGCCGCCGAGTTCCAGCCCAGCGCCAGCCAGCGCCGGATGCTGAAGCGGCACGGCGAGCTCGAGGTCACCGCCTGCAAGCCCTGGGCGACCGAGGAGCAATATGCGCTGCTGCGCCGCTATCTGAAGAGGCGCCACCCGGACGGCGGAATGGTCGGGATGGACGAGAGCGACTTTTCGGACATGATCGAGCAGTCGCCGGTCAAGACCTACGTCATCGAATATCGCGAGCCTTCGGTGGGCGGCCGGCCGGGCAAATTGGTCGGCGCCTGCCTCACCGACCAGCAGGCGGACGGACTCTCGATGATCTACAGCTTCTTCGAGCCCGACGATCCCGCGCGGCCCGGGCTCGGCACCTACATCATCCTCGACCATATCGTCCGTGCGGGGAAGGCGGGGCTCCCCTACGTCTATCTCGGCTACTGGGTCGAAAGCTCGCCCCGAATGGCCTACAAGGCGCGCTTCCGCCCGCTCGAGCGGCTCGGCCCCGGCGGCTGGAACCGCTTCGACCCCGACCAGCGCGAATTGCCGCTGAGGTAGCCGCCGTCATTGCGAGGAGCGTAGCGACGAAGCAATCCAGCTTCGGCGCTTTCGACTCCTGCCGCACTGGATTTGCTTCGCTACGCTCGCAATGACGGACTGATCCACGTTAGAACCACCTGTTAACCGTTTCCGCGTAAATCCGGGTCCATGGGGCGGGCATTAGGGAAATTGCGCCGGCTGGTGGACGCCGGTGAAGTGGAGACGGTCGGGGGGCGGATCCTCCTCGAGGAGCGCTTCCGCGCGCTCCAGCGCCAGGTTCCGCTCCTCTACATCGTCATCTTCTCCAACATGGTCGGCCTCTACCTCGCCTCCGGGGGGCAGTTCGATTCCCTGTTCGATTTCCCGCTTCTGGTCGGCGCACTGATCGTCATTCGGGTCGTCCACTGGCTCCGGGTCCGCAACCGCAGCCTGTCGCCGGAGCGAATCCTCCACGAGCTGCGCAAGATGCTGGTCTTCTCGGTCGTGTTCAGCGTCGCTTTCTGCACCTGGTCGTTCCACCTGATGGCGACCCGCCCTTCCACCGACCACGATTTCATCATCCTGTTCGCCAGCCTCGCGGCGATCGGCTGCGCCTACGGGGTCAGCCGCTATCCGGCGGCGGCGCGGACTCCGCTGCTTCTGCTGGGCCTGCCTTTGTCAGCCCGGCTGATCATCACTTCCGACGCCGCCCATGTCGCGATGGGCGTCGGGCTCTTCTCGATCATCCTCGTCCTTCTTCGCCAGCTCGGGCTCCACGACGAAGGCTTCCGCGAGCTGGTCGAATCGCGCACCGCGATCACCCTCGAGCGGGAGCGGGCGCAGCAGGCCGAGCGGCTCGCCAAGGCGGAGAAGTCCAAAGCCAGGCTGATCGCCGACACCGATCCACTGACCGGCCTCGCCAATCGCCGCGCCTTCCTTCGGTCGCTCGGACGCCGCGCCGCCGGGATTGCCCGCTCGCGCGAGGGATTCGCGCTGGCGATGGTCGACCTCGACGGCTTCAAGCCGATCAACGACACGTTCGGCCACGCCGCAGGCGACCGCGTGCTGGAGGGGATCGGAAGCCGTCTGGCCCGAGCCGCCGGCGCCGGCGCCCTGATCGCCCGCACCGGCGGCGACGAGTTCGCACTGCTGCTTCCGCGAATCCGCTCGATTGCCGGGGCGAGCAGCGCCGGCGCCGCCGTCTGCGCGGCGCTTCAGGAGCCTTTCCTCGTCGATGGCCGAGAGCTCCGGGTTTCGGGCAGCTGCGGGGTCACCCTGCTCGTGCCCGGCGATTGCGACGTCGAGGAGGCTCTGATCCGGGCCGACACCGCGCTCTACCGGGCCAAGGAAAGCGGCCGCTCCGGAGTCGCGATCTTCACCTCCGAGATGCACGAGATCCACCGCCGCCGGATCCTCATCGAGCAGACGCTCCGGCTGCCCGAGACCCTTGACCGGATCGGCCTCGTCTTCCAGCCGATCACCGACCTCGCCACCGGCGAGCTCAAGGCGCTCGAGGCCCTGGCGCGCTGGCACGACGACACGCTCGGCCGGATTCCGCCCGACCAGTTCATCCCGATCGCCGAGCATTTGAACGTCATCGGCCAGATCAGCGACAAGCTGCTCGCCGACGCCGCGGCCGAAGCCGCCCGCTGGGCGACGGCGGTGCGGCTGTCGTTCAACGTCAGCGCCGTCCAGCTCTGCACCGCCGGCTCCGCCCAGCGCCTCCTCGCCGTGCTCGACCGGGCCCGGCTCGATCCCTCCCGGCTCCAGGTCGAGGTGACCGAGACCGCCTTACTGGCCGATTTCGAGGTCGCCCGTGAGAATCTCCAGTCCCTTCGGGGCGCCGGCGCCCGGATCGTGCTCGACGATTTCGGGGCGGGTCACGCTTCGATATCCTATCTGCGCGAGATGCAGTTCGACGGGGTCAAGCTCGACGGCACACTGATCGCCACCGTCGCCGATTCCCTGCGCAGCCGCCGACTCCTGAAGGGCGTGCTCGATCTGTGCTCCGCGCTGGGCCTGCCCTCCGTCGCCGAGCATATCGAAACCGACGAGCAGCTGCGCCTGCTTCGAGAGATGGGCTGCCGCGAAGGCCAGGGCTATTTGCTCTCGCCGCCGCTGCACGCGGACGCGGCAGCGGCTCTGGCCGCTCCGAAACTGACCTCGATCGAAGGGGGAAGGGCCGCAGCCTGAAAGGTGACAGTCGCTGGCTGTCCCCGGATCAATAGCTTCGCAGCTTGTTCGTCTTGAGCTTGACCCGGCCGTCCTCGCGGACGGTGCAAGTGAAGGCTCGGGGGGCATAGCCTCTTCGCCAACCGTTCGAGTCGCCGATGGCGGCGCCTCCGACGGTGCCGTAGACCCTCCGGCTGCTCCGGCCGTGGCGGCGGACGTCGTCGATGCGCATCCGGCCGTAGCGCTCGACATAGGGCGCACAGCGCTCGACGGCGAAGCGCTCGGCGCCGCGGAAGCGGACGGAGTCGACGCTCCGGTGGACCGAGTCGGTCACGGTCCCGATCGCGCCCGCGGTAGCCTCGACCTGGCGCGCGATCTCGTCGGCGATCCGCTCGGCGCCGCTCCGGCGGTCATAGTCCTGGGCGGCCGCGGGCGCCGCCATGGCCATGGAGAGCAAAAGGAACGCCGCGGATCTTCCTGTCGACATGATCAGCCTCCTACGCAATTCTACACGGGTGCCGGTCCGGTACCGGCTCGAAAAACGGATATGAGTGCGGAACGATTCGGCAAGGGGTGACGCATGTCCCCCGATTCCCGCCGGAATCGGCAATTTTTTGCACTGCAACAATCGAAACAACAATCTCTTTACCGCGGCACAACGGCGCCAACGGCCGAGCCTAGATGCACTGCCAAGGCCATTTCCGGCCGAAGGAAAGGAGCGGGAGAAACACCCGCAGGTCGAAGCCATGAACCAGTCAAGCGTCCGCACCCTCTTCGTCGCCGGCAGCGTCCTCCTGCTGGCCTTCACCCCGGTCTGCTCGGCTTATGCCGGGGTCGTCGGCCCCGCCGTCGCGGCCGCCGAGCCGGCCCCCGCCGCAGTCGAGCAGGCGGTATTGAGCCCCGGCGAGTTCATCTGGCAGCCGGAACGCTCGCCGACGGGCGAGGTGGAGATGGTGGTCAGCATCCCGCTCCAGCGCGCCTACGTCTATCGCGGCGGCACGCTCATCGGGGTAACGACGGTCTCGACCGGCAAGCCGGGGCACCGCACGCCGACCGGCAGGTTCGACATCCTCCAGAAAAGGGCGAAGCATTTCTCAAACCTCTACAACAACGCTCCGATGCCGTTCATGCAGCGGCTGACCTGGGGCGGGATCGCGCTTCACGCCGGCCAGATACCCGGCCGCCCCGCCTCGCACGGCTGCGTCCGGCTGCCGCTCGAATTCGCCCGCAACCTGTTCTCGGTGACCCGGATCGGAGCTTCGGTCCACATCGTCGACCAGTCGCCGGCCCCCGCCGAAGCGCTGGCCATGGCCAAGGGCAACGGCGCCTATACCGGAATGGGCGGTCCGCTCGAGGAGGTTCCGGCCGGGACCGACTGAGACGGAAGCGGCGGGCGAAGCGAGGGGGACAGTCACTGTGACTGTCCCCTTTTGCCCGGGTAGCGAAGTTAGGGCGCCGCGGAGACGTCGAAAGCGATCGAAATCCGCTCGGCGCCCTCCCCCGGCGGCACCGTCTCGTGCGGGACGAAGGAGGGGAAGAGGAGCAGCGTGCCGGGCACCGGCTCGACCTCGGTCACCGGCCATGGCGGCTCGATCCCGGTCCAGTCCGGGAGAATGCCGATGCGGATGGCGCCCGGGTACGCGGGGCCGGGTCCCGACGGCTCGCGGCGGGCGCTGACATAATAGACTCCGGTCAGCCAGCAGCCCGGATGATGGTGCGCGACCTGGTGCCCGGATCCGCGGAACAGCAGCGCCCAGGGGTTGAAGGTGGCCCGGTTCGGGCGGCCGCGGACGAAGGGGTGGTCGCCGTCCAGAGCGTCGGCATAAGCGGCTACCGCCGTTCGGATCGTCTCCATCAGGGCGGTGGCGGCGCGATCGCCGGCGACTGGAAAGTCGCGGGTCCTGAGGCCCGAGCGCGTGGCATGCCCGACCGGGTCGGGATGAAGGCTCGAATTCCCCATTATCTCTTCCCGGACGGCGTCTCGAAATGCCTCCTCGCCGCCGAAGCCGGGCGGAGCCGGAAGCGGCGCGATGCTCAGGAAGCGGTCCAGCCCCATCAGTTCGGCCGCTTCGTCGCGGCGGCCGAGCTGCGCCAGCGCCAGCGCCTTGTAGTGGAGGGCGTGGGCGGCGGCGGGATCGTGGCTCAGCACATCCTCGCACAGGCGAAGCAAGGCGCCGGGATCTCCGCGCGCCCGCTTGGCGCGCGATTCGAGCAGGTTCGAATCGGCCGGCCGGACGGCGGCGACGGCCGGCTCGAGCGAGACCGTCTCCGAACGCCGGCCCTGACGAGCGAGGAGCGTGAAGGCGAATACGGGGGCCCAGGCAGCCTCCCGGCCCCGGGCGCAGGCCAACGCCGCCTCGACCTCGCCGAGACGCGCCAGCGCGTTGGCCAGCTCTTCGTGCAAGGCTTCCGTCTCGGGAAAGCGCCGGCAGGCGCGGTCGAGGAGCGAAGCGGCTTCCTCAAGCTCTCCTGCGCCCGACAGCGCTCTCCCCAGCGCAAGCTGCGGCGACGGCTTGTCGGGAGCCGCGGCGACGGCGGAGCGCGCCAGCGCCAGCGCCGCAAGCCGATGCTTCGGAGAGCGGGGTGTGGCCCAGCGTATGGCCGTCACCCTCGACTCAGGAGAGGCCGTCCAGGCCCTCGATGTCCGCGCCGGCCGCCGCCTCCGCACCGCCCGCGATGAGCCTGTCGACTAGCGGCGTCGTCCACTCGGCTTTGCGCTCCGCCGAGGCGCCGCGGGTTTGCTCCGTTTGGTGCTGGTCCATGGATGATCGCCTCCTTGTTCGGTCCCGATCTAGCAAGGTCCGGCGCGCCCCTCAACTCGAGGTTGGCCGCGACTTGCCTGGATCGCCGGCTGGGGCGGGGCCGGCCCGGCGGAGACGCCTGATCCCGTGGCGCTCAGGAAGTCTGGGGCCCGTCCGGGCCGTTGACGTCCGCCGCCTCGGCGCTCCCGGCGGCGAACCGATCGACCTGCGGCCTGATCCATTCCGTCCTCGATTCCGCCGACGTTGCGCCGCCGATCTGTTCTGCCTGCTTCTGATTCACAATTCACTCCTCGGGAAGAATGGGAAAACGACCCTAGCAACGGAGGCGGCACCCGTCACTAGGCTCCCCGGAATTACGCCATGTCACCGGAATTCCGGCGCCCGCAAAGGCCGGACTCCTGCTGAGGACCGGATGCACTCGGACGATTGGAGACAGCCACTTGGGGCAGTCGCTGAGATCCGGACCCTGCGGCCCCGCTCAGGAAGGGACGTCGAGCCCGTCGGTGCTTATATCGGCGGCCCCTTCGGCGCCGCCCGCGATCAGCCGCTCGACCTGCGGGCGAGTCCAGTGGGCCTTCGCCGCGGCTTCCTCGATTTCGTTCTGAAGCCGCTGGCTCACAGGCAGTCCCTTCCTTGCTGAGGCGGAGGCCCTAGCAGGGCCGGTCTCCGGCCACAACGACATCCACCGGCTAGTGACTGTCCCCACCGTCCCCGGCTAGGGCTGCCGGCGTCCCCAAATGCGGAGCTGCGCCCGATGCACAAGAATTTCGCCGCCTTACTCCTCCTCGCCTCGCTCGCCGCGGCGCCCGCCGCGTCCGAGACCGTCGTCGTCACCGCCGACCGGATGGTCGACGTGCTCGGCGGCAAGGTCGTCGAGGAACCGGTGGTGGTGATCACCGACGGGCGCATCGCCTCGGTCGTCGGGCGGGGCGGTGCGCGCCCGATCATCCCGAGCGACGCGAAGAGGATCGACCTGCCGGGCAAGACTTTGTTGCCGGGCCTGATCGACATGCACGTCCACCTCGATTCCAACCCGCGCTACGGGGGCTATTCGGGGCTGCAGTTCACCGACATGTTCTGGGTAGCGCAGGGCGTCCGCAACGCCCGCGACATGCTCGAGGCGGGCTTCACCACGGTCCGCAACGTCGGCTCGGACAATTATGCCGACGTCGGCTACAAGCAGGCGATCGACGAGGGGCTGATGGCCGGGCCGAGGATCGTCCCGGCGGCCCATTCCCTGGGCGCCACCGGCGGCCATTGCGACCAGACCTATCTGCCGCCCTCCCTGGCCGCCCGGGGCAAGGCGGTCGGCGACGGGCCGCAAGAGCTTCGCACCCGGGTTCGCGAGCAGCGCAAATATGGCGCCGAGGTGATCAAGGTCTGCGCGACGGGGGGCGTCTTCTCGCGCAACACCGAGCCGGGCCAGCAGCAGCTGTCCGAGGAGGAGCTCCGCGCCATCGCCGACGAGGCGCACCAATGGGGCCTGAAGGTCGCCGCCCACGCCCATGGCTCGGCCGGGATCAAGGCCGCGATCCGTGCCGGGATCGACACGATCGAGCATGCCAGCCTGATCGACGCCGAAGGAATCCGCCTCGCCCGAGAGCGCGGCACCTGGCTGGCGATGGACATCTTCAACACCGAATATACCCAGGCCGAGGGCGCGAAGAACGGGGTGCTGGAGGACAATCTCAGGAAGGACCGCGAGATCGCGCAGCTCCAGCGCGACAATTTCCGGGCCGCTCACCGCGCCGGCGTGAAGATGGTCTTCGCCACCGACGCCGGGGTGATGCCGCACGGGACTGCCGGCGGCCAGTTCCACTGGATGGTCCAATATGGAATGACCCCGATGGAAGCGATCCAGTCCGCCACCCGCAACGCCGCTCAGGCGCTGGGGCGGGAGAAGGACGTCGGAGCGATCGCGGTCGGGCGGTTCGGCGACATGATCGCGGTGGACGGCGACCCGCTGGCGGATGTGCGACAGCTGGAAGGTGTCGACGTAGTGATCAAGGGCGGCGAGGTGGTGAAGGAATAATCCTCCCCATCGGCTTCGCCGCGGGCGCGATGATCTATGTCGTGTGCCTGATCCCCGGCCTCGCAGCGATGATGTTCCTCGACATCAGCCTGGGGTGAGCGCCTGAAGCTCCTCAACGGCGCGAAGGAACGCAAACGCGTCCTGTGCGGTTCACCGTCTGACTATCCACGCGGAGGAGCGAGCGAAATGAAGGGCTATTGCGACGACATCGAGAAGGCGACGATCGGGAACGAGGATTTCCGGCGCGTGCTCTACACCGGCAAGAACCTCCAGCTGGTGCTGATGACGCTGCCGCCGGGCTGCGACATCGGCGAGGAGGTGCATGAGGACCGCGACCAGTTCTTCCGTATCGAGGAGGGGCGCGGAACCGTCTATATCGACGGGGCGCCGAACCGGGTGGAGGACGATTTCGCGGTGATCGTGCCCGCCGGGGCCCGCCACAACGTCGTCAACGACGGCGAGGCGCCGCTCCGGCTCTACACGATCTACGGGCCGCCCGAGCATAAGGACGGGACCGTCCACAAGGACAAGGAACAGGCCGAACGCGACCACGACAACGACCATTGGGAGGGCGAGACGACCGAATGAGCGCGCCCTCCTGCTCCCCGGCGCAGGCCGGGGCCCAGCGGCACCAGCGGAAGGACTGGGTCCCGGCCTTCGCCGGGAAGCAGTTGCGTCTGGTCGACTGCCGGCGCGGGGCCGCCCCATGACCTATTGCGTCGGCCTCCTGCTCGAGGCGGGGCTGGTGATGATCGCCGACACCCGGACCAATGCCGGGGTCGACAATTTCTCCTCCTACCGGAAGCTCCACGTCCTCGCCGACCGGCCGGACCGGCAGATCTTCCTGTGCACGTCGGGGAGCCTGTCCATGTCGCAATCGGCGATCGGCCAGCTCACCGACGAGCTGCCCGCCCCGATCGGCGACGAAAGGGCGCTCACGGTGGCGACCGCGCCGTCGATGTTCCGGGTCGCCGAGCTGGTCGGCGAGGCGGTGCAGAGCGTCAACCGCAGCGTCGGTGCCTTGCTCGCCGAGGCGAACATCTCGAGCTCGGTTTCGATGCTTCTCGGCGGCCGGATCGGCGACGAGCCGCCCTCGCTCTACCTCGTCTATTCGGCCGGCAACTTCATCCATTGCTCACCCGAATCGCCTTTCCTGCAGATCGGCGAGACCAAGTACGGCAAGCCGATCCTGGACCGCGGGGTGCGCCATTCCAGCCCGCTCGACGAGGCGGTGAAGGTGGCGTTGCTCTCGTTCGACAGCGCGATGCGCTCCAATCTCGGAGTGGCCCGGCCGCTCGATCTCATGGTCATGCCGTCCGGTCCGGCGCGGCCGGTCCTGACCCGCCGGATCGAAGCGGACGATCCCTATTTCAACGATTTGTCCCTGCGCTGGGCAGTGCTTCTGCACGAAGCGACGGGGCAGATACCCAACCCGCCGTGGATGGCAACGGAAACCGGATAGGGGCAGTCCCTGTCTCCTCGCCAGGTTAGGCATTCCGGGACTGACCCAAGGCAGTCAAAATGGCGTCGCAAGCGTCTTGCGGGTACCCAGCCCGACCCCTGCTCAATAATGGACCGCCCGCCCATAGGCATCGAGCACGCTCTCATGCATCATCTCGCTCAACGTCGGGTGCGGGAAGATCGTGTGCATCAGATCCTCCTCCGTCGTCTCGAGCTGCCTCGCCACGACATAGCCCTGAATCAGCTCGGTGACCTCCGCGCCCACCATATGGGCGCCCAGCAATTCCCCGGTTTCGGCGTCGAACACCGTCTTCACGAAGCCCTCGGCCTCGCCCAGTGCGATCGCCTTGCCGTTGCCGATGAAGGGGAATTTGCCGACCTTGACCTTGCGGCCGAGCTCTTTCGCCCTGGCCTCGGTGAAGCCGACGCTCGCCACCTGCGGTCGCGAGTAGGTGCAGCCGGGGATGTTCCAGGTCTCGAACGGATGGGGTTTGCCTCCCGCGATGGCTTCGACGCAGACGACGCCTTCGTGGCTGGCCTTGTGGGCGAGCCAGGGCGGGCCGGTGACGTCGCCGATCGCGTAGACGCCCTCGACATCGGTGCGCCCGTAGCCGTCGACGACGATATGGCCGCGGTCGGTTTTCACGCCCAGGGCCTCGAGGCCGATATTTTCCGTGTTCGGAACGATCCCGATGGCGACGATGGCGTGAGAATATTCCTGGACGTCGCCGCCCTTGAGGGTCGCCTTGACGCCGTTCGGCCCGGTCTCCAGCTTCTCGACCCCGGACGAGACGTGAAGCTTCATTCCCTGCTTCACCAGCGCCTTGTGGACGAAGGCGGAGACGTCCTCGTCCTCTACGGGCAAGATCCGGTCGAGCATCTCGACGATGGTCACTTCCGCGCCCATGTCCGAATAGAAGCTTGCGAACTCCACCCCGATCGCGCCCGATCCGATCACCAGAAGCCGGGTCGGCATCACCTTGGGCACCATGGCGTGCCGATAGGTCCAGATCCGCTCCCCGTCCGCCTTTGCGAAGGGCAGGTCGCGGGCGCGGGCGCCGGTGGCGATGAGGATGTGCTTCGCGCTGAGCTCCGTGACCTTGCCGTCCCTGGTGACGGCGAGCACGCCCTTGCCTTTCAGAGCCCCGTCGCCCTCGATCACGGCGATCTTGTTCTTCTTCATCAGCCCCTTGACCCCGGCATTGAGCTGGCCGGCGACCTTGCGGCTTCGGTCGACGATCTTCGCCAGGTCGAAGCCCGGCTTCTCCGCGCTCAGCCCGTAGGCGGAGGCGTGGGTCATATAATGGTAGATTTCCGACGTCCGGAGCAAAGCCTTGGTCGGGATACACCCCCAATTGAGGCAGATCCCTCCCAGTTTCTCCCGCTCGACGATCGCCACCTTGAGCCCGAGCTGACTCGCCCGGATCGCGGCGACATAGCCGCCGGGCCCGGAGCCGAGGACGATGAGGTCGTAGGTATCAGCCATTATTTTCCTCGCTCGATGCTGGCGGAAGGCTTGAACGCGGCGCTCGGCCCTCAGGCAGCTGGTCCCTCGACGAAGCGGATGTTGCGCGTCGCCCATAACGCAACGCCGGTGCCGAACAAGTCCCGGTCCCGGGTCCAGATATCGGCGTCCAGCGCCAAAGCCGCCGCCAGCAGCGGCCAGTCCGACTGGCTGTGGGGCTCCAGCCGGTCGCGGGCGGCTTGCTCGTGGGCGGAGAAGGCCTCGACGGGCAGTGGGATCACCAGGTCGAGAAGCTCCGCCATTCGGCGATCCGCTTCGCCTTCGATCAAATTGGCGTCGCGGTCGATCCGGGTCTTCGCCTCCCCGAGCATGGGCACGGGGGCGAGAACCTCGACGCCACGTTCGATCAAATCGAGGAACACGGGCATCGAGCGGCCGAGCGCCGCACCGACCATCACGTTCGCGTCAACGATCAGGCGAGTCATTCAGCGGGTCACCCCAGGGGTCCAGCCCCATGTCGGCGAGCACGCCTTCGAGGTCGATCCCTTTCGCTCGCATTTCCTCCTGCCAACGGCGGTTCGACTCGAGGGCCGCCCGCGCCCGTTCCGGATCGATCTTTCGCGGTCGGAAGGTGCCAATGACCCGGCCGTGATGGGTGATGTCCACTGTCTCAGTGCCGTGCAGCACCTCGGTCAGGCGGTGGCGGAATTCCTTGACGCCCAGCTTCATGATCCGGAGTCCCTGAAAGTGCGCATCACAGGTAGCACTTTTCGGCTCCCGCACCAAGCCGCCGTCACCTGTCCGCCCACGAAAGGAACAGCCAGGCGACCAAAGTGACTCCGGCGAAGAGTGGGAGGGACCAGTAGATCTGGTGGCCGGCGACCTCGAAATCGATCAGGCCTCGGCGGGCCCAGTCGCCGAGCTGGCCGCTGTGGTTGCGCATGACGTAGGGGATCGCGATCGAGGCGACGAGACCGCCGAGGACGGCTTTGCCGAGCGCCATGTCAGGCCAGCATTCCGAGCGGCGCCTCTATGAGCCGCTTGAACGCCTGCATCAGCCGGGCGCCGTCGGCGCCGTCGATGGCGCGGTGGTCGAAGCTTCCGGTTGCGCTCATCACCGTCGCGACCGACAGGGCGTCGTCGACCACATAGGGGCGCTTCTCCCCGGCTCCGATGGCCATGATCATCCCCTGGGGCGGATTGATGACCGCCTCGAACTGCTTGATCCCGTACATGCCCATGTTCGACAGCGACGCCGTGCCACCCTGATATTCCTCAGGTTTCAGCTTGCCTTCGCGGGCCCGGGCGGCGAGATGCTTCATGCTTGTGGCGATGGAGGAGAGACTGCGCGAGTCCGCCTCGGCGATGACCGGGGTGATCAGGCCGCCCGGGATCGACACGGCGACCGAGATGTCGGCGCGCCTGAACGTGACAAGCTCGTTCCCGGTATATTGGACGTTGCACTCGGGCACCTCGATCAGCGACGCGGCGAGCGCCTTGATCAGAAGGTCGTTGACCGAAAGCTTGACCCCCCGCGACTCGAGCGTTGCGTTGAGCTCGGCGCGGAGCTTGAGGAGCGCGTCGAGCCGGACGTCCACCGTCAGGTAGATGTGGGGGACATTCTGCTTCGATTCGGTGAGGCGCCGGGCGATCGTCTTGCGCATGTTCGAAAGCTTGGCGACCTCGTGCGGGATTTCCGGCACGCCGTAGCTGGGCGCGGGAGGCGCTGTGCGGCCTTCGACAGGCTCAGGCTGAACGGCTCCGGACGCACTCCCGGCCCGTTCAGTGTGAGCTTGTCGAAGCCCCTCTTTGCCGGCGGCGCCGTCGACGTCGGCCTTGACGATCCGCCCGCCCGGGCCGGAGCCGGTCAGGCCCGCCAGGTCGATCCCGCGCTGCTCGGCGAGGCGGCGGGCAAGCGGGCTCGCCTTCACACGGTCGCCCGGGTCCGCCTTGGGCTGTGGAGCGGCTTCACCGGCGTCCTCGGCCGCACTGGCTCCATAGCCCTTCATCTCCGGCGTCGGAATCGGGGTCGCGGGCTGGCCGGCGCCGGTCTCGCCGCCGTCCTTCGCCACCGGTTCCTTCGCCGCGGTCGGGGCGGAGGCGGCCGCTCCGGCCTCCTCGCCTTCGCCGGCGATCAGGGCGATGACCGTCCCGACCTTCACCTCGTCCGTGCCTTCGGCGACCAGGATCTTCGCGATCGTTCCTTCGTCGACCGCCTCGAACTCCATCGTCGCCTTGTCGGTCTCGATCTCGGCGAGCAGGTCTCCCGCGGCGACCGTATCGCCCTCCTTGACCAGCCACTTGGCGAGCGTCCCCTCTTCCATGGTCGGGCTGAGGGCCGGCATCTTCAATTCAATCGGCATGGCGCGCGAAAGCTCCTGACGGCAGTGGCGTTCTGCCAAACAGCAACAGGAGGGGGCGGGTCAAGCCCGTCCTGAGCGCAGGGCCTCGCCGGGGCCGAGCTTGCGCCCCCGGCCGATCTGGCGCAGCATCGCGGTCGAAACGGAGGCCGAATGCGCTCGTATCTGGTGGTGATCGACGAGACGAGCGAGGCGCGCGCCGCCTTGCGTTACGCCGCCCGCCGGGCTTCTGGCACGGGCGGGGGGGTCATATTGCTCGCCATCATCGAACCCGCCGAGTTCGTCCAGTGGGGCGGGGTCCAGGCGGCGATGGAGGAGGAGGCGAAGCTTCGCGCCGAGGCGATGGTGCTCCAGGCCTCGGGAGCGATCGTCGAGGAGGCGGGAATCGAGCCGACCATCCTGGTGCGCCAGGGCGAGCCGGAAAAAGCGATCGCCGACCTGCTCGCCGAACGCGACGACGTCGCCGCGCTGGTGCTCGGCGCGGCCGCCGAAGGCGGGCCGGGGCCCCTGGTCAGCCACTTCTCCGGCACGGTCGCCGGAAGCCTGCCCTGCCCCCTGGTGATCGTCCCCGGCCGTCTCGGCGACGAGGATCTGGACCGGCTGAGCTGAACTGCAGTCATGCCGGCGCAGGCTGGCATTCCCGAGGGTGAAAGGCGCCTGCGTTCTTCACGTTCCGGGCCCCGGCCTGCGCCGGGGCGACGCATCCTAGCCCCGCTCGCCGGGCCGGGGCGCGGGCGCCCGATAGGCGGGCTTCACGGAGCGACGCACCACCGGCTTGCTGTAACGGACCACCGGCTTCCTGTAATGCCGGCGCGGAGCGGCGCGGTGCTCGGTCACGGTCTCGTAATAAGTGCGGGTCTCCATGACCGGGGCGGTCGTGGTGATCGTCTCGGTGACGACGACCGGGCCGCAGGCGCAGCCTGCTCCGTATCCGTATCCGTAGCCGTGACCGTAGCCGGGATGCCGCGGCGGCGGCGGAAGGTGGCTCACCGGGCCGCAATCGCTTCGGCAATCGCCTCGGTCTTCATAGCCGTAATCCTCGTCGAGGCGATCATCGCGCCGGCCGTACTCGTCGTAGCCGCCGTCGTCATAGGTCATGTCGCCGCCGCGGCGGTCCCAGTCCCAATCGTAACGGCTGTCCATCACCCGGCCGTGGCCGTCGATCAGGAGGGCGTCGTCGTGATAGCGGATCCACCGGCCGCCCGGCATCGGCGCGGGGAAGCCGAACGAGCGCCAGTCATGGACGAAGAATTGCCGGCCGCGGAAATGCTGCGGGATGACATGGCCGCGGCCGAAACGCTGCCAGCCCTTCATCCCCTTCATATGACCGCCGCCATGCATGGCCGGAGGCATGACATGATGTCCGGGGCCGCCATGGGCGCCATGACCGGGCGCGTGGGCGCCATGGCCGATGGGAGGCGGAGCCGACGGGTGCGGCGCGCCCTTGGCGTGTCCCGCCGGAGCCCAGGCCGCCGATGCCGCCAACCCGATTAGCCAGAGCTTGCTCATGTTCGTCCCCTGTGATGAAGCCCCGGCGGGAGTCGGGGCTCGTTAGGACTTTTTTAACGCTTGCGGGACGGCTTTGCTACCGGCGGCCAGGCGCGGAACGAGGCGCCGTGCCAATTCGAGACATCCCGCCAGGTCCTCGGCGTCGAAACGCCCCAAGCGGGGACTGTCGAGATCGATCACCCCGATCAGCTCGTCCTCATTCACCAGCGGCACCACCAGCTCGGACCGGGAAGCGGAGTCGCAGGCGATATGGCCCGGAAACGCCTCGACATCCTCGACCAGCTGCGGCTCGAGGGTGGCGGCGGCGGCCCCGCAAACCCCCTTCCCGAACGGGATCCGGATACAGGCCGCGCGCCCCTGGAACGGCCCGAGCACCAGCTCCCCGCCGACATTGCGGTAGAAGCCCGCCCAGTTGATCTCGGGCAGCGACTCCCAGAGCAAGGCGGCGACGTTCGCCATGTTGGCGACGGCGTCGGGCTCGCCGTCGGTCAGCGCATCGGCGGCGAGGGCGATCTGGCGCCAGGTTTCGGGCTTGTCGGCGGCGTCGATGCGGAAGTCGTACATTCCCGCCATGTCGTCATTGCGGGTCCCCGGCGCAAGCGCCGCACGAGCAACGGGATCGGAGCGGCCCAACCCCGGTCGCCTGTAGAAAAGCGCTTATAAATATAATGACATGCCGGATACCGGCATTTAGACCTGCGGCGTGCGACCGCTCCGCTCCGCCTTGCTCAAGCATCCATTGCTCGCCGTCGCTATCGGGCTGGCCGGGCTGATTCTCAGGCTGGCGGTGCCGGCCGGATTCATGCCGGTGCTGAATCACGGCCAGCTGTCGCTTGCGATCTGTTCCGGCTCCACGGCGGCGGCGCAATCGGCCCATCGGACGATTTCGCCGCTGCCCGCGACGGAGCACCACGACCGGACCGGGCTTGCGGCCGACGGCTCCTGCGCCTTCGCCGATCTGGCGGTCCCGCTGACCGGCGGCGCCGATTCGGTTCGGCTGACCGCGGCACTGCTCTTCATCATCGCCGCGGCATTGTTCTTCGGGACAGTATCGCCGCCGCGCGCGGCCTTGCGCCTGCGTCCGCCGCTTCGAGGACCGCCTCTCCCCGCCTGACGCTCGGGATGCGCCCGCGGACCTTGGTATCGGCCGGCCGATCGGCTGCGCCCGATCTGCGAGACCGGCGGGAGGTCCTGAGCCGCGTCAACAGTGGTCCTGCCTGGTCGCCGGGGCGATGCGGGCCGTGTTTCAGGGGAAAACACATGAAGTTTTTGCATTACAGCGCCGCCTTGTCCCGTTGCCTTGTCGGCACCGAGGATCGCATTCTTTCGGGTGGGCCGCGCCTTCTCTGCCTTCGTATCGCGGTCCGCTTCCGGGGAATGGCACGATGAGCGGCGGCCGGCTTCATGGGACCGCCTGGCGCTGGCATTTCTATGCCGGCCTGTTCGTCCTGCCCTTCATACTTCTCCTTTCGGTGAGCGGCTCGATCTATTTGTTCAAGCCGCAAATCGACCGGTGGGAGGAGCGGGCCTACCGGAATTTGGGAACGCAAGGCGCAGTTTCGCCCGACCGCCAGCTCGAGGCGGCGACGGCCGCCTATCCCGGCGCCCGATTCAACCATTACCGCCTGCCCGAATATCGCGGCGATTCGGCCATGATCCAGCTGGCCCTGGCCGACGGCAGCCGGCGCGAGGTCTTCGTCTCGCCGCAGGGCCGGGTGCTGGGCGGCTTCGAACCCGATTCCCGAATCTCGGCGATCGTCTCGCGCTTTCACGGCGCGCTGATGCTCGGACAGCCCGGAGACTGGCTGGTCGAGCTGGCGGCGAGCTGGACCATCGTCATGATCCTGACCGGCCTCTACATGTGGTGGCCAAGGCCGTTCCGGCCGGCCGGGACCTTCTGGCCCCGCTTCTCGCTGCGGGGCCGGCCGCTGCTCAGGGACTTGCACCGAGTTACCGGATTCTGGATCGCCGGGCTGGTCCTCGTGATGCTGGTCAGCGGGCTTCCCTGGGCCGCGTCCTGGGGCGGCGCCTTCAAATGGGCGAGGACCGAGACGGGCTTGGTGAAGGGGCCGCAGGAGTGGAAGATCGGCGCCGCGGGAGGCACCCATCGCGGCCACGTCGCCGGCCATGGGCACGGGCCCGAGACCATGCCCGTCATGCCGGCGGGCGGAGCGCCGCTGTCGGCGATCGTCGCCAAAGCGCAGGCCGAGCGGATGGTCTTTCCGGTGCTGGTCCTTCCGCCGCGCGCGACTCAGCGATTCGGCCCTCCGACCGGCGACGACTGGACCGCCAAGTCCGAGCCGCAGAACCGTCCGCTCGGCCGGCAGGTCACCTACGATTCCGCCACCGGCGCGGAGACCGGCCGGTCGAGCTTCGCCGACCAGCATGTCGTTGACCGGATCGTGAACACCGGCATCGCCTGGCACGAGGGCCAGCTCTTCGGATGGGCGAACCAGCTTATCGGACTGCTGACGGCCCTCGCCCTCATCGCGATCAGCATCCTCGGCGTCCTGATGTGGCTGAGGCGACGTCCGCAAGGGGAGCTCGGCGCACCTCCGCCGGCTCGGGCGGCGAATTTGCGCTGGCCGATCGCCGCCCTCGTGGTTGCAGGCCTGCTTCTTCCGCTGTTCGGAGCGTCGCTGGTCGTCCTCGTGTTGCTGGACCGGATCATCCAGCGCCGGCGAAGTCCCGCCGCCGCCTGAACCGCTCCCGGCGGATCAGTCCAGCTGCACCTTTCCCCGCCCCTGCTTGACCGCGCTCCGGCCCTTCTTCTCGTCGACCCGGCGCGCCTTGGCGGCGCGGCTGGGCTTGGTCTTGATCCGCCGCCGAGGCGCGACATGGGCCTTGGCGATCAGCTCCGCGAGCCTCGCGCGGGCTTCTTCCCGGTTCGCTTCCTGGGTTCGGTGCGATCGGGCGGTGACAATGATCTCGCCTTCGGTCGTCATCCGGCTTCCGGCCAGGGTTTTCAGGCGCGCATAGACGGCTGGGGCGAGGCCGAGCTTGAAGACGTCGCAGCGAAGCTGGCAGGCGGTGGCGACCTTGTTGACGTTCTGGCCGCCCGGGCCGGTGGAGGCGAGAAACTTCTCCTCCAGCGCCTCCTCCGGCAGGACGAACGGCTCAGCCGTCGAGGTCATCGCCCGGATCCTCGATCGGTCCCGCATCCGGGGCGGCCGGGGGGAGAGGGGGCGGGCCCTGGAGGGACGGCTCGCCGTCGAGAACGTCGCCCAGCCCGGCGCTGACGAAAGTCGGCGGAAGCGGTGCCGTCGCCTCGACCGGCGGCTTGCCATCGCGGTCGACCCGGATCGAGAGCGCGTGGAGGAGCATCGGGCCGTTCGAGCCGCCATAGACCGGGTCGCCCGAAATCGGGATTCCGAGCCCGTCCGCGGCGTGGACCCGGATCTGGTGGGTTCGGCCGGTCTCGGGGGAGAAGAGGACGACGGCGCGGCCGTCGCGGACTGCGACCGTGCGCCAGCGGGTCAAGGACGGCCGGCCCTCCGGGTCGCTCACCATCCGCCAGCCCTCGGCTTCGCTGCTCGTCTTGGCGAGCGGCATGTCGATCGTGCCTTCCGCCGAGCCCGGAACGCCGTCGAGAACCGCGAGATAGGTCTTGGTCACCATCTTCGCCTCGAAGGCCCGCTGGAAGCGCTTGTGGGCCTTCGGGTTGCGGGCGAGGAGCAGGCAGCCCGAAGTGTCGCGGTCGAGGCGGTGGACCGGGAGGGGGGCGCGTTTGAAGCCGAAGCGGAAATGCTTCAGATAATCTTCGAGGCTTTCCGGAGTACGCGAACCCGGGTGGACGGCGAGCCCGGCCGGCTTGTCGATGACGATCGCCTCGCCGTCGATGAACAGGACATATTTATCCCACATGTCCGTTTTCCTTCATCCTGCGGCCCTGCCATGCCTGTTGCGGCAGCGCAACGTTTCGCATGAGTGATTGTGAATCCTCGTTTAATTCGAAATTAACCTTTTGCGTTCACTTATCCCATGGTTAATGAACTTCATCAGGGGAGTTCGGGGCGAGAAGGCTCCGGCGCCGCTGAGTGAGAGGGGCCAGGCACCATGCGCGTTCTGCTGATCGAAGACGAGCCGACCACCGCCAAGAGCATCGAGCTGATGCTGAGCGGCGAAGGGTTCAACGTCTATACCACCGACCTCGGCGAGGAGGGCCTGGATCTCGGCAAGCTCTACGATTACGACATCATCCTGCTCGATCTCAACCTGCCCGACATGCACGGCTACGACGTGCTCAAAAAGCTTCGGCTGGCCAAGGTCGGGACTCCGGTGCTCATCCTCTCGGGGATCAGCGAGATGGACTCCAAGGTCCGGGCCTTGGGCTTCGGCGCCGACGATTATGTGACCAAGCCCTTCCACAGGGACGAGCTGGTCGCCCGGATCCACGCGGTGGTCCGCCGCTCCAAAGGTCACAGCCAGTCGGTCATCCGCACCGGCAAGCTGGCGGTCAACCTCGACGCCAAGACGGTCGAGGTCGACAGCGCCCGGGTGCACCTGACCGGCAAGGAATATGCGATGCTGGAGCTGCTCTCGCTCCGCAAGGGTACCACCCTGACCAAAGAGATGTTCCTCAACCACCTCTACGGCGGGATGGACGAGCCCGAATTGAAGATCATCGACGTCTTCATCTGCAAATTGAGGAAGAAGCTGAGCCTGGCCTGCAACGGCGACAATTATATCGAGACCGTCTGGGGCCGCGGCTACGTGCTTCGCGATCCTGAGGAGATCGAGACCGCGCAGGTCGCCTGACGAGTTCGAGAGTGGGGCAAACAGGGCGGGGG